>CAIYXB010000213.1 GCA_903930015.1 uncultured bacterium | reverse complement strand
TCTCCTTATTATCTTATAGACGATCTTAGGAAGGAAAAGTTTTTAATTTATTTTGGCCCTTTTTCGCGGGACATTACAGTAAGATCACCTTCGCCCTTGGTGAGGCGCAAAGCGCCGAGGGACTATGGTCTAGCGTTAAGAAAATGCGTAAGCATTTTTAGCGTATTTAACGCTGCTATGGGTGATTTCGTGACAAATATACTTATGCATTAGACCACAGTGTATTTTTATGACCGGGTCTTATGTTTGCTGATAATTTTTGTTCACCAGGTGCTTCAAATTCTACGTGAACATTATTTTTGGTTTGAATAAAAACTTTTTTAAAACTTGCTACTCCATTTTCACGAAGATCACTTAGACCAGCATTGTTTGTAACTTTATCTACAAAATTTTGTGTTTGAGCTAAGTTTGCTTTTGGCGAGCTGAAGATCTGTGAATTAGTATTAATTGGCTTAGTCATATTTATACGACTATATAAGAGTTGACAAAACATTTTTTTTACAAGAAATTTCATAACCTGTTCTTAACGGTAGAGGGCTTACTTGAAATAATCTAGTTTATTTTTAAAATTAAGACACAACCGCTACAAAACAAGTCCATAGCGGGGGGGATTCTTGTGTCTAAGAAAATATGTTACCTGAAATTATACTTAATGCAAGCCTTTTAGTTAATTCTACTTGAATAATAATTTTATTTTCAGTTTTATACTACACATACCACCTAATCCCTCATAGATTTAATTAATGTGGCTGTTGCAGAGCTAAGCCGCTCTGCTTGGCACGATAGTTTAAGATGCGGGGTTGGTATTAACAGGACTTTTTGCAATTATTTCATCTGAAATTATTGAGTTTTCTTTGATATAAGAGCTTTCACCTATAATACAGTTCCTTAATTCTGAACCACTTTTAATAACTGTATTAGGGTAAATAACACAGTTCTCTATTATTACATTTTCTTCTATTGTTACATTCTGTGAAATATCGCAATAGCCTTTGATTACTGAGCTTTCTGGTAATTTTATGTTTAAATTTAAGTCTTCAATTGAGCTTAAATGTATTTTTTTATTATGTATATCTCGAACACTTTGTAAGTATTGAGTTGGTGTTCCTAGGTCAGCCCAGTAAGTATTTTGTTTAACAGGAACAGCTTGAATGTATTTGCCAAGCTCAAGTAATTTAGGAAATAAATCTCCCGCTACGTCATATTTAGGAGCTTCTTGTTTGCTTGGAATATAATCATAAATTTCTGGTTCAAAAAAATATACTCCTGTGTTTGCCCAATTAGAAAGAGCATCTTCTTTTTCTGGTTTTTCTTGAAATTTTATTATTTGGTTTTTATTGTTTGAATTTTTTGCATTAGAGCCAAGCATTGAGTTTGTCACTATTACACCAAATTGACTGGTGTCTTCTACTTGCATCATTGCTATTGTTGCAAGGCACTGATTTTCTTCAACTGCTTTTTTGTGTTCTTGGTAAAGAGCGGTTAAATCAATGTCAGTGAGTGCATCACCCATAATAATGCAAGCAGTTCCTTTCTCCAAAAAATCTCTACATTCACGAATCCCTCCAGCAACACCAGATAGCTTTTCTTCATGCACAAACTGTAGTTTTATTCCATCTGTTTTTTCAATATCTCTAAAGTAATCATGAATTTGATCTGCTAAGTGGTAAGTGTTTGATATGACGTTTGTGATACCGTGATCTTTTAAAAGTAAAAGTATATGTTCCATGATTACCTTGCCACCAATTCGAATTAATGGCTTTGGTAGTTTGTCGCTTAGTGGTGCAAGTCTTGATCCTATTCCAGCTGCAAGTACCATGGCTCTTAAGTTTTCTTTGGTCATCAAAATTATATTAACCTATATTTGATTGATTCCAAACCTTTAGGTTAAAAATTAATTATTTATCGTAAAACTAATTACGGTTTGAAATCAATCACATAAAGGCAATCTTAATGGTAACCAAACTGATATAAAACTATTACAGAGATTGCCTTTAATTAGACATCTTGCGAAACATCGTTTCGCAGTAGATGTCGCCCGAAAAAAGGTCGCAACGACGCCACTCGGCGGAAGTTGCGCTAAGGATAATTCCGACTTTCACAAAATGTCTATTGTATTTAGAGCGAAAATTCTTCCAAAGCTTGATTTCAGTTAATATCAAGGATTTTCATAGATATTAAGCTTTGGAATTGCGCCCTATATCTCTTTTTTTAGCTCAATGCTATTGTTTTTTATATGAAAGAAAAGACTATTGCTCTAACACTTATTATTCTTTGTGCGATTGCTGCTTTAATAGCTCTTATAAGACCAAGTCTAAAATCACAAGTTGCGAACGTTAATTCAGGCGTTGAGGGTAAAATTTTAAAAAATGCAATTGGCTCAAAAATAATTAAAGTAATTCCATTAGAGGGTGTAATTCATGATTCATTTAGCTCAAGTTCGCCTTTTCGAGCTGATTTCAATGCAGAGAATCTTAGAAAGGAACTTAGAAAAGCTCTAGATGATAATTCAACTAAAGCAATTTTACTAAGAGTAAATAGTCCAGGTGGAACGGTTGCTACAAGTCAAGAGATTTATAGTCTAGTTTTGAAGTTAAGAGCAAAAGGTAAACCTGTGTTTGTGAGTATGTCTGATGTTTGTGCGAGTGGTTGCTACTATATAGCCAGCGCTGCTGATAAGATTGTTGCTAACAAAGGAACTTTGACTGGTAGTATCGGCGTCATTAGTCAGGGATTGAATTACAAAGGTTTATTTGATAAGTTGGGTCTTCGTGATCAGACTTTTAAAGCTGGTAAATTTAAAGACATGGGTAGTGGAAGTAGAGATATAAATCCAGAAGAAAGACAAATTTATCAAGCTTTAATAGATAATTCTTACAAACAATTTTTAGAGGATATACATACCGCTCGAGGTATTGAAATGGAGAAGTTAAAAGAAATCGCTCAGGGACTTATTTACACTGGAGAGCAAGCACTTGCAGTTAAATTAGTTGATGAGCTTGGTACTTATGATGATGCTAAATTGTCTTTAATTAACTATTTGAAAAATAATGGACATCCTAATGCTAAGTCTTATATCTTTGATGAAGTTTGGAATAAGAGTAAATTGAGTTCTATCGAAGAGATTTTTGATCTGAATCCATTTTCTTCTTTATCGGGTTTAGATTTAACTGAAATCATGCAAGAAAGTGGTTTTCCTCAAATCGATGAGCAAATTATGTGGCTTTCTAGGTGATTTCACTTATTCTTAAGTTTCTTTAATTTAGGTCTGCTATTTTTAACCTATTCTTAACTCAATTTCATCATTCGATCTGCTTTATATCTATCATAGTGGCAACAATATTCTTTAAATATAAGTCTATTGTTCTATTGCAAAGAATTTTAGTTTAAGCTATCATTAGACTATACAATTTCTTTATAATTCATTGGGCAAAATAAATGTTAAGTTCAGAGCAAAAAACACAACAAAAATCATCTAAATCAACATCTACGGTACTTGCTGAAAAAAGCTCTACTTATGTGCGTGAAGCAAGTAGTAATTATGATGTTGATAGAGTGACTGAGCTTTGGGCTAACTTAACGATGATTCAGCAGATGAAAGGTGATGATCATTGGTTAAAAAATTCTCAAAACTCTGGTCTTACTTGGAACGAATATATAGATAAGCTTGTTGATTCCAAGGGTGCAAAAGTTTTAACTTTTGAAAATCAAGATTTGATTTTTGGATTTGCTTATATGACACTTGAGAATATTAATGCTTCAAAACCTAATCTAAGACCAAGTTTGAAAGCTGTAATTAAGGAAGTTTACCTTGAACCTGCTTATCGTAAAAAAATTAACTATGATGCTCTTGCTGAATTAATGCGCAAAGCTCTTCAAAGTCTTGATATTAATTATTTTGAAATTGATGTTAAAGACTTAGTTCTGTAAAATTTTTTAAAACCTTAAGACCTTGTATTGAGCTTTTTTCAGGGTGAAACTGAGTTGAAAAGAGGTTTTCGCCATTCCAAAACGAGCTAATGAAAATTTCAGAATGCTCGGTTGATGAAAACTCTGCATTTGGAAATTTTTTTTGTATCAAATTAGATTCATTGATTTTACATGCATAACTATGTACAAAATAAAAATCACTATTATCCTCAATCCCTTTAAACAATGGGTTTTGAGTGGAAGAGATTTTCACTTGATTCCAGCCCATATGTGGAATTTTAAAGCCTTCTTTTTTTGCTAACTTAGCTACGGTTCCTGGGATAGCTACGATACCTTTTGTGTTTTGATTGGGAGTACTCGATTCTTCACCCTCGCTAAATAAGACCTGCATACCGACACAAATACCAAGAAATGGACATGATTCATCTATTTTTTCTTTTAAAACGCTCACTAAATCTAGCTCACAGAGCTTTGTCATTGCTGCATTGAAGCTTCCTACTCCAGGAAATATTATTTTAGAAGCTTGCTTGATCTCATGTGGGTTTGAGCTTACAGAGAATTTTGCATCTATACTTTCAAGACTATTTAGCAAGCTAAACAAATTCCCACCACTTTTATAATCAACAACAACTATGCTCATATTGAATATAGATATCTTAACCGCTTTTTAACCTATAAATGTACAAATCACTTCAGGAAAAATTATGGCTGGAAATATTGATACATCAAACAATATTCAAAACACTAATAGCACAGTTTTTAGCCCTTACAGCCAGCAAAGTGTTGGTAGGGAATCTGTTGCAGGTGTTCGTAATTCAATTTCAGATTTAACAACTACAATTCAAACAAATTCTAAAAACAATACTGAAGATTTTTCTATAGCAAATACTACTGAAGCTAATACTAATAAATATTCTGCTCAAAGTGTTAAATCACCTGGAACTCCAGGCACTGCCAGAGATTATACTGCTACTAATTCATCAGTGAGCCAGTTTCAAGAAAAAAATATTGGTAGGTCAAGAATCATGACGGCTAAAAATTTGGATTTTGTTAATTTAGGTAATAATAAGTTTACTTATTCTCCAGGTCCAACTCCAACTAAAGGACAAGTTATTTCAAGGCAAGAAGCTCAAGATGCTCTTTTCTATGGTGATGCTGCAAACGCCATGATTGATAACGGTTTCTTACTCAACGCACAGCAAAGAGAAAATATAAGTAAATATAAGCATGAATTTAGTCCTGAATTTGCGTCTTTTGATAAAGTTAATGCAGATATTTTATACACACAAGCAGCTATTGTTGATGCTTTAATCACTAATGGTGCAACTCTTACACCTAAGCAAGAGATTGATCTAGGAATTACTGGAAGCATAACTAGCTCTTAATAATAGTATGTTTTAGTATAAGCAAGGGACAGGTAGGGATGACAAGTCAATTTGAAACAATAAACGCACAGACCATTAGTATTTCATACGATGATGTAAGTTTTTCTACTGAAAATAGTTCTTCTATTAATAATAAGCAAGTCCAACTTGGAGAAGAAATTCAAAGAGCAATTGATCTTGATAAAAAACTTTATAAAAATAGATATAGTTTAAATAGATCTGATGAAAATATTTTGCCTTCAGTCAAAACAAAAAGATTAGACGATAGGATTTATAGGGGTTCTGCTAAAAATCAATCTAGTTTAATTAAAGATTTTGAGAAGCATAAAATTAGAAGTATAAATTTTGCTTCTAGATAATTTAATACTTAGTAAAGTAAGCTTAAAAGTTATTGCTGTAAAAGTCACATAATTTGTTGACATTTACTTAGTAATTACTCTCTCGCTTCATCTCAATTATTTCTAGCTGGTCATTCCAATGGGTTCAAACTTCCCTTCGCAAAGGAAAACTCTATGATTGTCTCACAAACGCATCCGCTCGTAATTTCACTTTAGTCGCGTAAGCAATTTCAGACTGGTTCGCCAATCATGAATTTTCTCTTTGCTCCAGTCGTTTTCACCTCATTTCCATTTTAAGCTAGAAATAATTGAGATGAAACTATTAGTATTAATTTGAATATTGTAATAGAGTTAATGATTATTACTTAAACTGTCAATGAATTACATTACCCTAATAAAAAACTCTAATAAAATATGTATTTATTGGCTCAATTTCATATAAAAGCTATAATTGAACTTGCAGTTTTTAATAAAACAGCGATTTTCTTATGAAAGTTAGTGTAATTGGTACTGGTTATGTTGGTCTTGTGACTGCATCTTGTTTTGCTTTTTTAGGGCATGATGTTTATTGTTTAGATATTAATGAGGAGAGGATTAATTCGCTAAACAATGGTGAGATTCCAATTTACGAGCCGGGTTTAGATCTACTTCTTCAAGACTGTAAAAAAAATAATACTTTCCCTAAATTTACGACTAATTCACAAGAAGCTATTTCCCATGGTGATTTTGTTTTTATTGCGGTTGGCACTCCCTCGCTGCCAAATGGTGAGCCTAATCTAACATACTTGCAATCTGCGGCAGAAACTATTGGGAAATTCCTGAAACCGGGTGCTGTTGTGGTAAACAAATCTACAGTCCCAGTTGGCTCTGGTAATTGGGTTTCAATGCTTGTTGAAAACGGTATCGCTCAGCGCAGCTCTAAGGATGCATCAGGTGTAACAACAATAGAAAAAGTTGATTTCGCTGTTGCTTCAAACCCTGAATTTTTAAGAGAAGGATCAGCTATCAGTGATAGTCTTTATCCTGATCGTATCGTACTTGGTGCTGATAAACCTGAGTCCTTAGTAAAGCTCAAAGAGCTTTATAGAGAGCTTTCTGAACAAAAATTTAAAGCACCTGATTATTGTCCTCGTCCAAATGATTTTCCAAAAGTGGAAGTTATAGGTACTGATGTTACAAGTGCTGAGATGATTAAATATAGTGCAAACAGTTTTCTTGCAGCAAAAATTAGTTTTGCAAATCAAATTGCAAATATTTGTGATTTAGTGGGAGCTGATGTAAATGAAGTTATGCGTGGAATTGGCTCTGACACTAGGATTGGTCATAAATTCTTACATGCTGGAATTGGCTGGGGTGGAAGCTGCTTTGGCAAAGATGTTGATGCTTTGATAAGTATTGCTAATGACTATGGCTATAATCCTTCAATCTTAGAATCTACAAAGCAAGTCAATTACATGCAAAGAGAACTTGTTATAAAAAGACTTCAAGAGAATTTGAAAATCCTAAAAGGAAAAAAAATTGGTTTACTTGGAATTGCTTTTAAGCCAAACACAGACGACCTGAGAGATGCACCTTCTTTAGATATTTCAAGAGCTCTTTTAAAAGCTGGCGTTCAGGTTAGAGCTTGTGACCCTGTTGCGATTCCAAATTGCAAAAAACAAAATCCAGATTTAAATATTGAGTATTTTGATGATCTTTATACAATGGCAGAAGGTCTTGATGCTTTAATCCTTGTCACTGAGTGGGAACAGTTTAGAAATTTAGATATGAAAGCTATTTTAAAATCTATGAGTGGTAATTTATTTTTAGATGGACGTAATCAATATGATCCTAAGTCCATTGCTGCACTCGGTTTCAAATATATTGGTATGGGAAGACAAGCTTAGTTATGAACCCGCAATTAATTACAAATCAAACTATATTGATCACTGGTGGAGCTGGTTTTATAGGTTCTCATCTTGCTGATAGATTAATTAAGGACTTTAATAAAGTAATTGTTGTTGATAATCTGGTAACGGGTTCGATGAAAAATATTGAGCATCTTTTGTCTCATCCTGATTTTAAATTTATTGAACATAATGTTTCTGAGTATATAAAGATTGATGATGATATTGATTGGGTGATGCATCTTGCTAGCCCAGCGAGTCCTGTAGATTTTGAAAAATTAGCAATTCCAATTTTAAAAGTTGGTAGTTTGGGTACTCATAATGCTTTGGGACTTGCAAAAGAAAAACATGCGAAGTTTTTTTTAGCATCAACTTCTGAGGTTTATGGTGATCCTGAAATTCATCCTCAACCAGAGTCTTACTACGGAAATGTAAATCCAGTAGGACCTCGCGGAGTCTATGACGAGTCTAAGCGCTTTGCTGAAGCTATTACTATGGCTTACCACCGTAAACATCATATTGATACCAGAATAGTAAGGATTTTTAATACTTATGGACCCCGTATGCGTGTTGATGACGGCAGAGTGGTCTGTAGCTTCCTCTATCAAGCGATTAATAACCTGGACATCACTTTATGTGGTGACGGCTCGCAAACACGCAGTTTTCAGTACGTAGATGACCTGGTGGATGGTTTTGTCAGGTTAATGGGTGTTGATTATAATTTCCCTGTAAATATAGGTAATCCTAATGAATTTACGATAAGAGAACTTGCCGAGAAGATTATTACCTTGACTAAGTCAAGTTCAAAATTAGTAAGTATTCCTATGCCTGAAGATGATCCTAAGCGTCGTCGTCCAGATATTACTCTTGCCCAAAGACTGCTTGAATGGCAGCCAAAAGTACAGCTTGATGAAGGTCTATATAAGTCTCTTGAGTATTTTAGTAGTTTTACTAATGTAAGATAATAATGGTAGTATTGTTGGTTGGTCATATGTTTTAAAAGCCCTATAATCTGTTAATACTTTAAGTAATAATCATTAACTCTATTGCAATAATCAAATAAAATCACTCTTTTTTCTGCGCCTGAGCTTCGCAAACGCTTAGAAAAAAGGTGTTTTTATTTGATTGCAATTAGACCTAATTAACACCAATAGCTTTATCTGAATTATTTCAAGCTTAAAATGAAAATGAGGTGAAAACGACTGGAGCAAAGAGAAAATCACAGGATTTTTCTTTGCGTAGGGAAGTTTGAACCCATTGGAATGACCAGCTTGAAATAATTCAGATAAAGCAAGAGTTTCATTGCTTAGACACTGTAAGCGGATAGAGCTTATTTATCTTTTATTAATTTCTCAAGCCACTGGATCTAGTGCTTTAAGGTTACTATTCTTTTTGTAATGAAAACACCAACACTGAAATTACCGCAGCAAGTAATACCTCAAAGAGTAGAATTTGCTCAAACTAAGGCAGATAACGGTCAAGGTTTAAAAACATTAGAACAATTACTGCCAAGAGAAGTTTCTCAAGGTTTTAAAGAGAATGGTTTTACTGGTGCAATAGATGCTATTCAAAACTTAGACGATAAAAAGTTATTAAGTTTTGCTAGAAATATTGAGGAGATTTCAAATACAAGACTTCCTGATTCTGTTAATGAGTTGAGAAATATTTTTGAATCAGATGATTTTGCAAGTAGTTTTATTAAAGCATTTAAATCTAGCTTAAAAGCTGCAAAAGAAAATCCAGAGGCTGCTTTAGCTGATCCAATAGAATTTGTCAGATCTCAGTTAGAGAAATTAAGTGAGGCTCCAAAAGCTGTTCTTGAAAGAGTACCAGTTGTTGGCAAAGTTACTCTAGCTTCTAAAACAGAGTCTCCAAATAGAGATCTTGCTGAAGTTTTAGCTGCAAATGCTGCTTAATTAATCCCTATAAAATACTTTCTCAAAACTTGAATTGACTTATAATCATCTTCCTTAAGTTCAATTGTAGTGTCATTTACATACATATCAAGATACTTGATGGCATTTGCATCATCTAAGTTGTTCTGTGCAAATTTTCTTGAATATTCCATGCTCTCGCTAAAATTCTCTTTAGCCCATAAGATTGACTCTTTAAGAAGCTTGTTTAATTTAGCTATGCAGTCACTACCCAGGTCTTTTTTTATTGCATTACAGCCTAGTGGCATGTTAATTCCAGAGTAGTTTTTATGCCACCACACACCAAAATCAACTAAAAGCTCAAAACCCATTTCTTGGTATTTAAGCTGAGCTTCATGAATAAGCAGGCTTGCATCAACTTTTTTACTTTCTAGTAAATCAAAAACCTCATCATAAGCGCAAAAAACATATTTAAATTTGTTTGGGTAATTTTCTTTTAAATAATGCTGAGTTATTAAAAAAGCACTGGTGTTTTTTCCTGGAATTGCTATTTTGATTAAATCATTACGAGTGTGCTGTCCGTCATTGCGAGCGAAGCGAAGCAATCCATCCCTACTACTTACTATCTTCGGTCCATAATCCTTACCTGCAAACGAGCAGCCTGAGGGCATTAGCTCATATTCATCTTCTACTTGAAATAAACTTGCAAAGGATAAAGCAAGTATTTGGTACTGGTCTTGTCCGTCTAAAGCAAGCTGATTTAATTTGGCGATCTCATCACTTGCAAATTCAAAATTAAAACCCTGAAGGTCAATCTTCTTCTCTTTTATTGCATAAAACATAAAAGCATCGTCAGAATCAGGACTGTGAGCTATTCTTATGGTTTTAGTTAATTGCACCTAAACTATTTTATCAGTTATGGATGCTAAGTTCATAAGCATTGGTTCAAAAAGCATATTTATGAAACTTGGGTTTAGTCCATATACTAAAGTAAGTCCAAGTAAAAACGCTAAAATAAAAATTTCTCTAGAATTTGCATCTTTAAGCTCTGACCATTTAGCATTCATCTCACCGTAAAAAACTCTTTGATTTAACCAAAGCATATAACCAGCTGTAAGAATTACTCCAAGTGTTGCAACTGCAGCGGATATTTGAATTAGACTCGAGCTTGCGTTTGAAGAAAATGCACCATAGAACACAAGCGTCTCACCAACAAAACCTGACAAACCTGGTAAACCTAAGTTAGCCATAATTGCTACTAGTGCTAAAAAGAAAGTCTGAGGCATAACTTTGATAAGTCCACCAAATTCTGAGATCTCTCTTGTGTGAGCTCTTTCATAAATCATTCCTACGATAAAGAATAGTGCCGCTGAAATAAGCCCGTGTGAGAACATTTGAAAAGCTGCCCCAGCATAGCCAGCAGTGTTAAGTGCAGCCATTCCCATTAAAATAAAGCCCATGTGCGATATCGAAGAGTAAGCAATTACTTTTTTTAAATCTGTTTGTATGAGCGCAGCATAAGCTCCGTAGAGAATGTTTACTGCTCCAAGTACAGCTATCACTGGTGCTAATTTCACAAGTGGTAAAGGGAAAAATTCTAAACCGAATCTCATCAAGCCATAGCAACCCATTTTAAGTAAGATACCTGCAAGTAGCATAGAGACTGGTGTTGGCGCTTCAACGTGAGCGTCTGGTAGCCATGTGTGAAAAGGTACTGAAGGAAGTTTAATAATAAAACATATTGCAAAAAGTATAAAGATAGGTAATTGCACGTTATAAGAAAGGCTCTGTGCGAGTACTGCAAGCTCTTTCATGTCAAAACTTTGAAATCCAGTTTCTGTCATTAACCAAAAGAACCCGATTAAAAGTAAAACACCTGCTGCAAAAGTATATAAAAGGAACTTCATTGAAGCGTAGTTTCTGTTTTTGCTACCCCAGATGTTAATCAAGAAATACATAGGAACCAGCTCTAATTCCCAAGCAAGGAAAAATACAAACAAATCTTTTGCCATAAATACAGCCATTACAGCAACACTTAAAATTAAAATCAATGAATAGTAAAGTCTTGGTTTACCTTTCTGGGCGATTGGTTTTGAAGCTAGTAATACAACAGGAAGTAAGATTGCATTTAGCAAGACCATAGAAAAAGATAGACCGTCTATACCAAGTGCAAAATTTATATTTCCAATCCACTTATAGCTTTCTACTAATTGCAAATTGGTATTGCTTGGATCAATTAAATTAAAGTACTGATGTAGTGATATTGCAAGTACAGCTAAACTAGCACCTAAAGCAATTTTCCTTGCTCCTGCTTCGTCTAATTTTAAAAGAGATATCAGCGCTGCTGCTGCTGTTAGTAATAAAAGAATTGCGCTTAAAGAATGAGTACTAATAAAATCCATAATCAAAACTAATATATCAGCAGATATGAGATATGACTATATCTCAGGACACCCGCGTTTGACTTAGTTTAGACTGTAGAGAGTAGCCGCAAGCTTGCTTGGTGGCTATGAGCGAAAGGATAAAAGGAACTTTTCTGCGTTAGTTCTCGGCTCAAAATGCTCATTTACAAACAGTAAACTGAGCTTTTTCGCCTCGAACATGCCTTGAACTAAGTCATACGCGGGTGTCCTGAACTTTGGTGATATTATCTAAGCTCCGATAAGTCCATGCCTTCTTATATTTTAACTAAATCTTTGATTTCGCTTGGCATTCATCTAAAATACTTATGCTATATTCTTGAAGTTAAGCAAACCGCATTTCTATCTGGTCAGATAGCTCAGTCGGTAGAGCAGAGGACTGAAAATCCTCGTGTCGGCAGTTCAATTCTGCCTCTGACCACCACTTTTATTGAGATTAATCTGATATTTAATATGTCATTGAGAGGAGCTATGCGACGAAGCAATCCATTTCCTTGAAGTTCGCCTTTTGTGACTGCCATGAGCTAGCGCTCATGTCCATGCCTCTGACCACCACTTTTATTGAGATTAATTTGATATGTAAGACGTCATTGCTGCGAGTTTATTATTCTTAATAAATATTTATTAGCTGAATTAATTGTGATAAATTTCTAATACCCTTGTCTTTTGCTAGATGATTTTAGGCTCCATGTTTCTGCTTAAGATATATGCATAACAGTACTTAGTATTGAAAATAATGTATTAATATATTCCGAGTTATATTACAATAATTGTCATTTATAAACACTTCTTAATTGAGGAAATAGTTGTGAAAATCACCTCGTCTCATATAAATTAAAAGGTAATTATCTAATTAAGGGTATAGATATATAGATGGACATTGTTGAATCAAGTAAACAAATAGAACAAAATATTCAGTCTGAAATAAATTTTTTAACGAATAATCACATACTTTTTAAAAAAGTTTTTGATTGTGAAGAATCTACAAACCTAAATGATTTTTTTTCAAAAAAGAGTGATATAGATAGAAACAAATCAATATTCAAGTTACTTTCTTATAAGTATAATCTCTCATCAGAAAATTCTTCAATATTAAATTTCTTTGATAAAAATGAGAGCATTATTCAAGTTTTAAATTCTTCAATAGTATTTTTAATGGAAGTTTATAGTATTAATAACTTATCTATTGAAGTAAAGCTTGATGAAGAAACTTTAAATGAAGTTATATGCATTAATTTTTATGTACCTGATAAGCAAGATATTCAAGGTGGTAATCATATTGAGAGAAAATTGTGTTTTTATGAGATGATTAATCAATTCTGGACAAAATGTTTTTTTCAAAAATCGTATAATAGAATAGTTTTAAACCCTATTTTTGATTAATGACTGTTTTGTTTGATTGGAGAGAATACTACTTGTATAAGGATGAAATTCTTGCAAATAAAGTAAAGCTCAGTCAAAATGAATTAAGAATACTCATTAGTAGATTCTATTATTGTGCTTTTAATTTATCCTTTATCTACCTAACTCAAGTCCTAAATATAGACTTTCCCGAGTCTATTCCTGGTTCACAAGCAAGAACCAATAAACATAAATGGGTTCCATTTGAACTAGGGAAGCTTGATTTTCAGAATCAAACTCGTGCAAACAAACTTAATTCTCTTCGAATAAAAAGGAATGAAGCTGATTATGAAACTAATAAGTTATTTAATATCGGGGATTATTCCTTTGCTGAAAAATGCTGTAAAGATTTTATTAGTGCTTACGAAAAGGATATTTTTGGAAATTCAATATCTAATTAATATAATCCAAAACCTTTTTAATTACAGCCTGAGAATCATCTATGGTTCTGTGATTTGGTTTAGAAGGATCAATTTGATTTACATCTATAAAAACATCTTTCTCTTTTTCTTTTTTATTTTTATCACCATTTAGTGAATATTCATTATTTTGGTAAATATTTAGATGCTGTGATGAGTAGTCTGGTCTTTTGCAAACTGCATCACCGAAATTATTACAGCCATATTGAATGGCATCTATGCATGCCGTTCTAGCGTGCTCTGTACCAGTTATTTTTTGCCATCTATTTTCAAGTTTCTTTTGAACCCCTGCTCCCCAACTAAAACCAACTACATCAATTTCCTTTGGTTTTTTATAATCAGAATAACTTCCTTTTAAGTGACATCTATCTTCTATTAAATTTGAAATGTGCTCATAGACTACATCAGTATTTAATCTTGCATCATTACTTAGATAAAATTTGTGTTTCAAATCCTCATGAGAATTACCTACTCTACAAATAAGCAAGTCGTGTTGATCTGCTTTTTTTAGTTCATTATAGATTTTTAGAATACCTGCTTCATCTTCTGACATTCCAGGACTTTGCAAGTTACCCATTAAAAGAATAACCAATTTCTTAGGTTCATCTCCACTGGCTTTGTGACTTTGAAATATCCCTGCATCATTTCCTTTTGTATATCTAATCGAATCATGGTATTGAGCAATTTGATGATCAGTTCTTGCGCCATTTCTTGTTTTTGCATTATTTAATACCTCTTTTGCTCTTTGAGCTTGATATTCGTTAAGGCTTATATCAAGTATTGAGTCTTTGACTAAATACTTAACTGCCTTTCTACCCACATTGAAAATTTTTAATGATAAATCACCAATATCCTGTGATAAATCGCTCACCGTCTTGCTTATAGTTGCAAGTCCAGCTTGAAAATAATTACCAAAACCACAATATTGGCTAATACTGTCAAACACTTATACTCTCTCCCCTTTATATAAAGTGTAAAGTATGGTTTTTTGATAATTGAATTACTCTACTGTCTATAGTATTAAGTGTTCTTGATAATATATTAAATCTTTAAAATCCTTTTATAGCTTGGTTAATTTATTAAATAACGAGGAATATAAACATTAAGGAATATAATTATGCAAGATACCTCATCATTTGACTCACTAGTTTTTAATTCAAAAGTTAATTTAGAAAAAAAATACAAAAATGTTCGAATACTTATCGTAGATGATAGTTCATCCGTTAGTGGTTTTTTTACCGATTGCCTAGATGGAGTTGCTGAATTGTTTATTGACCAAACTATCAATCCTAGTCAAACAAAGCTTTTTGTACGTAAAAATAAATATGATTTGATTGTTGTTGATTATCAATTTGGTGTTGAAAATATTGATGCACTCTTAAAACAAAAAATAAATTTTGGTATTAATACTCCAGTGGTAGTTTTAATTACGACTGAAAATGAAGATGCTGCTAAATATGCTTTCGCTGATTGTGTTACAGGCTTTATGATGAGAGGTGATAATTCTCAGTCTGAAGCTAAAGATCTAGCTCAAAAATATCTAATGAAGTATATTTTTAGTTCAATAGTACTTGAACCTAAAAAACAAATTTTCTTAAATAGAACTAAAAAAGATATTATTAGTCTAAGTTATTTTAAAAGCTTAGATTGCATGATGAACTTTGTTAAGTAATTCAAACTTTTGTGTAGTAAGACCTTGATTTATAAATGCTTTTTTTAAAAAATAAAATAGCTAAATTTATACATAATAGTTTAGAACTTTTGAATATCAAGTTTTCTGTATTTGGTAATAAAGAGTTTTATGAAGTGAATAGTTTTCCTTGGGTCAATGATGTTGAAGAGAATGCTTCTGAAATAAAGAATGAGTTAGAATTCTTACTTAAAAATCCTGAGAAAATATCTAATCTACAAAATATTTTTAAGGATGAAGAATTTTTATGTAGTAATGACAAGTGGAAGAGCTTTGTACTTAAAATAGCGGATTACTGGATTGATGAGCACGTAAAGCTTTGTCCGGTTACTTGTAAAACTTTAAAATTAATACCTGGATCTAAAACAGTTTTTTTTTCTATCCTTAAAGCAAATGAAGAAATACCAATACATAGAGGTTACTATAATGGTCTTTTGAGATATCATCTAGCGGTAAAAGTATCTAATTCTGAGAAATGCGGAATAGTGGTTGGTGATTCTCTGGCACACTGGCAGGAAGGTAAATCTTTAATCTTTGATGATACTTTTTTTCACTATGCTTGGAATCATAGTGATGATTATAGAGTAGTATTGTTTGTTGATTTCAAAAGACCGCTTTATTTTCCTATGAATATAATAAATAGCTTTTTACTTAGAGTATTTGAGTCTCTAGGCATGTTTCAGGAATTCAAAGATAATTCTGATAAAAATGTTTTTGCAAAATAACTTAGTATTATATCGGCTCCAGCTCGTTTGATTGCTATTAAAGATTCTTCAATTGCTGATTTGTCTATGATTCCTTGCTGGATTGCGTTTTGTAGCATGGCATACTCTCCGCTTACTTGGTAGGCTGCAACAGGAACAGACGAATTTTCTTTGAATTGGTGAATAATATCTAAATACCAAGAAGCTGGTTTAACCATAACCATATCTGCTCCTTCACTAATATCCATTTCAAGTTCTCTTAAGGCTTCTTGTTTGTTGGTATAGCTCATTTGGTAAGTTTTTTTGTCGGTGGGGATTGAGGAATGGATTGCCACGTCGCTGCGCTCCTCGCAATGACGGTTTTGGATTGCCACGTCCCCTTTATAAGGTGAGCTCCCAAGTGATCCAAGAGCATCACGAAAAGGACCATAAAGGTTTGAAGCATACTTTGCAGTGTAAGACATGATCATTACATCTTCAAAACCATTTCGATCAAGAGTTTCACGTATAGCAGCTACTCTTCCATCCATCATATCTGAAGGGGCGACAATATCAGCCCCAGCTTGAGCTTGGGCAAGTGCCATTTTACAAAGTACTTCTACTGTTTTGTCATTAATGATTTTGCCATCTTCAAGCAAGCCATCATGTCCGTGGTTTGTATAAGGGTCAAGTGCAACGTCACTTATGAGTGTAATCGAATCACCGTGCGTCTTTTGAGTGAGTGCGATTGTTTGATTTAAGAAATTATCTAGGTTGTATGCTTCTTTAGCACAGGAGCTTTTATACTCTTTGCCTATCACTGGAAACAGTGCAATCCCATTGATTCCAAGTTTAAGTAGTTCATCTATTTCATATTGTAGTTCTTCTGGACTTAAATAATATTGTCCGGGTAATGATTTTATAGGCTCTCTGTCGATACCTTGTTTTATGAAAACTGGATAAACAAAATCATCTGCGTGTAATTTTGTTTCAGAAACTAAGTTTCTAATGCTTGAGTTTTGTCTTAGTCTTCTTGCCCTTTTTATCATTTACTTTATTTTAGCAATAGCTGCCTTAACTTGCTTTCTAGAGGTGCCACCTGGTATATCTCGTGCATCAACACAGGTTTCAGGCTTTATAATCTCAAAAATATCACTTTCAAATAGCTGAGATTTAGCTTTGAATTCATCTAAGCTAAATCCCTCAAAATAGATATTTCTTGAAATTGCGTTTGCAACAAGTTCTCCTACTATACTGTAGGCATCTCTAAAAGCTAGCCCTTTTTTTACAAGATAGTCGGCAATATCTGTTGCAGAAGCATAACTGTTTTTAATGCTTGAGTACATTTTGTCTTTATTCGCTTTAATATTTTTCAGAAAATCTATCATGATTCTTATACATTTTTTTACGGTATCACTTGCCATAAAAAGCATTTCTTTGTCTTCTTGTAAGTCTTTGTTATAAGATAGTGGTAATGATTTTAGTGTCATCATCATTGCATTAAGTACCCCAATTACTCTTCCTGTCTTGCCGCGAACTAATTCTGGAATATCAGGATTTTTCTTTTGAGGCATCATACTACTGCCAGTTGCATATGCGTCACTGATTTCAATAAAATTAAATTCTTGCGTATTCCAAATTATCATCTCTTCTGATAATGAACTTAAATGAAGCATTATCATAGAAGCAATGAATTCATATTCACAAACGTAATCCCTGTCTGATACTGCGTCAAGTGAGTTTGTTGTCATTGATTTAAAGCCAAGTTCTTTTGTTGTGAATTCTCTGTCTATTGGATAACTTGTCCCAGCGAGGGCACCAGAGCCGAGTGGATTTATATCCAATCTTTTTAATGAATCCTCTAACCTAGATAAATCACGTACAAATTTATTTTCATAGGCAAGCCAAAAGTGCCCTAGCGATATTGCTTGAGCTTGTTGCATGTGAGTATAGCCAGGCAAAATTATATCTATATCTTGTTTTGCTTTTTCTACTAAAGTTTGTCTAAGTTCGTTTAGTAACTCGCTTAGATTTTGAATTTCATATTTAAGCCAAAGCTTTAAGTCAGTTATAACCTGGTCATTGCGACTTCTTGCTGTATGTAATTTTTTACCTATGTCACCAATCTTAGCCGTTAATTCTTTTTCGATAGCCATGTGTATATCTTCTTCTTGAGAATTTTTTTCTAGCCATAAACTTATATCTTTTTCAATCTCGGACTTGATTTCTAAAAGCCCTTTTTCAATTGCTTGAAAATCAGTTTTAGTGATAATTTGCTGTTTTGCAAGCATTTTTGCATGAACTATGCTTGCTTGAATATCTTCTTTATAGAGGCGTATATCAAAACTAAGGCTTGAATTGAATTCATTGAGAATTTCTGCGCTTGAAGCTTCAAATCTTGCTTGCCATAGTTTTTTTTCCTGCATTATGCTTGATTTTACTAGCTTTTGGGGTAATTTAGGTAAAACGACTGAGTTTTTTATAGTTTTTTACTGTCAATAATAAGGTTAAGAAACCGTTATATTTTTGATACTTGTTGTGTAATTCTTATTACACAACAAGTATCAAATTAAAACTTCGGTTTTAAAATTATTTTATATACCTGTTTCCGCGAAATATACTATTTCGCGACAGGTATATAGGGAGAGGGAGAATTTTATGTCTTTGGAGATCGGTTCATTGCCAATTTACTTACAACCATTAAGAACTGCAGCTAATTTTGGTGCAAGCTTAGGTGAAAAATTTAGATCAGTCGTAGATTCTAAAGCAAAAGAAAGTCAAATTCAAGAAAACCAAATTGATATTCTTGATAATTCTAAAAATCAATTAAGACTTTTATTTGCGGATAATGAAAGTCAATTTAATTCTTTATCTAAAGAACAAAAAGCAGCTCTTCAAGAGATTATACAGATGCGCATTGATGAAGAGGAGAATGCGCGAAAACATCGCGAAGAAATCGCAAAACAAGACCTAATTTATCAAGCTAATTCGCCAGCAGCTTTAGAAAGCGCTTATAAAGCAACAACACCTGATAAAGACAAAGACCCAGAAGCCTATGCTCGACATCTTGAAGAAATGCGAGCAGCTGTTGCTGATGCTGTACGTGCTGAAGCTAAATCAATGTCGACAGATGAACTTAAAGGATTTGCTTCAAGATATAGTGGTTTAGATAGCTTAGTTGACTCAAGGGAAAATGCTATAAAAAAACTTGGTATTTCTTTTGTTACTGCTCAAAACATGTCAGGAGATGAGATTGCAAATCTGCAACATGAAAAAGATCTTAAATATGTAAATGTTGATACCGAGAAGCTTGCTACAAAGATAGATAAACTTTCTGACAAAGATTATCAAGGTCTAGTTAGAGAAATTGATCGCTTGCAAAAAACTTTAATCAAAGTTTCTCCCCAAACTGATTTTGCAGTGGTTGATTTTAGTGATGTGCGTGAGCGTGATAAAGAAAGAGTTAGAAATCTATTGGATTGGTTTGAGAGTCTTGAGATTGCTTAAGCAACTAGGTTGTTTAAGTGTAATATCATTTCATAGATATCATTAGGGCTTTGGAACCAATTTGTGACTGATTTTGAATCTCTAGGTATTTTATCACCAACAGCAATGTTAATATTTTCAATTATTGGAAGATGTTCATTCCATGATTTGGCTTCATCCATCATTGTTAGATCAGCGTTTGTATCACCTACGCATACAACCATAGTTGCATGAAAGCCTTCTTGAGCTAAGTCTTCTGTTATTCTATTTATTCCAGGCGCCTTCCATTTATAGTCGGTTTTTTCAAAAGGTTTTGAACCATATATTTCTTTACTACAATAAAATAAATTAAGATCATTTTCATATTCTGAGAAATATCTCCAGCTTTTGGGAATAATTTTTGACATTTTTTCTTT
>CAIYXB010000212.1 GCA_903930015.1 uncultured bacterium | reverse complement strand
GAATCTAAAAAAAATTTCTATGCCTTTATTGAAAAAGTTGAAAATGATTTAGTAAATGTAAAATCAGCACATTATAAGTTGATGCTAGATCGTTATATTTCAGCAAATAAATTAGCAGATCAAGTACAAGAAATTTTAGCGAGTCTGCTTATAGTAGAGCAAGAGCTTCAAGAGGCGAAAATTGAATCAGAAAACTAAATTGAGATCTTGTATTAAAGATAAGGATGGCTGGTGGGCTTCTAAATTTTCGGGACCTCTTGCAAATCGATTCTTGGAGCCTATTTGTGAAATCCCTTGGTTGACACCGAATCAATTAACTTTGACCTCTTTATTTATTGGTTTTATTGCTTGCGCGTATTTTTTTAAAGGAGATCTCGTTTCACTTGTAATTGGTGGTATCTTAGTGCAGTTGTCTTTTATCGTAGACTGCATGGATGGTCAGTTTGCTCGTTACAGTAAAAAGTTTTCTGCAATGGGAGCTTGGCTTGATCGTATAAGTGATCGAATTAAAGACTTTGCTTATTTTTTTAGTTTGGCTTTTGGTTTTTTCAAAATGCACCCGGATCATTTTGAATATGGAATAACTCCTTTAGTGAATTTTATTTCTAATTTCATTTCTCCAGAGCAATATTTTAGTATCGACCCTCTTATTCATGTGATCACGATGCAATCTCTTGAAATAGCCTCTTGGATTGTTTTTCCTGTTGCCATGATTGCAATGTTTACAGTTTTTCTTATCGATTACTATGTTAATCAGGATATGAAGTTTCCTATTAGGAACCCTGAGGAACAAAGTGACAAAGATTCTGTTGTGTCATTGCCAGGAGCACAGCAACGTGGCAACCCTTTCCTTGGATTTCTAAAACCAATCCTAAAGTTTGGTCTTCAAGTCTATAAAGCAATCCCTATACTTCGGTTCAATATAGGTGAGCAAGCGCTTTTGATTACGATATTTTGCTTACTAAATTCTGTGTTTTCTTTGCTTTGTTTTTTTGCTGTACTGGGAAGTTTTTATGTGATCTACTGGCCTTTTGCAAAATACTTTGGTTTTACTGAGTTGAAGTAAATATAGAATGCTCTAGCTGTAACGATTATGACTTCGCTTATTCTGTTTGAGTCAACAACTAAGAAATTTTTAGGATAAAATATCCACGAGTTTGTTCATTTGAAATTTAAAGCCCAAGCTTGAAACCTAAGCTGCTAGTAGTGAGTCATATCTTGTAAATAATCTATGAAATAATGTACGAAGGTTTCCCATGTCGTCTTTGTTCATTACAAAGGGAGCAGTATCAGTAGAACGAGGACCTGGAGTAGGATCCAGCTTTTGAGCTCGCTTCACCATTGCTTTTCTTCCAAGTTCAACTCCAATATTGACTTTCATAACATCAGCAGCGTGGTCAGCTGCTTGATCAGCGTTAAATACTTTTGGTGCTGAAGTTGCAGAGGCTAATGTTGCCAAATTTGTACTTGAATCTATCGTGCTATTATCTTATCTTGATGAGCCCTAAAATAAGACAATAATAAAATTCTGATTAATAGCCTCAAAATATACATATTCTTAACAAAATTTCGGCTTCTCTTTGCTAGTATTTTAATTCGCGAGAGACAAACAACTTCGCAACCGTAACCTGAAAACTGAATAGTAAATAACAATATTTTGTTACAAGTTCTTGTCAATATAAATTTGAGTAGGCCAGTTAACTGAGTACCGGATGAATTAGCTAGTAGTCCGATTGCAAAACGTTAACGGCAAAAGTAAAAAATGAGCGATCAATTTCGTAAGAAGTTGATCATCCAAGATTTAAACTAGTTAGTACTTTGTACTAACCTTTTGCTCTGTTATGGAGAGTTTGATCCTAGCTCAGGATTAACGCTGACGGTATGCCTTATACATGCAAGTCGAACGGTAAGGTCTCTTCGGAGATACACGAGTGGCGGACGGGTGAGTAACGCGTAGGAATATGCCCTTTAGTGGGGGACAACCAAGAGAAATTTTGGCTAATACCCCATATGTCGCGAGATGAAAGATTTATCGCTAGAGGAGTAGCCTGCGTTTGATTAGCTAGTTGGTGGGGTAAAAGCTCACCAAGGCGACGATCAATAGCTGGTTTGAGAGGATGACCAGCCACAATGGGACTGAGATACGGCCCATACTCCTACGGGAGGCAGCAGTAGGGAATTTTGCGCAAGGGGCGAAAGCCTGACGCAGCAATACCGTGTGCGGGAAGACGCTCTGTGGAGTGTAAACCGCTGTCAGATGGGAAGAATCAATGACTGTACCATCAAAGGAAGGACCGGCTAACTCTGTGCCAGCAGCCGCGGTAATACAGAGGGTCCAAGCGTTATCCGGATTTATTGGGCGTAAAGCGTCTGTAGGTTGTTAACTAAGTCTGAAGTGAAAGAATGGAGCTCAACTCCATACACGCTTTGGAAACTGGTTGACTAGAGAATGTTAGAGGTAAGTGGAATTTCTAGTGTAGCGGTGAAATGCGTAGATATTAGAAAGAACACCAGAGGCGAAGGCGACTTACTGGGACATTTCTGACACTGAGAGACGAAAGCATGGGGAGCGAAAGGGATTAGATACCCCTGTAGTCCATGCTGTAAACGATGAATACTAGTCGCTATGGGAATCGACCCCCGTGGTGACGTAGCTAACGCGTTAAGTATTCCGCCTGGGAAGTATGCACGCAAGTGTGAAACTCAAAGGAATTGACGGGGACCCGCACAAGCG
>CAIYXB010000211.1 GCA_903930015.1 uncultured bacterium | reverse complement strand
AGAAGAATGGCTTTGAATTATCTTAGAAAAGAAAAAACACGTAAAGGTAGCATTAAGTCAAAACAACTTAAAGCAGCTTTAGATGAAAGCTATTTAGAAAAGATCCTTGATTTATGCTAGTGTTTCATGCGCTAGCCATGCCCCTTGACCTTTTGTTAACCATGCCTTAATTTGAATGCGTTTCTATTGGTATATCTGATGGATATCCTTGACGAACTAAGTCTCACCAATAAGCGTTTTAGCACACTGGAAATTGAACAAGCATTCACTGTTCCTGGTGAAGGCTGTTTACAAAATCTAAGCGGTGATTTCAGGTCTACTCACGAACAAGTCTATTTTCAACAATCAAAAGAAATTCCTATTGATATTAAACAAATCAAGGTAAAGCTTGCTTCAAATCCAATTGTTCAAGTTACTCATGAAAAAGAACTTGATCCTGGTCTTCAGGAAAATATTTTCGCAAAATCAAGATCAACTCTTGATTATCCAAAAATACATAAAGATTTTGGATATTTTTTTAATTTATATCCATTGGTTTCTTTGAGTAATTTTAAAGCCTCTGAAAAGCTCTTTGTAAGCTATTTTGCAAACAGAAGAGAAATTCTTGTGAGAATTTCAGAGTTTAAAAAAGTAATTGACACTTTTAGCTCAGAGAGGGATAAATTTGGTAAATTGATTTTTGATTTTAAGTTAAAAGCACATAGTCTACAAATTACAATGCAGAGATCAAGGCTTAAGGGCGTGAAACAATATCTTTCAATCTCTTTGAATAGTGATGCTGAGTTTATTTGTTTTACTCAATGGAATTGGAAACATAAGAAAGAAGAGTTAATTCGATCACGTGATCCCTTTAAAGTAAAGAAAATTACAAAAGACTCCCTGGCTTTTGATGCAAAAGTTTGGCAAGCTTTTAATAATCAAGGATTAAAAAGAAAGCATTTTATGAAATCACTAGATTGTTTAGATAGAAATCAAGATCGTGTAATTGACTTTATTAATTTAGCTAATAAAAAATCAATCATCAATTTAATTGAACCAGATTTTTTTAGTAATGTTTCAATCAAGACAGATAATCAAAATACATTATTCTTGAATTTTAGAAGCAATATCGGGCAAAAAGTTGACGTGAGGTTGACTCATTTTGCTTCAAGTATCGTTGTGCTTAGTTAATTTATCAATACTTTGAATTTTAAAGCTAGATACGATACATCTTTCCAAGAAGTCTAATAAAATATAGTTGTGCATCTAAAATGGTTTAACTCATTAATAAAACCAACTTTTGTTTTTACTATTGATCTGGTAATTAATTTTTTGAATGTTATTTACTATATCTTTAGCTTAAAAGTGAACCCAAGAGAATTTGTTAAACAATCTTTCTATTTTATTTTTAGTGTTTTAGTGTCAGTGATTTTAGTATCAATTGCACTCGGAATTGTTCTTGGAATTCAAATCGGACCTGAATTTGTTTCTAAAGGTCTTGGAAGTAAATTTGGAATACTTTCAGCACTTACTATGAGTAGAGAGTTAATCCCCGTACTAGGTGCCATGATGATAGCCACACAATACGGTACAGGACTAGCATCTGAAATTGCAAGTATGAAAGTTTCTGAGCAAATTGATGCACTTAAAATATTCAAAGTGAGTCCAGTCTATTATTTAATCGTGCCTAGGTTTTTAGCGGCATTAATTTTTACCCCTTTGATTATTTGGTTCTCTACTGTTATTGCAATTTTCAGTAGTTATATAATTGTTTGGATAAAGACGGGATTGGTACTAAGTTCATTTAATAGTAGTATTCTTGATTATTTTGAAATAAAAGATATATTATTATGTCTTTTTAAAGCAGCTGTCTTTGGAGTTGTGATTATCCTAGTCGCTTCAACCAAAGGTTTACAAGCAGAGGGCGGCGCAAAAGAAGTTGGTGAGGCAACAACAATGACAGTGATACTAAGTTTTATTTTTATAATTATTATTGACTTGATTATTACAACTATTTATTTACGATGACCAGCAAATCCCTAGAATATTACATAGAAAAAAAGATGAATTTGAAAAATTGTATGCTCTTTATGAACAGTACAATTCGCATACTAATATCTCTGCGATTCGTAATAAGCAAGATGTGATTCAAAAACATTTTATTGACTCTCTTGAATTAATGGAGCATAATTTAATTCCGGATCAAATGAAAGTTCTAGATTTAGGTTCTGGAGGAGGATTTCCGGTTTTACCACTTGCGTTAGTTTTACCGCAAGTAAAATTTTGCGCACTGGATTCGACTGCCAAAAAAACGAAGTTTATTCAAATCGCAAAAGATGAGCTGAATTTAAATAATCTGGAAATTTTAACAGGACGTGCTGAAGATTTTGCACATCAAGAACTTTATAGAGAGAATTTCGATTTTGTTTTAGCAAGAGCGGTTGCACAATTGAATATTTTATTGGAATTAAGTTCGGGCTTTATTAAAAAAGATGGCCTTTTGTGTGCTTATAAGAATTTAGAAATTCAAGAAGAGGAAGAAGAGTCTTATACTTCACAAAAAAAGACAAATCTTATCTTAGAGACTAAGTATCTAGTTGCTGATGATAGGCAAATTTTGGTTTTTAGGAAGAAACAAACATTAGATTCTAAGCTTCCAAGGCAATTTTCACAAATCAGAGCAAAACCTTTATAAAGAGAACTTGAAGAAAAGCTTTAAATACATAAGAAACCTGTGGGTTTTGTTATAATTCATTTGCGGAGTGGAGCAGCCTGGTAGCTCGTTGGGCTCATAACCCAAAGGTCACAAGTTCAAATCTTGTCTCCGCAACCATTTTTATAATTGCCGGTTAAAGAGATATTAAGGAGTAAGGGATTCCAAAAATAGTTTTTTGTTAATACATTATCCTTTTGGGCATAAGAAATTTAGATTATAAAAATTATAATTTCTTTGGGGGAAGAAATGATATTTTGCAAGATATTTTAGGTTATTTCCTATTTGCATTAAATCTTATACTAGTTGCTGTCGCTGCATTAGTGGGATTAGCGTATTTATTGCAGCATTTAAACCAAGAAAAAAAACAAGACCCGGATAATGGATTCAGAAGAAATTTACCTCTGTATGAAATACTACTTGATTTTCAGCATCGTGATGTTGATCATTGGTATGCCTGGTTGAAAACACAAGCACTGTTTAAGCAAGAAGAAGCTTTGCAAAGAATGATTGATTATCTATCGGGACCAATTGAGTATAAGGGCTTAGTTACAAGAGATATATTGAAAATAATTGTGAAGTTCCCTTGTGACAATTTATATTTTTTCCTTGAAGATTTCGCCAACTCAGCGTTAAGGAATTGGCATAAAAATCAAGCTATAGCTAGCTTCTATCTGCAATCCTTATTGAGTCTAATAGATTTAGATTCTGCAAAAGCAGCGACTTTGATTCTTTCTCAATTAAAACAAAGTAGGAATGATCCTAATATGTTTGTTGCAAATAAATATATGATTATGTCCTTAATGAATTTGAAAAATACCAATGAGTTAAGTCATTGTTTTAATCAGATACTTTTTGATGAGGGCTTTAGTATGGATTTTAAGATTGAAAGCTTAGAAGCACTAAAAGAAGATACCAATAAATTTTTAGATGTTATTCAAATGATTATTTCAGAATTACTTGTTTGTAAACACAACAATTTTCAACTCTTTAATTATTGTTTTGAAGAGCTTTTAATTTCAGGAAAATTAGATCAAAAAGAAATTAAAGAATTAGTTTTGGAATGTTTCTCTGACTTTAATATGGAAAATGAATCAGTGAAAGTTCTCATCAATGTTTTAGAGACTAAAGAAGCTTTAATTCCTAAAAAATTACTCTTTAGGATATTAAATACTATTAGACCAGAGAATAGAAAGTTATTAAAATATACTTTGCTGGAAAGAGCTGACTTAAGTAATTTGGAGCTAAATCTGATTAAGCAAAAGGAAATGCTAGATTTGGATTTTGATATATTGAATAATGATAGCTACGATTTCAAAACTTTTAATTTTGATGAAATGATTAATTGTGATCCGGACTTGAGTGAAGAATTAATTGCTATGAAAAACATTCTCGGTGCTGACGTTAAACCGTGTTTGAAAGTTATTTATGGTAAATCTAAGCTTGAGAAGCTTTATCTAGCTAAAGTGGTAGCATCTTTATCAGGTAGATCACTGCTTGTGATTGATTTAGATAATGTATTAGATTTTAATACACCGCTAAATCAACTAGAAGAGGTATTAGCTGAAAATCCGACTAAATTTGTTTTTGTAAAGAATCTTAAAGCTCTTGCCTTAAAGATGGCTGATCCAGAAAAAAGAAAAAGAGCATTTCATGTTTTTACTCTACTTAAAAAGTTTATTAATTTGAGTAACGGTCATTTCCTTGCTTCTGTTGAAGATAAGTTAGAAGATCTACTAGAGAATGATCCAAGCTATAAGGTCATGTGCGAAGAATTCGGACCACTAATTCTTCATTCATATACTTTTGATATTGAGTCGATAGGTAGAAAAAAAGAGATATTCAAAAAAGTTTGTGAGAATATTCGCAAAGATAGAATCAATGATTTGAATTCATTTGATGAATTTGAAGAAGCAATTATTGATTTATCTCATTTTGAATTTTTAAATTATATCTATAAATTTGTCAGTGATTCGCTGATAACACACAAAAGATTACTTTCTGTGAAAATTTACAATCATTTATTGGGTGACTCAAAGATTTTTGAAAATAAGAAAAAACCTATTCTTAAGTTGGAATATGCGACTTGAGATGGGACTCAGCCATTGTTTTTGAATTTTTGT
Source organism: uncultured bacterium (assembly GCA_903930015.1). GTDB lineage: Bacteria > Cyanobacteriota > Vampirovibrionia > LMEP-6097 > LMEP-6097 > CAIYXB01. The sequence goes on along the minus strand of CAIYXB010000211.1, from coordinate 14,485 downwards.
TAAAATTAATTTATGCTGACAGAAGACTGTTTTATTAACCTCAGAGGAATTCCTTGTCCTATAAATTTTGTTCGCGCAAAGCTTTTAATTGATACTTTAAAATATGGTGAAGTACTTAAGCTGGAACTAGATAACGGAGAACCAGCAGAGAGTGTTGAAAAAAGCATGGTAGAGGAAGGTCACGAAATTCTAGATTCAGAAAAATTTGAATCACACTCAGTGTTTTTTATAAAAAAAAATTAGCTTAAGTAAGGAGGTTTTTTGTTTAATTTATCTTCCAAGATATTTGGAGAAGATTTCATTGGATTATTTAGAAGTTTTTCTAATGACAATTTGTTTTCAACTGATTTTGCTATATAACCAGTAACCATTGAGCTATATAGTAGTTGCTGCATTGCGGACTTACTTAAAGTCATAGTTGTGTCAGCAATTTCTTCAGGCAATTGCCCAAGTAGCCCTGAAACACTTGTATCAAAAAATTCTTTTGCTTCAATACTCACCTCGCTAGCAAGCCTTGTTAATTCATCTTTATTGCTTTCTTTAAAGAAAGAAACTAGTGACATAAACTCTTCTTGGTTGAAATTATCGCTAGATTTATTACTTTTCCAATTATTGAAATGCATATTATAAAAACAATTTTAACATGTTATTAAAATGGGAACATTTTTTGAGAATTGTTAAGCTGTTGTACTTGCAAGTAAGTTGTTTGATTTGTCAATAATACCAGCAAATTCCTCAGTTTTCAGTGAAGCGCCACCAATAAGTGCCCCATCAATATCACTTGTTTTAAGTAATTCCTCTATATTGGATGATTTTACAGAGCCACCATAAAGAATAGAAATTTTATCAGCTAAATCTTGAGAATATATTTTTGCAAACTTATTTCTGATAACTTTGATTACTCTGTTTGCCTCGTTTGAATCACAAGTTTTGCCAGTCCCAATTGCCCAAATTGGTTCATAGGCAATTACTACTTTATAAATATTAGATATATCAAGCTGAATGTCTTTAAATGCTGCTTCAATTTGTTTTTCAACCCAACCGTCTGTTTTGCCCTGTTCTCTTGTCTCTTCTGACTCTCCGCAGCATACAATTGCAGTTAATGTTGCTTCTTTTCTAATAGCTTTTAATTTTGAGTTGATATTTTCGTCTGTTTCTTTGAAAATTTCTCTCCTTTCTGAATGTCCAATTATTATTGAACTAACCCCAGTCTCTTTGAGCATGGCTATGCTCACTTCACCTGTAAAAGCACCGTTGTCTTGGCAAGAACAATTCTGTGCACCAAAATGAATATTTGAATTTTTTAAAATTTCTTGGGCTGTGCTTAGGCTAGTAAAACTTGGGTGTACTAAGACGCAAATATTACTATTTAGATTTTTAACTTTTGATTTTAGATCTTCTAAAAAGCTTTTAGTCTCGCTTTGCGTAAAGTTTAATTTCCAATTACCGGCAATGTATATTTTTCTCATGACAAAGAATTATAACAATTTAAGCCTTAAGGAACTAAAACATTGCTTATTTTTTTATGATGCTAGTTCTAATATCAAGCTGCCAACTTCTGGTAAAAGTTCCTTTCTTATCTTTAATTTATAAAATTTAATTCTCGGGCCCAAGAAAATGTTTTTTTTTATTGACGGCCCGGGCCAATGGTAATAATATAAATAAGTGCCTGATTCAAAAAATATTAAAATTATACTTTCGCAGGAAACTGATTTAGAAATTGTAAAAAGATGTCAGATTGGAGATAGAGATGCTTTTCAAGAATTAGTGAAAAGGTTCCAAAAAAATGTTTTTGCTCTTTTATATCAATTAGCACCGGAGTGGAGAGATCTAAATGACTTATCTCAAGAGGTTTTCATTAGAGTTTATAGAGGGATACATAATTTACGTAATCCAAAAATTTTCAGATCATGGTTAAACCAAATTGTTCTAAACCTTTTTTATGATGAATTAAGAAAAAGACCTCGCCGCATTAAAACTGTAAGCATGGATCAAAGTTATGAAGATGATAGCGGTGAGAGCGAATTTTACAAAGAAATAAAAGATTCTAAATTAAAACCAGATGAAATTATTAGTAATCTTGAAACAAGAGATGCGATAAAATCTGCTATGACACAACTGCCGGAACAGTTCAGGACAGCGATCGTCTTGAGAGAACTGCAAGGTCTTCAGTATGAAGAAATTGCGGAGTTGCTAGGTTGTGCTTTAGGTACTGTTAAATCTAGGATTTGGAGAGCAAGAGAGCGCTTACAAGTAATATTAGAGCCTCTTTTATCTGAAAAATCAAATCTGGAGAAAGTTAGTCAGGCTTAATAAAACCTATTTACTCTAAAATTAAAATAAGCCCATTGAGGCTAGGAGTGGTTGTCATGACAGATGGACATGATGAAAAAAACTTAGATAAAAAAATTCTTTCTATGTTGAAAGATTTTTATGCGCCTGAAATTCAAAATGAAGATCAGAGTGAAGAATTCGAAGTTTTTTTTAGAAATATTGAAAACAAATTAGACAATGGAACTACTCAAAAGAAAATTAGTAATCTAGCTTCTGATTTAGAGCATCAATTTTTAGCGAGACAACAGAGATTATTTCAAGCAAAAAATAGATTTGAATCTGGATTCTTTGAAAAGAAAGAGAATAAATTTAAAAATAGAAAACTGGTAAGAAATTCTTTACTCGTAGGATCATTACTTGTCTGTGTTGGGCTTGGTTGTATTGCTACTTTCAAAAATAATGATGCTTACAAAGTTGTAGATTTTACTGATAAAGACAAGATTTGGAGTGAGTTAAATCTAGATGTTGAACAAAAGAATAAATTAGAAGAGATTGATCATCAGTGGCAAGCTTATAAAAATTTCGAGGAAGAGAAGATACAAATAGCAAAAACACGCTTACTTAATGAGATAAATAAGTCAGAACCTGATTTTGCTTTAATCGACAAATACCAAAGAGAAATTTTTGATTTTGAGCTTCATCTAAAACAGCAGAATTTTAATACTGATCTTGAGAAAAGATTTGTGCTTGATAAGTCTCAAAGTCTGAAGTTTATTCGTGAATCGCACGACTAGACTTAAGACTTGATTGCAATAGAGTTAATAGACATCTTGCGAAACATCGTTTCGCAGTAGATGTCGCCCGAAAAAAGGTCGCAACGACGCCACTCGGCGGAAGTTGCGCTAAGGATAATTCCGACTTTCACAAAAGGTCTAATGATTACTACTTAAACTGTCAATGAATTACGTGACTCTTACAGCGATGACGCGTTACTTTTTAGCTCGCAATAATTTTATCTAGTCACTCACTAATTTCTTGAATCACTACTTCAGGATCTACAGCTTGAATTATAAAAACGACATCCTGGTTTTTACTTAGGTCAAGTGTTTTTTTTGTTGTAAACATACTTTTAATTTCTTTACTAGAGAGAAAATAAACTGCATAATCACTTTCTTTGTTAATAAAAGTTTCTTTATCGTTGAATTTTAGACTAAGACCTTCTGTATCTAAAATATCTCTGCTGAATTCAAAATTTAAGTTATAGCTTAAAACTTTTAATTCCTTACTAAGAGTAAGGCTTTGAGATTTAATTAAGGCAGAATTCACAAGATTAATTTGATCTTGATCTATTCTAAAAAAACTCTTCTTTTCAAATTCTGGTTCGAGCTTTTTGATTTGTTCTTTTAGATTCTCATCGAGAATGTATGCTTTAAGAATAAAAGTCTGATCGGCAATAGGCTTGTCTATCTCTTCAAGCCTTTTAAAAGTGCTATTTACAACTTCTTCTTTGCCTGAAAGCAGTATATAGCTAGGCTCAAGCCTTGAAGCATTAATATCAGCTTTTTCATCAATATTATATTTTAAGAACCTTTGTATCTCTTTGAAATTTAAAAATTCGGGTAAAAAGATTTTTTGTTTTGGCGCAATATCAATCTGTTTAATAAACTCTTTGATTGATTTGATTTGATCTTCATTGCCAACAAGCAGTAAATTATTTAAAGCAGGATCTTTGTTTATTTTGACTTTTTCAAAAGCACCTTGATTCAGTAAGTTTAAAGCGACGGCAGCACTAAGGTAAGTTAGTGGTACGAGTTCAATATCCTCTTCAAGGTTTTTGTTTTTAAAGACAACACTATTATTTTTGAACTCATATTCGTAGCTGTAGATAATGGAAATATCCTCAAGCGTATCTTTTATGCTTTGTGATTTGATTTGCATTGTTACCTTTCTTTCAAGTTCTTTTGGAAAGACGATATTAAAATCTCCAATTCTGGACATCAAAACAAGCATTTCAGATAGATTAACGTCACTAAAATTAAAATCAATAGTTTTATTAAGTTTTGTTTCCATATCCACTGGTACTTTCATGAATGATTTCTCAATGTATAGATTCGGATCAAGTACTGCTTTGGCGCCAAAGAGGTAAAAAGAGCAGATCATCACTATCAGAAATGATTTATTCTTTTTAAATATTGAAAATATTTTTGATGTGTTCAATTTCATTAGGGCTTATTGCAATTACATCATAGCTAATGTTTGTTTTTCCTTCTGAAAGTTTTTTTGATTTTAAGTAAAGACTGGCTAATTTTTTCAACTGGATTTGCTTTTTGTAATTAACAGCTTGTTTTGCGGCTGCAAGTCCATCGTATCTATATTTCACTTCAACAAAAACTAAAAATTCTTTCCGAAACCTATTTCTGTCCAAAACAATAAAGTCAATTTCGCCAATTTTGCCACATTGCCAATTTTGCTCAATGATTTCATACTCTTGTTTTTCAAGAAATTTTCTTGCTTGTCTTTCGTAGAAATTACCAAGAGCTTTTGTATTTGTTTCTGTCATTGTTATAAAACTAAGTTACCGGAGGGCTTTTTGTAATCCGTATATTTGCGGATTAGAAGCAATTTGTCTAAAATTAGTTATCTTGTTAAACTTGTATTTAAATCCTCAATAATGAGTTTTTAAAAATATTTTGACAGGTGTATTGAAAGAATTATTAATCGTCGGTCTTGGGGCTTTCCTTGGTGGTCTAGCTCGTTATTTGTGCATGATAGCTATGCCGAATTATTTATTTTTTGTAAACACTTTGGGCTCCTTTTTAGCTGGTATATTTTATTTCAAACTTTATAAAACTTTCCCAAATCAGCATTTACTTATTAATGTGGGTTTTCTAGGAGCATTTACAACTTTTAGTTCATTTAGTTTGCTTGTTTTTCAGCAACTTAACGATGGTTTATTTCTAAAAGCCCTTTTGTATGTAGTTTTAAAAGTTTTAGCTGGGGTGCTATTTTGTTTTTTAGGATATAAGCTAGCTTCCAATGTATTGATATAATAATAGAGTTGTTTTTTGATACTTATTGTATATAAACAACTTAAATAAAACAAAATGAAGATAAAAATCATCTCTTATGGACATAAATTTTATGAGGAGCTAAATGAGGTGCCTCCTTATCATGATTTCCTTTTTAGTTTAAGGGATTTTATTAATCCATATTGGGTTCCTGAGCTCAAAGAGATGACAGGTTTAGATCAACAAATACATGATTTCTTTGAGAAAGACGAGAGAACAATAAAACGCTTAGATAAGATTGAAGATCTTATAAAAGATTTTATTGATAATTTTTTGGAAAACGCGCACCGCAGTGACAGAGACCAGTTGGTATTTGCTTTTAAATGTACTGGTGGAAAGCATCGTTCGGTATATTTTGCTCATAAGATCTTTGAAAGACTGAAGAATCATTACAAAGAAAGTTTAAATTACGAGCTAGATCATGTGGATCTAGTTAAATATATTAGTGACTATAAGGCGATACAAGCTTAATGAGGAAATATTTTCTACCTGGTTTAAAGAAATGGTTCTTTTTTATTGTTGTTGGCTTAATTGTTTTTGTATTTGGAATAGCTCTTGTAGTGAAAGCGCATCCTGTTACTAGAATTTCTCAATTCATTTGGAATTCAATGTCGTTTATAGCGGATCATGTTCCAGCGACTATGAGTGGTGTTGTGGCGATCTCAGTTGGCTTCTCACTTTTAATTTATGCTTTCTTTAGAGCAAATAAACAAATCCTCAATCTTATTGCACCAGATCAAAGCTCTTTGATGGAAACACTTGATAGAGCTCATATGGATAAGAAGGGCATTAAGATAGTTTCTATCGGCGGCGGTACGGGTATGTCAAACATGCTCAGGGGCTTAAAAAAATATACTTCTAATTTAACAGCAATAGTAACAGTCGCTGATGATGGTGGTAGTAGCGGTAGACTAAGAGAGTCTATGAATATAGTTCCACCTGGTGATATCAGAAACTGTATCGCAGCACTTTCTTATGATGATGAAATTATTACCCAGCTTTTTCAGTATCGTTTTGATAAAGATGCACCTATAGATTTACAAAATCATAGTTTCGGCAATTTATTTTTAACTGCACTTGTTGAGCTTGGTGGCAGTAAAAATATGGCGGATGCCGTTAAGCAAGCTTGCCGTATCTTAAAAGCTCGCGGAATGGTTCTACCAGTGAGTAACGACCCTATGTGCTTAAAAGCAATCCTAGACGATGGCTCAGAGATAATTGGGGAGTCAAAGATACCGACTGCTAAATCAAGAATTAGAAAATTAGTCTGTGAAGGTAAAGTACCTCCTGTCTTACCTGAAGCAATTGAAGCTATTAAAGATGCTGAGATTATAGTTTTAGGTCCAGGTAGTTTATATACTTCAGTAATCCCAAATTTGCTTGTACCAGAAATTGTAACTGCAATAGCAGAATCTAATGCCATCAAAATTTACGTATGTAACGTAATGACTCAGCCAGGTGAGACTGATAATTACGCTGTTTCTGATCATATAGAAGCACTTGCAAGCCATGTATTTGATCAAGCTCCAATTCTAAATAAGGTTGTTAATTATGTCATCGTAAATGATACAGAACCCCATAAAAAACAATTAGAAATCTACAAAAAAGATAATCAATTCCCTGTCAAAATTGACAAAGAAGAAATTGAAAAATTCAAATTGAGATTGTATCCAACTAATTTAGTGCAAAATGGTGATTTCGTGAGGCATAATCCTTACAAGCTTTCAAAAGCAATAATGGAGATTTTTTCTAAATCTCTTAGAGAGAAGAATTCAATTGTTAGAGAGTTGCTGAAGGCTAAAAAATGACGCCTAGTCTAAAATTTTACAAGTTTCATTAAAAATACTTAAGCGCTTAACCATTTTCTCTTTGTATGGTTAGATTTATCGCAAAAATCCTTGTGAAAATTAATTTTTATAAATACTTAATAATTTGTATTACGCATCACGGAAAAATGCTATTATCAGATCCTGTAAATATCAATACTAAATTTTTGAAACTTGCATATGAATACCTCCTTAGTAACGGCCGCAAATAGTCCTGAAATCAGCAAAACAAAGGCTCCTGACTTAAGCACAAAAGCGAGTGATAAAGCAGATCAAGCTGAGATCCCTAAGATAAATCAAGATTCTTCGATGATTGAGCTACATTCTGCCCCAGAGCAAAAGCTTCCTAGTATTAATAGCAAACCACCTGTTGATATTGGTTCAGAAGATCTGATTAAACTGTTTCAAACAACAATACTTCCCAATTGGCAAGAAAAATATAAATTAAGCAAAGCAAGTACAGGCGCATTAATATTTACTGTGAAAAATTTTCTTGATGATAATAATATGCTGCGTATAGTCTGTGCACTGGGAAATGAAGTTGCTGTAGCGATTAATGAAAGTATGAAGCAATGGGGTTTCCCTAAACCACTAGCAAACGTACTCTATTATGGACTTTGGGCTGTCGCGGTCGTCTCATGTGGAGCACGAGCGGTGCTTAGAGGGCTAGGTACTCAAAACATCAAACCATTTATTGAATCATCGATTCAAGATGGGATCGCAGCCATTTTTGGACCGACAGGGGTAGTGATGATAGCTAACAAAGCCCAGGATGCTATTTATAATGCTGCTAAATTTGTACCTCAAAGTATTATTAATTTCGCAAGACCAGTCATATCCGTGGTTCTTGCTGAGATGGCAATACCTAGGATTTTAGATCCTATTGGAAAGTCAGTCGGTAAAATGGCAACAGGGCTTATATCAGCAGATACTTATTCTAAGTGGTCAGATTCGATTGGCAAGAAATTAGCTGGTAAGTCTCAAGCGGCTTAAACAACTAATCTCAACGATTCCAATCAATAGGCACGTAAATTCTCGACCCACATCCTGGGCAAACAAAAACTGGATCGTTTCTTTGTGGTAAGAGTTTGCGAGTAAAAGTATGAGCACATCCTTCTAAGCTACAAATCATAGTGCAGTATCTTGCTTTAATCTCGATTCTGATTGGTAGAATTGCTTTTCTCTGTAGAGCATTCATTTGCCATTCATAAAGCTCTTCCGGACTTGGATCTGAGTTATAGTGCATATGATTTTCTCTTAATCACTTGCGATATTCTCAATAAAATATGTGTAGTTATTGTGCTCGTCTTTAGGAATATCTCTAGCAGCTATTGTTACTTCTCTTTTAATGTGATCTTCTTGATCAAGATACACTATGTTTATATTTGTGTCTGGCTCTAGGATAACTGGTTGCGAAGCAAATTTCAAAGATTCCGGACTATAGACATCATTCTCTATGGTCCAGTTTGTACCAATACTTACTCCGTCAGCTTTTTTAATACTCACCTTGACTTTATAATCACTAATGTTTGCCACTTTAAATTCATTGCCTGAATTATAAATGGTAAGTGCCTTTGGCTCTTGGGATTTTAAACCATCTATAACAACAGGCTCTATTTTAATTTCTTTAGGAATGATTTCAAGATTTTTAGTTGTTATGTCATTTGCTTTTATTTCAATTTTTTCTTCTATTGTGTTTAGGGGTTTTTTTAAAATAATATTATTTTCGCTAACAGTTTTTTTTTGATTTAACTCCGGGAAAATTAAAAATGGGCTTATTCGTACTATTTCTTTTGTGGCAAGATCTGTTTTTAATAAGTTGCCTAAGTACTTTTCATCAAGATCGTAGATCTTGATTTTATAGTCTTCGCTTTTCTGTATACTAATACCATCAAGTTGTTCATATGGATTTAAGTAAATAATTTTAAAATCGTTCGTTGAGCTTAGTATGACTTTGATACTTTGAAAAAACTCATTTTTAAAACTTAACTTCTTAGATTTTTGATCTTTAGATTTTGCTATTTCTTCTAAGCTAGTATCATCTGGGGTACTTTGAAAACTATCAAAAATTATAGGTTTAAATTCCTGTCTTTCTAGTTCATGTTTTTCCAAGACTTCTTGGATTAACTTACTTTCTGCAGAAACGTTAGCAGGGTTTAGTGCAGAAAAAATCATAGAAAAAATAATCAAACTTTTTTTCATCTCTAGTAAGCCTTTGCGATCAATATCTCTTTGTTATTTTGGTAAACTATGCCACTGAAAATGCAAGGAATAATTTTTGCATCAAGCTCTCTTTGGTCTGGGATACATCTTATGCTCGCTTTGAATCGTTCTTTCAAAAGAGCTTCTAGTGCGACATCGCCGTTCCACATTGCTCTTGCAAAACCAGTCTTATTGTTTAACACATCTTCTAGTTCATCTAAGTTTTTTACTGTTTGAGTATGTTCTTTTCTATAATCAAGAGCTCTTTGTAATAAATCTTTTTGTATAGTATCAAGTAAGCTCTTCAATCTCTCTGCTATGCCAGCTCTTGGCACATCTTTTTCTTTTGACTTTGTATCTCTTCTATGAATTTCAACAAAACCATTTTCAAGATCTTTAGGTCCAACTACAAGTCTGATAGGAACACCTTTTTGCTCGTATTCATTAAATTTGATACCCTGGCTAATATTGTCTCTATCATCAAATTTGTAGCTTATATTTAGAGCTTTAAGTTCCTCGATGATTTTTTTTGCTTCAGTTAAAACTAGAATATTCTCATCATTTTTTTTGAGAATTGGCACGATAACAACTTGGTATGGTGCAATTCGTGGAGGTAAAATAAGTCCAATCTCATCATGATGTCCCATGATAACGGCTCCGATTAATCTAGTGCTCACTCCCCAACTTGTTTGGTAGGCAAAATCTTGTTGATTATTTTCGGTTGTAAATTTTGTTTCAAAAGCTTTAGCAAAATTTTGAGCTAAATTATGCGAAGTGCCAGCTTGAAGTGCCTTACCATCTCTCATTAAAGCTTCAATTGAGTAGGTCGAGTGAGCCCCAGCGAATTTCTCAGACTCTGTCTTCATGCCAGTGTGTACCGGCACGGCAAGATGTTCTTCAAGTAGTTCTTTATATTTACTGAGCATCAACAGTGTCTCTTCTTGTGCTTCATCAAAACTAGCATGGCAAGTATGTCCTTCTTGCCATAAAAATTCTGTTGTTCTTAAAAATAATCTTGTGCGCATTTCCCAACGCACAACATTTGCCCATTGATTGATTTTGAGAGGCAGGTCTCTATATGAACTAATCCACTTTGCAAACATATGGTTAATGATGGTCTCTGAAGTTGGCCTAAGTACATACTTTTCTGTTAGTTCTTTCCCACCAGCATGTGTTACTACTGCACACTCTGGCGCAAATCCTTCAACATGCTCAGCTTCTTTTTGTAAAAAAGACTCTGGAATGAGCATCGGGAAGTATGCATTTTCATGACCAGTATCCTTGATCATTTTGTCTAGGATGGCTTTAATGTTTTCCCAAATAGCATATCCGTAAGGTCTAATTACCATACAACCCTTAACTGGACTATAGTCTGCTAATTGTGCATTTAGTGCGATGTCGGTAAGTACACTTTCAGAATCTTTCAAATGATCTTTCTCTTTAGTTTGTCCTTTCATAAGGCTTATCTCCGAATATTAGCTTGGATCTTTTTGTGCTTGAAGTTTAGCTCCTAAGCTTGATCTTGAGACTCTTTTCGTGTTTGCACTTGCTTTGTTACGATTTTGAGAGTACATTTGCCCGATACCGTTGCCGCTCATTAATTCTTGTAAAGAAGCCGTAGCTTTTTTTAATCTTCTTGAGACTTGCATTTGAGAAATTCCCAAAGTTTGTGCTACTTCTGCTTGAGGGATGTCATTGAAATAAATCATCTCAATGATTTCAGCAAGAGGTTCTTTGAGTTTTTTGAGCATCTCTTGAACCATGAAAAAATCTTCTCTGGTGTTTGATCTTTTGTGCTCTTTTATATCCATTAAAGTATCTACTAAGTAAGTATCGTTCTCTGTCGCACCAGAATTAGGACTTAGAGTTTGATCTAATGAAACAAGAGTTCTTCTTCTGTCAACTTCATAGGCTTCTTGTATTTTGGCTTTTTTTACATCTTGCAGTACTTGAGCAATTTCAAGATCTGTAGGATCACGTCCAAATTCAGTCTTTAATTTTTGAACAATTCTATTAATCCTAAAACTCAATTCCTGAAGCTCACGTGGAGCTCTGATCATTGAAGTTTTATCTCTTAAATAGTGCCTAATTTCACCAGTGATTAAGTGTGTAGCGTAGGTAGTAAATTTAGCTCCTGCTTCAGGCTTGAAATAATCTATAGCTTTTATAAGACCGATAGAACCAATTTGTATCAAATCATCAACGGGGTCAGTACTTCTTCGAGCAAGACCGTGAGCAATTTTTTTTACTAAATTAAAATTTTCGTTTACGATTTTATCCCTGATTTTTTTATCTTGAGTTTTTTTATAATCAGCTAAAAGCTTATGCAGTTTTTGTGCAGTTTCGGTTTTAACTATTTTATCGTGTGTATTTTCGGACATTGTAGTAGTCAAGTCTACATCTTAACCTAATTTTTGTTGATTCACAAATGCTAGAATAGCCCGGATTTTAAGAAAAAGTGAGGTATTTCATGTTTTTGTCAGAAAACTGACACTAGTGTCAGTTCTTGGTAGAATGTATTTAGGATGCCCTGAAAAACGAAGTTTTTCAATCGGGCGTCCAGATAAAAGATAGCAACCATGCGAAGCATGAGTTGAAAAAATACTGAAAATTTCCATTTTCATTGAATCATTTACAAACTTATGAAAGGCGCAAAAATAGTTGGTTGGGGAAGCGGATTACCGAAAAAGGTAGTGACAAACTTTGACCTAGAGAAATTATTCGAGACTAGTGATGATTGGATATTTCAAAGAACTGGTATTAAAGAAAGACGTGTTGTTGACCCTGATTTGGGAGAAAATGCTGTTTCCTTAGGTGCAGAAGCTGCTCTTAAAGCAATAGAATCATCTTCTAAATACAACGACAAACAAATTAATGTTGAGGATATTGATTTGATTATCTGCGCAACAGCAACCGGTGATTATTTATTTCCTTCTACGGCATGCTTAATACAAGCAAAAATTGGAGCAGTTAATGCTACGGCATTTGACCTTTCTGCAGCTTGTTCTGGTTTTATTTTTGCTTTAAATAGCGCTTATAACTATATAAAAGTTGGACAGTACAAAAACGTCCTTGTGGTTGGCGTGGACATTATGTCTAGGTTTACCGATTGGTCTGATAGAAGAACAGCGATTCTTTTTGGTGATGGTGCTGGTGCTTGTCTTTTAACTCAGTGTGATGATGATGCTTTCAAATCATTTTTTATAAAGTCAAAAGGTGATGTTGAGTGTTCTTTGAACGTACCAAACACTGGTGGTAAGTATCCTTTGTCGCAAGAGCAAATTACTGAAAAACAAGCGATGGTTTATATGGACGGACAAGCTGTATATCAATTTGCGGTTAAAGCTGTGCCTGAAGCACTGGAGAATGCTTGCGCGCAAGCAGGAGTTGAACCTCAAGACATAGATTGGTTTATACCACATCAAGCGAACATGAGAATTATTCAAAGTGCAGCAAAAAGATTTAAAATCCCATTAGAGAAATTCATTTGTAATATCGATCATTTTGGTAATACAAGTGCAGCGAGCATTCCAATAGCTATGGATGAAGCACTCGCTCTTGGCACAATTAAATTTAATCCAAGTAAAAGACAGAAATTAGCTTTAGTCGGTTTTGGTGCTGGTCTTACTTGGGGGGCTTCTGTTTTAGAATTCTAGTTTTGCCCCTCCACGACCGGGTCTTTTTGCGACACATCATTGCTGTAATGGTTACGTAATTTATTGATAGTTTAAGTTGTAATCATTAACTTTATTGCAATATTCAAATGAAATCACTCTTTTTATTGCAGAATGGTCGCGTAATAAAAATTACACGTCCATTCTATATAAAACCTTCGGTTTTATAATTTTTATAGACCTGTCTTGCGAAATATTTTATTTCGCAACAGGTCTTGCATGAGCTTACGCAAATGCTTCGAAAAAAGGTGATTTCATTTGATTGCAATTAGACTCAATTAACACCAATAGCTTTGTCTCAATTATTGAGTAACTGTCAACGAATTATGTGACCTTTACACCAATGACGAGGCGATCTTAGGCAACTCAATATATACTTGGTCACCACTAATGTTAAAATATTTCAATGCCAGAGATGACTGCATACTCAATTAAAGACTTAGTCACTGAATACAAAGACTTTATAGATCAAAGTCTAGAAAGGCTTTTATCAGAGCATCCACTTAGTGAGTATAAAACTTCTGTTATGCATGATTGTGTTTCTTATTCTGTAGCTAACGGTGGAAAAAGACTTAGAGCAATTCTTTCTATGATTACAGCAGAAGCAGTAATGCAGAAGAAGCAAAGTCTAGGAAAAAATAACCCAGCACTGCCACTTGCAATTGCCGTTGAGCTTGTACACAGCGGGTCTTTGATTCATGATGATTTACCTTGTATGGATGATGATGATTTGCGTCGCGGAAAGCCCTCTAATCATAAAGTTTATGGAGAAGACAACGCTCTTTTAGCTGGAGATCTTTTGCTTGTTCATCCATTGCTAATTTTAAACAAACTAGTTCTAGAAGCTGGTCCTAAGCTTGAAATTATAAATAATTTCAATTTGGCAATTCAAGAGATGATTTTAGGTCAAAGTTTAGACCTTTCACTATCCAAAGAGAAAGCCCAAGATTACTCAATGACCCAAAGAATGCAAGAATTAAAGACAGGAGCATTAATTAAATTAAGTGTAGTTGAGGCTGCAAGAGCTTCAGGTGCAAATGAGACCCAATTGAAAGCACTTGAGCAATATTCAAAAAATCTAGGTCTAGCTTTTCAAGTTATAGATGATATTTTAGATGAAACAGCTACGACGGATGATTTAGGAAAGACTGCCGGAAAAGATTTAGCTCAAAATAAGCAGACTTACGTCAAGAAGCTTGGCTTAGATGGAGCAAAAAACTTTGCAAATGAGCTAATAAATGAAGCAAAAGAAGTTTTAAATGACAAAAAACTCTTTACTGATAAACTATTTATTGTCGCAGATTATGTCATTTTACGAAAAAATTAATTCCAACGGTTACGAAGTTCTTTTCTCTTTAGTTATAAGTAATATTGTTGCTCAAGTCATCAAAACAATTATTTTTGCAATAAGCACAAGAAAACTTGATTTAAGGATGCTTGT
>CAIYXB010000210.1 GCA_903930015.1 uncultured bacterium | reverse complement strand
GATCTCTCGTAACGCAATCGAGGGCGGAAAAATCATTCATCTTGTAGATCAAGGAGTGATTAAAGATCTCAAGGTTCCTAGTTTCCATTTCGAGGCTGGACCTCATGGCTTATTCAATCTGTCTCTAGCATTCTCTGTTGGGAAACTTTACGTTGATAATCTTTCTGAAAGCGTGAAGAGAGGTAATAGAGAAAAAATTCGCAGAGGAGAGTTTCCTGGACCTGCACCACTTGGCTATATCAATAATCTTAAGAAAAGAAATATAGAAGCTGATCCTGAAAGTTTTGAATTAATAAAAAGTATCTTCGTAGATTATGCAGAAGCGAGATTAAGCTTCCCTGATATAGTCAGCAAGCTCTTCCGAGCTGGAATCAAGACTAGAAGCGGAAATAAAATTCACTACACGACCATACAAAGAATGCTTACTAATCCTTTCTACTATGGAGTCTTTAGACTCAAGGGCGAACTGTATCCTGGTTCTCATCCAGCTATGATCTCAAAAGTTCTCTTTGATAAAGTACAAAAGCAATTAGAAACCAAATACAGACCAGTAAACTGGACTGAAGAAAGAAAAAGCACAAAAGGCTTCTTGTTTAGTGAACTAGGACAATGCGGAGAGTGTGGTTACAGCATAGTTAATGATTATCACCGTAAGAAATCAGATACTATCGCTGTTCCAAGAAATCCAAAACTTGTAAGTGTAGTGAGCGTGCTATCAATGAAAAAGATCTTGCTCCTCAGATAGAATCTTTAGTTTCAGAAATAGCAATCGATGATCGGCTCTATGAATGGTGCAGACGTGAAATCACAGCCTGGAGAAACGAAGAAGAAGGTAATCTTGATGTTCAGATCAAGGAATTAGACGAAGATCTTGAAATAAACAGAGCAAAACTTGAGAAACTACTCGATATCCATATCGATGGTGGGATTGATTCTGAAGAATACACGACTAAGAAAAACAAGATTGTAAATGACTCGGCTCAATTAAAAGATCAAATTCAAGAAATTACTAAAAAGGGAAGCGCATGGTTCGAACCCGTAGCTGAAGCTTTCAAAACCAGTAATCAAGCTCATCATAAAATTTCTGAGAGAGATTTTACTGGAATGTATCAAATTCTAAAAAAGACAGGTTCGAACCAGGTTTTAGCTAAGCAAAACTATAGTCTCGACTTCCATAAACCCTTTATTTTCTTTCGTGAAGTGCTTACGCTGACTGAGAAGTGCAGCAGCCCTAATAAGACTCATCTCAAAAAAAACTGTAAAACTAAGCTAGAGAGCGGGGTTTACGGCAACGAGAGAAGCGATAGCTTTTCCGTTGCCGTTACACCGCTTACCACGAACCGCGAAGCGGTGAGTGGGGCGAGCAGCCCGAAGGGCTGCGAGCTTGCCCATGTGGGCTTTGTGCCTGAGCACGCTGTGAAATAGCGGACAGAGAGAGATTCGAACTCTCGGTAGCTCTGCCTACCCTCGATTTATTTGCGATCGCGTGGCTGGAACGTGCCAATTTGTGCAGAGTTTTCAAAGCTCTTGCAAGTACTTGAATAAATTAGATGTTCTAATGCCACAGCTGCGAACGTGCGCGATCTATTAAATTCAATCAAAAGACAAGGAACAATAGGAAATCAATGGCATTCTGTAATTATAAGCAACATAATCGTCTTAGTTAATTTAAAATAGAGCTAGCGTGGAAGATATAGCCATACTCACAAAAGAACAAAAAATAGAGCTTTTTAGGTCATTATTCAAGGGTAGAGATGACGTCTTTGCTCAAAGGTGGGAAAGCTCAGATGGTCAAAAATCAGCTTACTACCCATCTTATACAGACAGAGCTAAAACACAATATTTACCGCTTACAGATCGGCTTATAGAAGATCACCTCAGAGGCAATAGAGTTATTGGCATTTATACCATTCTTCAAGACAATACTACAAACTTCATTGCAGCTGATTTTGATGGTGAAGGCTGGCAAGATGATGTATTGGCATTAGTTGATAAATCAACTCATTACGATTTACCTTGTTACGTAGAGCGATCACGTTCTGGTAATGGAGCTCATGTTTGGTGGTTTCTGGAAGAACCATATACTGCTCACAAAATCAGAAAAATATTTTTGAAGATCATAAAAGAAGCTGAATTAATAGATACTTTCGATAAAGAAGAAAGCTTTGATAGATTATTTCCCAACCAAGATTTTCTCTCTAAAAGGGGGTTTGGTAATTTGATAGCACTTCCACTTCAAGGCAAAGCTAGAGAAAATCAAAATAGTGTTTTTATCGATGTCGCAAATAATTTCAAAGCTTTTGAAGATCAGTGGGTTGTATTACAGTCAATTAAACAAGTTAGCAGAGACCGATTAGAAGAATTGTTTAATCAGTTTACCAACAGTAATATGCAACCTCATATTACTTCAGCTAAACACGAAGGTATAATCCCTCTTACGATAAGTTCATCGCTTGCTATTCAAAAGGATTCTTTGACACCTGGATTAATTAGTTTCCTGACTGATAATCTAAACTTCTTTAACACTGAGTGGGCAGTCAAACAACGAATGGGTTTGCCAACTTATGACATAGAGAAATTTTTCAAAACCATAAATACAGATGATGACACAGTTTATTTACCTAGAGGTTTTCAAGAGCAATTAGTAAAATATCTGGAAGATCAACAAATAAAATATTCTTTGATTGATAAAAGAATTACACTAGATCCTATTAAGCTCAAACCTAGTTTTGATTTATATGATTATCAGCTTGAAGCAGTTCAAGAAATGCTTAAGAGAGATCATGGTGTTTTAGTGGCGCCTCCAGGTTCAGGCAAAACTATTATAGGTATTTCTTTAATGGCTAAGCTAAAACAACCAGCGTTAATAGTTGTTCACAGAAAACAAATTTATGATCAGTGGATCGAAAGAATCCAAAGCTTTCTTGAAATCCAGAAAAAGAAAATTGGCAAAATTGGAAGTAATTCAAAATCTATCAAATCACCAATTACTGTAGCTATGGTACAGTCTCTTGCAAAAATGGAAGAAACTGAGGAGTTGGCTAATGCTTTTGGAACAGTCATTATAGACGAGTGTCACCATATGCCAGCAAAGATGTTTAGATCTGCTATAACCAAACTAAACCCTTACTACCTCTATGGATTGACAGCCACACCAATACGAAAACATAATGATGAGAAATTAATTTTTATATACCTCGGATCTATCATTCATACTGTCATTAAGAAGCAAAATACTGTGATCAAAGAAGGGACCGATTCATTCTTTGATGAAAGGACTGAAGCTAATGATAGTCAAGTTGAAATTATTATCAAAGAAACTAGTCTGTCATTCCCTTTTAAAGTTGCAACTAAATATTATCAACTAATGTCTAAAGCATTAATATTCGATACCACAAGAAATGAACAAATCATAAATGATGTTATTGCTGAAATTAACGCGGGTAAAAGATGTCTAATACTTACAGAAAGAAAAGAACACGTAGATATACTTAATCTTTATCTCAAGAAGGATTTTGAAACCATCACCCTGACTGGTAATTTAGGAGCAAAACAAAGACGTAGTAAAGAGAAACAGGTCGACTCAGGGCACTATCAAGTAATAATTGCGACTGGACAATATGTAGGTGAAGGTACTAATTTTAAAAATATCAGCAGCTTATTTTTGGTTTATCCATTTTCATTCAAAGGGAAATTAATACAGTATATGGGTAGAATACTTCACTCGAAAGAAAGCTTTAGGTCAATCTATGACTATAGAGACGTAAAAGTATCTTACCTCGATAGGATGTTTAAGAATCGCAAAAAACTCTATGATGAGTTGGAGAAAGAACCTACGTTTTACTAAGCAAAACGTTATAATTGTTACCAATGCCGAAGTTAAATAAAATAGAAAAAGAAGTCAGCAATGTACTACTCAAAGATTTGAGAAAGTTAATAGATTCTGCACGCCAGTCAGTGGCTGTGACTGTTAATTCAACAATGACCATATTATACTGGCAGGTTGGTAAGCGCATTAAAGTAGAAATTCTTAATGAAGAAAGAGCTGAATACGGTAAGAAAATTATCAAAGGATTGGCTGAACATTTAACTCTTAAATAGGGTAAAGGTTGGAGCGCGAGGCAGTTGGCATATTGTTTAAAAATTGCTGAGAGTTTTCCAGATAAAGAGATTTTGCACACAGTGTGTGCAAAATTAAGCTGGTCACATTTGAGACTTATTATCAGTATTGAAGATCCATTAAAACGTAATTTTTACATTGAATTATGTAAGCTTGAAAATTGGTCAGTTAGACAGCTACAAGAAAGGATTAATTCAATGCTATTTGAAAGAACTGCTATATCCAAGAAACCTCAAGACACAATTAAAAATGATATCGAAATTTTAAGAGAAGAAGGTAAACTCTCTCCGGAATTGGTCTTTAGAGATCCCTATTTCTTAGATTTTCTTGGACTTAGCGATACATACTCAGAAAGGGATTTAGAATCAGCAATTTTGACCGAGCTACAAAAATTCATCGCAGAATTTGGACAAGACTTTGCCTTTATTGCTAGACAGAAACGTATAACAATTGATGATCGAGATTACTATATAGACTTACTCTTTTATCATCGTCGTCTCAAATCACTTGTTGCAATAGATTTAAAAATTGGAGAATTTGAAGCTGGTTATAAAGGACAAATGGAGCTCTATCTACGGTATCTAGAAAAGCATGAATTAGTTGAAGGAGAGAACTCACCAATAGGTCTCATCCTATGTGCTGGTAAGAATGATGAACATATTGAATTGCTACAGCTTGATGCAAGCAATATCAGAGTAGCTGACTATTTAACTCAATTACCACCGAAAGAAATTTTGCAGGCAAAATTGCATCAATCACTTGAAATTGTGAAAAATAAACTATTGAAGTTTGAGGATTAATTAAAATGGCTTAGTGCTGGCAATTTACACTTTCAGTGGATTTAAAGATACCTTAAAAATAAGCGATTATGTGGCTGGAACGTGCCGATGTGTGCAGAGATTTCAAGAGCAATGCTAGTACTTGAGTAATTTAAAACTTTCATTAGCAAATTATTAAACGTCCGAGAGCCAATCGCAGTACTCTAGTGTGTTTGTCTTTAAAGATCCCCGCTAAACGCGGGGTAATTCGCTTGAAACTCAATCAATGAAAAGGATACAGCTTTTAATGGCGGACAGAGAGAGATTTATACAGCTAAATTGCTTCGCAATTTTACGCTGTATAGTGCGGGCTAAGGTATAAATTTTATTAATCATCGTTTCCTCACGACCGCACATTCTCGGCACCAGGATTAAAATCCTAAGTAAGCAAAATTCAAATTCTTCTTCAGACAACAAAAAAGAAAGCCACCCCAGATAGAGGTGGCTTTCTTTTTTAATGGCGGACAGAGAGAGATTCGAACTCTCGGTACAGACTTAACATCCGTACAACTTCTTAGCAGGAAGCCGCTTTCAGCCAACTCAGCCATCTGTCCATATTCATTTGTTTCTGGGCTTCCTGCTAAGAAGTTGAAACTTCGATCCTTCATCTCTTAAAAAGCTTACGCTTTTTAATATGAAAG
>CAIYXB010000209.1 GCA_903930015.1 uncultured bacterium | reverse complement strand
TTAATCTCGGAACTTGTTTGTTTATATTTTCTTGACATTCTTTTCTCCTTATTATCTTATAGACGATCTTAGGAAGGAAAAGTTTTTAATTTATTTTGGCCCTTTTTCGCGGGACATTACAGTCAGATAGTTTAAGACAAGAGTCTAAAGGTTTTAGTTTTGCCTTAGAAAATATTTTAAGAGGAAAAATTACAGCTACAGAGCAATTAGCAGGATTGGTTGCTCCAAGATTCTATAATGGAAATCTTGATGGTGGTAGTAAAGATATAAATTTTAGTGATGGTAATCCGATTAGACAATCAGCAGTTGGTGATGCTAGATTAAGGCAATCTGATATTCCAACTTTAGAGAAGGTTATTAAAGCTATTAAAGAAAAGAATTCTTTACGTGCATCAATCAGTTCTAAGTCAGATAGTTTAAGACAAGAGTCTAAAGGTTTTAGTTTTGCTTTAGAAAATATTTTAAGAGGAAAGATTACAGCTACAGAACAATTAGCAGGATTGGTTGCTCCAAGATTCTATAATGGAAATCTTGAGGATGGTAGTAAAAATATAAATTTTAGTGATGGTAATCCGATTAGACAATCAGCAGTTGGTGATGCTAAATTAGATCAGAGTGATTTAAATTTTTTGAAAGATTTAAATGGTTTGCTGCGAGATCCGGGAATTAATCAGTCTGTTAAATCTGGGTTGATAGAATATTTAAGAGATAACGATACTAACACTTTAGGAAGACTGCAAGCTGTTATGGCTGAAGATGACGGTCTCAAAAATAGAGTAAACGGTTTAATTGAGCAAATTAAGCAAACTGATGGACAAAGACAATTACAAATTGAAGTATACGCTGGTATTCTCAACGCAGCGAGTGATAGTCAATTGAGTCAAACCATTGCATCTTATGAAGGCAAAGAAATATCTGATGTTCAACTGAAAGCTACTCTTGGTGCTACAGTTAATAGCAGTAATGAATTAACAAGAGTCTTAGAAGCTGCACAAGAAATTCTTACTGTAAATGAAGCAAATTCTGGAAATCAAAATACTAGTTTTGTATTAAAAAATTTAGGAATTTTATTAAAATCTCAAGACAAATTAGTTAAAGAATCCGCTTTAGCTGTTGTGCAACTAATATACCAAGTAGAATTAGATTCATTAGAAATTGAACTTTACCAAACATTAAACCAGTCAACCATTAACTATAATGCAATTAGTGGAAATTTAAAACAAGCTATTGTTAGACCTTCTGCTGGAGATTTTGATTATACACAGCGATTAGCACAAATTAAAGAATCAGTCTCAGCTGTAGTCTCGGATTCAAGGAGATTAACTGACCCTACTGCTGAAATTAAAGATGAATTGCAAGCGGTTGGAGACTTAGCTGCAACAGTTGATTTTAGGACGAGCTTACCAACTGATAATATGAGTCAAATAATGCAGCAATTGCAAAGCTTACCTTCTGATACTGCTCAAAGAGTAGAAACTAGAAATCGCTTACTTGCAATGACTCAAGAAATGGCAGCTTCTAACCGTCCACAAGAATTTGATGCTCAATTTAGACCAGGAATTGAAAAGCTAGAGCAAGAAAGGCTTGAGAAAAAGTTTGTTGCACCTGAGTTAGGTAGTAATAAGCCAGCATGGAATCATATAAGGAACAGGTTCTTAGCTACTATATATCCATTAGTGGAATCATTAAGGGCTGATCCGAAAACATCCATGCAAATAGCTCGTTTCCTGAATAGTAATGCTAATCAAGGGATAAATCCAAGACTACAGTTTGAATTAAGACTTGGCCAACTTAAGAAACAACGTGAATTAACTCCAACGGAAGAAAGATATTTGAAATCTGTTGAAATATTATCAACCTTAAATCCATACATGGTTGCGTGTGCTTCAGTAAGCCCTGGAGAAACTTCTGAATTTTTAAGGCAGCACTTCAACAAAGTATCAGAAAACACTTTGGCTAATCTTAAAGATGGTGATTACGTACCTCTTATTCAAGTTGGTTTAGGTCCAGACGGTGTCACAGCGCTAGGAGAGCTGGTTCGCAATAATCCAAATTTAGCAAGGCAAACTTTAGTAATTGATGCTGGAGCTCAACCAGGTGGACCTTTTGCAGTTCCAGAAGGACCAGCTTGGGATTTAAATAGTGCAAACTCAAGAGGTAATGAAGGTAGAACTATGCCAGATTTTCCAAATGGCAATGAGCTAAAAACCGTCAGAGCTTATGGTAATCCAACTAGATGGTTTCCAGGTGAAAGGAGAAAAGGTGAAGAAACTAGAGCTGGGAGTATTAATACTACAGTTGATTTTTTGCCTACACCAGATGATATATCTAAAGCTAGATATCCAACTAACGAAGAACTACAGTTGATTTTATCAATGCAAACTTCAGTCTTAACCAATAATGTTGCTCTTTCAACTAAGCTTATAAGTATTGATAAAAATAGGGACCCTGATAGCCAAGGAGATAAAATTGTTACTCTTGAAGTTACGCAAGCAAATGAAGAAAAAAGTTTGCTAAGGCTTAGAACCGACGCATTATTTATCTCAAGTGGATTAGGAGAAGATGGTTATGGCTTCGATCTAGAAGGTTCAAGAGCAAAAAAAGTTATTGAAGATACTCAAGACCAAACTTTACCTAAAATTACAAAAACCTTGGATGCTTTTAAAGCTTTATCGAGTAGATATAATGGTCCAGAGAGAATCATTAATGGAAATACTTTAGTTATATGGGGGGGTGGTAATTCAGCAGATACTTTGATTGAAAATATTGGCAATTTATTTAAGGATGCAAATCCGGAAGTTCAAAATTTTAAAAAGCTTTACGTTATTACAAGTCAAGATTTAAGTGCAAGACCAAGGTATGCACAAATTAGTGACTTAAAACCAAGAAATGGTAGAGGTAATTTTATTGAGATTGTAAATTCAAAAGTTGCTGATGTTGATTATGCTTCTGAAGAAGGTGAACCAATGGATAGATCTTTAGTCTTTTTGGATTCGAATGGAAATGTAATTACTGACAACGCAGGTAATAGAATAGTTGCTGATTATGGAATTGCAGCAACTGGTTTCAGACCTAAAGCAATAGGGGAAATCTTGCAGAAGTATTCAGATCAAATTGGTGATTCTAGTGTCGATTTAAAACAACCAGTAATGTTGCCTACTAATGAAAAAGTCTCAGTAGCAGAAACCTTGACTAATGATCCTTCAATATTAGTTGTTGGTACAGCTTCCAAGGCTGATTTGGATAATTCAGAAAAATTAGCACAATTACCTAAAGAAGCTAGAGAAGCTTTATTGAGGAACGGAGCTGAAAACGCTGTTGCTATAGGTTTTAGAGCTCCAGACACTCAAGCTGCAGTAAATATTTGGATTAATAGCAGAGATATTTTGGTTCCAGTAAAAGAAGATTCTAATTCAAGACAAGTTTATAAGCTTAATGGTGAGTCTCCAGTAGAGTCAGAAGGTAATACTGTCGAAAAGACCTTACCAAGAAAAGGCTTTCTGGAAAGACTTCTGGGGGCTTCAAAGCAAAATGGAAGTCTTCGTGAAAATGAACAAAGAGCTCAACCAATGATTGACTTAGAGGTGAGTTCTCAACAAATTAGGATTCCTAATAATGTGAACGATGAAAGACCGCTGTTGACACCATTGTTTATATATAATGTGGGTAATTTTATTGAATTAGAGAGCTCTGAAGGTAAGCGTGTTTTTCAAGATTTTAAGTTTAAAATTGAATATGACAAGCGAGGAGAAAAGCTTAGATTATTACTAGGTGAAAATTCACAAGATCTTCCTAAAGAAGTAATTGATATTGTTAAAAAGGCAGCAGAAGATGTGAGTTTCCAAACTTATGCTTTAACATCTCTAAGACGCAAGAGAGCTAATATAGCTAGTCTAGATCTAAAACTATCATTTATAAATGGTTACCTTGATCCTCGTTCTAGTTATGTTGCAAGTTAATATTGAGTTACTTTGTTTTAGATACTTTGGAATTATAGAAGTATGGGGTCAAGTTGTAGTGCACCCATTGTACTAGATTTTTTGCGAAAGAATAAAATTTAGTTAATATGGCCACAAAATGCTGTAGTTTACGTCTAAGTAAATATGAGCATTAGCTACAAAAAACTAGTAAATAAGCCAAGGGTCTTCCAGAAATTGAGTGGTTTAGAGGTTAAGGATTTTGAGATTATCGCAAAAAAACTAGAGCCTAAGTGGGAAGAATTACAAGAATCAAAAAAACGAGATGGTAGACCTTCAAAATTAGATGGTCTTAGAGACATTCTACTTGCAACTTTGATATATTACAGAACTTATGTAACTTATGAGTTTTTAGGTTTTCTGTTTGGACTAGATGTTTCAAATATCTGGAGAGCCATTAAAAAGATTGAACCAATAGACATCTTGCGAAACATCGTTTCGCAGTAGATGTCGCCCGAAAAAAGGTCGCAACGACGCCACTCGGCGGAAGTTGCGCTAAGGATAATTCCGACTTTCACAAAAGGTCTAATGTTAATTAAAGTTGTTGCA
>CAIYXB010000208.1 GCA_903930015.1 uncultured bacterium | reverse complement strand
CAGTAATAATTCCTTAAATTTATTTAATCAACAGGAATTAGTGGTTTGAAGGATTCTTAACAATAAAGTTCAAGGATTGTGTAAAGAATGCGTGCAAAATCAACAAGGGCATTGCCTTGTGAAGAGATCAGCCGATTACTTTAAGAACTGTTTGCAACGAGAGTTCCAGAAACCGGATCATATGTAACCTCTGGAGGATTTAGTAAGTATTTAAGTAAATCCTCCCACTCAAAAAACAATATATTGCGTATAGCAGCCCGAATTGAATCCCAAAAGTTTTTCTTTGTTTCTTTTATTTCTCTAAGTTTTTGATATTGCTTATCACCAAGCTCGTGTGCCTGATGATACAAATGTGCCAGCAGGGTAAGCTGGAAAAAATTAAAGGCTAAATTTTCTGCTCCATGTCCATAATTATGTTCCAATTCATAATCATGATTTTTTAAAATATTAAATCCTTCGTTCTCAACCTTCCATCTACTGCGAGCTGCTGCAACTAAATCTATAATATCTTCTTCCGCAAGTTCTAAATTTGTCACCCAAGTATTTTTGTAAGTTATCGCTCCTGTCTTTGAATCAGTAATGGTTAGACCAATATAGTTAGCGTCAATAGTCTCACCTGTCTTTTTAAAGGCAATGCTTGACGCCCATTCATAATGATATTCTTTCCCTTTCTTGTTGATCTCAATATTTTGAACCCTACCAGCTCCTCTACGTCTCTCGACTTCTTCTAAAAAACCAACATTGTAATCAGGACTGACTGTAAGCATAAAATCATATTCATTCTCTGTAATTAAGTCTATGAGAGTTTGTTTAGCATACAAACCGTCTCCTAAAATCACTAGACGATACCCCGGATAATTTTCCTTAAGCTTTGGAATTAATCTTTTAGAAGCATTGATCTCACAGTCTTGTTTCTTCTTTCCATCTTCATTTCTGATTTCCTCGGATATTAAAGGAAGTACTTGTTTTTGCTCAGGGTGAACTATCATAGGTACTACAACTGAGTGAGAGTAACTCACTGTGCCATTTCTATGTTTTTTTGTTAAGCAATGCTTACAACCTGTTCCTTCATGTTTAGTGTGAAAAAATTGTGTTCCATCCATCGGGCATAAAAATCTTCCTTTGAATTGAAACTGATCTAATAGTTTTGCTTTGTCTAATCGTCGAACAATATCTGGGAATGCTGGATAAAGATATTTGGGTTCAATCCTGTCAATAAAAGTTCTCATGCGCTTTTGCTGAGGTATATTCTCAACCTTAAACATAGTTCCTAAATTTGATTGATTCGTTGCTTCTTTCATTCTCTTTTGAAAATGATTTAATGAAGGATCTTGAAAATACATCATGGCAAATGCACTGCTGTAAATTTCGTGCACCGTATATTTAATCTTCTTTTCTAATGTTCTGAAATCGGGGATTTGGCTTACTGTCTCGCTGAAACCTGTAAATAAATTCTTGAAGCTTGTATTTGTTGCTACCACAACATTCCAGTACAGCATTAAACTCTTACATTGGCCAGGGTTAATCGCTCGTTTTAATTATTTAATAAAGGAATCATTGCTGGCTTATTATTGTCTTTTATTGTTATTTTGTTATATAATAGTAGGGGAAGTTCGGGATAAGATCTCAAAAAGGATTGATAAGTGAAAGAAGAAAACCAGAAGGTTAAGGATTTAATTGAAAAATACATCTCTGATCTTGAAAAAGACAATGATACGATCAAAGCTTATAGGCTTGATTTAGAAAAATTCACTGAGGTTTTTGGTGAAAGAAATGTACTTGAATTAAGTTCACAAGAAATAAAAGATTATTTAGAATCTCTAACAACTAGATCCGGCAAGAGAGTTAGCGTTTCAACTCAAAATAGGCACTATGCGACTATTAGCTGTTTCTTCAACTTCCTTATTCGTGAATCAAAACTTATTGAAAATCCAATTAAAAATGTAATTAGAAGAAAGCCTAACAAAGATGCAGGAGAAGCTAATTCTAAGGATATTATCCGTTACTTAGAAAAAGAAACTATCCAAAAAATTATGTCTAATGCAAAAACTATAAGAGAAGAGTTCTTGTTTGATTTGCTCTACAACAGTGGTTTGAGAATTTCAGAAGCACTTGCTTTAAATGTTCAAGATATTAGAAATGGTGTTGTCCAAATAAGGGCTGGTAAAGGTAATAGACCAAGAGTTACCTATTTATCAAAAGTTACTGAAAAGCTTTTTAGAAAATATTTAGAGAAGCGTGTACCTGATAGAGCAGTTTTGTTTAAAGCAAAAACTATCGAAGAAGCTCAAGCTTTACGTAATGAGGGTGCTTTATTTACTACAAATAATGGAACTCGTCTTGGTTACCATAGAGCAAACCAATTGTTTAAGCAAGCGGCTCGTAGTTTGAAAAACGCTGACGATACACCTTTGACTATTCATCAACTTAGACATACTTTCTGTACTGAGAGAGTTGGACATATCGATATTAGAGTTCTACAAAAGCTTGCTGGTCACTCAGATATAAGAACTACTTTGCGCTATGCAAAAGTAGCTGATAAAGTTGCAAAAGAACAGTTTGAGAAATTTGATCGTGAAAGAAGTGCTGGCTTTGATGAAAGAGGCGATTTCAAACTACCTACTCAAGAAGATTTCGAAAGAGCTGAATCTTTAGTATAGAGCTGGTCTAAAAGCGCGATAACTTCGTTACTCAAAGATTTTGAAATCCTCATTTACTACCAGTAAACTCTGGTTTCAAAATTTTTTCGTGCCTTGTTCTAGCACTTTTATACGCGCTCTACAATAAACCTTGTGATGGAAAGAAACCTTAGAAAGAATTTAATCATCATCCCAGGCTCCTGCTCAGATCGTTTGAATTGGTTTGATCAAATTAAATTTTATGAAAAGCAAGGTTGGCAAGTTGGTTTTCTTGACTTGGATGCTGCAAATTATCCCAGTATAGAAGTTCGCACGGAAGCGATCGAAACAGCACTTGATAATTTAGTTAATGAAGAGACGGTCATAATGTCACATTCAATGGGTGCCATGCTTATGTTTAATGTACTTGCTAAATGTCAAAATCAAAGATTACAAAACTTATTTAAAAAGATCAAAATATTTCTTATCCAAATGCCCTGTGAATCAAAAGCCTTAAATGCTTTTAAGGCTTATTATTGGTTGATTGAAGTGATTTTACTAATACATAGATATTGTGTTCATTGGTGGCTTGAACCATTACTGCATTCTCTAAAAAAACTTTTTCAATTTGGATATGGAAATTTTTTTATTAATCCAATAAATCTATTTTTAAACATTATTATTATGCATTCTAGTTTTTGGAAAGCAAGTCTAAGAGAATTTGAAAGTCTGATCCATTACTATGAAACATGGCAAGATATTTTTGAAAATTTAAAATCAGACTTTAGTGCTTACGAGAATCTTTATTTTACTTATGGTGAGCCAGATCCAGTTTGTGATGATGTTTTAATTAAGCAAATTGGGGTGAAATTCCCGAATGTTAAACTTTTAGATATGACTTATGGTTTTCATAATCCACATCATCTTTTTTGGTTTCAAAAGAGATTTGACGATTTGATTTTAGATAATATGCGATAATTGTTAGCTGGAATGGCTGCTAGAGTTATTAATTAATCGCCCTCTGATGCTGTCATTGCTATTAATAAAGCTGCTAAAATTCGCACTAAAAAAACCTCTCATGGTAAAAGAGGTGAGAAATTAGTTTTACGAACTCTGAGAACTGATCCCGAGTATAAAACAGTGATTCATGCTTCATTGAAGAATCAGAGATTGGGCTATGATATTCGAACTATTAATAATAATGGACAAGAAGAATTTCATGAAGTGAAATCAAGTTACAAAAACGTCTTTGCTCCATCTACTTGGTATATTGCTAGAAATCAATACGAAACAGCGATTGCAAATGCTAAGAAATATTTTTTTTGGTTTGTGAATGCATTAAATACTAAAAACCCTTCTATTAAAAAACTCAGACCAGAACAATTGGAGTTCAAGCCAAGTAGATTTCAAGTGACAGTGGGTTCTGATTATAAATTATATTATGATATGACTTTTAAAGCTAATCCATTGCTTGATGAATTAGAGTCTAAGTATCAAAGTCCTAGAACGGTTTCTATGAGAAATGATAAGCCTGAATTAGAGGATAGACAATTGATTGCACAAGCAGTACTTACAAGAAAGTTTTTAGCAGAAAGATTAACAAGCTCAAAAAGAGATGGTATAAGTTCTCCTGATTATAATTGTGATCAAGTAAATTCACGCAAGCCATATCATCTTAAATATACTGATAAAGATTGTAAGCCAGTTTACGTAGATATTAAAGTAACATTAGATGATGCTAAAAGGTCTTTTGGTAAAACTACTTTTAGATTTAATGTGACAAAAAATCGTCTTGAACAGGCTATGAAATTAAATTCTAGTTCTGATCATAGAAGAGAGTTTTGGTATTGCCGTTTAGATAAGGAACGTAAAGAACTTTATGTGAGAGTTTATGATGTATCTGGAAATAATTTTTGGAATAGTCCTAAAAATCAAACCGAGATAGATTATTATAGTTTTAAACTAAAGACTTAGCCTTTAATACTGTAACCACAGTCAACGTGAAGCACTTCACCTGTAATTCCACCTGAAAGTGGGCTTAGTAAAAAGAGTGCTGTGCCACCGATCTCTTCAGTAGTGACATTTCTTTTTAGACAAGATTTCTCAGCGTGATGGTTAAGCATTGTAGTGAAATCAGCAATCCCTCTTCCAGCAAGTGTTTTAACAGGTCCAGCTGAAATTGCATTCACACGAATATTGTCAGGTCCTAAATCTGAAGCAAGATATCTTGTACCAGCTTCAAGAGCAGCTTTTGCGATGCCCATCATGTTGTAGTTTTGGATTACTTTTTCTGCACCTAGGTAAGTAAGTGTGATGATAGATCCACCACCAGCTTTCTGCATAAGGGGTCTTGCTTTGCGGCTCATAGCAGCAAGCGAGTAAGATGATATATCCTGTGCCATAGCATAATGCGCGCGCTGAGTATCAACGTAACCACCTTGTAGAGTTTCTTTTGGAGCAAACGCCAAACAGTGAACCATCATGTCAAGTTTGCCATCAAATTCTTTGGCAACAGTGTCAAAAGCTGCATCTAGTTGATCATCATTTGTTACGTCAAGTTCAACCATTTTAGGATTATCGATAACCCCCTCGCATACTTTTTCAAGCTCAGGTTTTAATCTTTCACCTTGATAAGTGAAAATAATATCTGCTCCAGCAGCATGCAAAGCTTGCGCGATTCCCCAAGCAATACTTCTTTTATTTGCAACACCTGATACTAGTGCTTTTTTCCCAACAAGTATCTTTGGGTATTCCATTGTCGACTTTTCTTGAATTTCTGTGGTCATAATTAGAGATTTTATCATTCCACTGGGGTCTGACCCCATTTTTCTTAACCTAGGTTAAGGTTTTTGGGGTCAGACCCCAGCAGGACTATTTCTTAAGCCTTAAGAATCATATATATACATAATTATGTATAATAATCTCTACCTTTGAAAAAGGGTAATACATATAAAAAGCTAAGCCTGGTCTTATTATGCGACTAGGTAATGACTAATATCAGGGCCTAATATCCTGATTTTGTATGTATCAAAAAATAATGTCAAATAATATGACAGTGATAAATCCTCATATTGAGGATTTAAAGAAAATACCAAATGGTGAAATTATTTCACCAGAAGAAAAGCACGTTGAAAATAAGCTTGCTGTTAGTCTAATGGCTCCTGAGACAAAGAAGACCGCACAAATTGATGCAGAGGGAATTGCAAAATTACATAGTCCACAACTAAAACCCGCAGAACAAAATTATATAGAAGCTTTTATTAATAACAAACTTGTAAGTAAAGTTTTCCCTGATATGATGAACTGGCTAAATATTGGTGGAAATGTATTTTCATTTACAGCTCATGCCTTAGATTTAAATGATGGTATAAAAAATATTTCTAAAAAAGTTGGTGCTTTTACAACAAAATCATTCATGATTGCAACTAGTGTAATTAATATTATTGAGCGTTGTTATGCTAAAAACTTTTTATCAGCACTTGGTTTCTTTAACGATATTATCATTGCAGCTACAGTTGGACAACAAGACACCTATCTAGCTCGAGGAACGGCTTCTGGTACTTATAATATGGGTAATTCATTAGCTGATTCTGTTGGTAAGAAAAGTTTTAATAGTGTTGAGGATCATGTCGCTTCAACTTTTAAAGCACTCAATAAGTTTTTTGGTAATCTGTTTTCTAAAGATATAGTCAAGAATTTTGCAAATCACAAAAATAGTATGTGGGCTATTTTTGGTGGTCTTGGTTCTAATATTGGAGCTCTTTCATGGATCTTTGGAGCTAAAGCTGAAATACCAACAATTATTCGAGATATTTGTGGTGTGATGATGGATATTGAGCAATTAAATCCTGGGCACTTAAAATCTGGAAGAAAGAATTTCTTTTGGTCTGGTGTTTCCCTTGCTGTTGGTACATTAAGTGATCTTTTCATGAGATTTGTGCCTGAAAAAACCAAAGATTTACTTGTACCAATGACATTTATTTTTGATGGGCTTGGAAGACATTTATTAAGATTAGATCGAAATGAAAGAGAATTAGAAAAAGAAATAACACTCAAATCTTCTATTAATAAGGATTTCAACTTACATAAAGCGCAGGAACACGCTTTTGGGATGGCTGCTTAATGATTGAGAATATTCAAAATCAGCCAATTTTAAATCAGGGTTTAGAGAAAATCTCTAATGAAATGGAAAGCTCGCCAGTTCAGATTAAAGTACAATCAGCAGCAGAGAATATTTCTAAACTTCATGATAAATCTACTATAGATTCAAATTTTGATAAGCAAAGAAAAAAAATTAGTTCAAAGTTGAGTCCAATTGCTTATGCTGTCTCTTCTTTTTATCATGTTGTTGTAGGTGCAGCTTTATCGACGGGTTTAGTTAATTCAGATTCTAGTTTTGTAAAAAATGCAACTCGTTTTACAAAGCTTGTTAACTCTTTAATTTACGGAGATTTAGCAATAGATGCCTGGAAAGGAGGTCACAGTTTTGACTTTATTAGTAAAATTCTTGAGCCAACTTTAAATTGTTTTTCTCAATTATCTAATTATCATTTGTTACGTGGTTTGGGTTCTGCTTCGACACAATTGCATTTAGTTAATTTACCTCATATTAAGCCTGGTCTTAATCTGTGGGAGAATTTTATTGCTAATTTGCAAGAGACAAGACGATTTTTTGTTGAAGCTTGGTCAAGCCCATGGAAAGATCCAATAATAGGACCAAATAGAAAGCTTTTTAAAGGTAAAAATGATCAAGGGCATACCTTAGCTTTGTTATCACATGTTCAGGCTATATCCGGAATGGTGGGATTACTAAATGGAAATAGAAGGAATTTAATTGATAAGATTGCAGGAACCATTCGTAACGTAGTTGGAGTTTTTGTTGATATTGATTTACTGTTTAGAAAGGATATTGATGAAAGGCGAACTGGTCAATTCTTCTTAGCACATGCCATATTTGATACAGCAAAACGTTTCTTAACAAAAGAACATTCTGATGTTATTGATAATATGATTATGCCACTATTCAATGGCGCTTTATATCACTTTGGTAAACTTACGCGTAAGCAAAGTAATGGTACTTACGTGAATACTGTTAATCCTGTTAAAGAGAAAAAAGACTTAATGTATTCTAAAATGAATGAGCATGCACTTGTTGCATAAAATATGACTACTTGTTTCTTTGATTTTTATATTGATCGTGGAGGTACTTTTACTGATGTATTTTATCGTGCCAATGACGGTAAGAAAACTAAAGAAGGGGTTTTAAAATTGCTTTCTGAAGATCCCGCAAATTATGAAGACGCTCCTGCTGAAGCTATAAAAAGAATAACCAAAGATTATCAAGACTATAAAATTAGGACTATAAGAATGGGCACAACAGTTTCTACAAACGCTCTTCTTGAGCGCAAAGGAGCAAGAACCGCATTTTTAACGAGTAAGGGCTTTAAAGATTTACTTGAAATCGCATATCAAAATCGTCCAAAAATTTTTGATTTAGATATAAAAAAAGCAAAGCAACTTTATGAGATTGTTGTAGAACTTGATGAAAGATATTTTTTAACGAATGAAGTTCAAAATAAATTAAATTTAGAATCTATAAAAGTAGAGTTAGAAATTTTAAAAAAACAAGGTATTGAGAGTCTAGCTATTGCTTTCATGCATTCATATAAAGATCCCAGCCATGAATTAAAAGTAAAAGAACTTGCTTTAGACCTAGGTTTCCAAGAGATTTCTCTTTCTTGTGAACTTGTGCCGATGATTAAATATGTAACTAGAGCAAGCACAACAGTTATTGATGCTTATTTATCTCCCATAATTAAAAGGTATATTAATAAATTTAAGTCATGTTTCTCTGATGGATTAGAAAACACAGAACTGTTGTTTATGAAATCAGATGGTAGTTTGACGACACCAGATAAATTTAGAGGATTTAATTCAATACTCTCTGGTCCAGCTGGTGGAGTCACTGCACTACGAAGTATGTATCAAAATAAACCATTGATTGGTTTTGACATGGGTGGTACTTCGACTGATGTGTCGCGTTATGATGGAGATCAAAATCTAAATTTTGATTCTGAAATTGAAGGATTGTTATTACAAAGTCCTCAATTGGATATAAATACTATAGCTGCTGGCGGAGGCTCAAGATTATTTGTTGAGAATGGTTTGTTTCGCGTGGGACCTGAGTCAGCAGGTTCTAACCCAGGACCTATATCATATAAAAAAGCTGGTTACCTTACAATTACAGATGCAAATTTAGTACTAGGAAAATTAAATCCGGATTTTTTCCCTAAAGTTTTTGGTGCAAATGCTGACGAGATTCTTGATTACAAAGCTGCATATAATGCTTTTGAAAAACTGAAGAAAGACTATAAACTTGAAATATCAGTTGAAGAAATAGCTCAAGGTTTTATTCAAGTTGCTAATGAAACAATGGCAAGACCAATAAGAGAAGTATCATCAGTAAAGGGATATGATGTTCGTAATCATGATTTAGTTTGTTTTGGTGGAGCAGCGGCTCAGCATGCTGTTTCTGTTGCAAGGCTTTTGGGTATTAAAAAAATTATTATTCATAGACATTCTGGTATTTTGAGTGCTTTTGGAATTTCACTTGCTCAAAAAGCTTCTCAAAAACAAATGGCTTTTGGAAAAAGTCTTTCTAAAAAAGAAGAGATTGATTTAATTTTTTCTGATTTGTGTGAATCTTTTGAATCCAATGATAAAAGCTATTTTGAAAAAAGTCTAAATCTTCGTTATCAAGGTACTGATACAAAATTTTTAATTAAAGAGCCTTTAGATGATGATTATGCTAGAGAATTCAAAGATCAGTATCTAAGAGAATTTGGATTTAATCTAGATAGAGAGATTATTTGTGAAGATATTCTTTTAAAAATGATTATGAAAGAAAAAAATCCTCCTTCAATTAAAGTAATTAAATCTTTAGTTAAAGAGTTGAGTTCAGTAGGTAATACAAAAATATATTTTGATTCAAAATGGTACGACGTACCAATTTATAATTTTGATGATTTATCTCTAGATACTAAAATTTTTGGTCCTGCTTTGATTATGCAGGATACAGCAACCATAGTTGTTGAGCCTGATTCAAGTGCTTCCTTAGATTCTGATATGAATTTAAATATATTGGTTTTAGAAAAATCTAAAAAAAATGAACTAGAAAATAATCCAATTAATCTGGCAATTTTTTCAAATAGGTTTATGTCTATTGCAGAGCAAATGGGAAAAACACTTGAAAGAACAAGTATTTCAACTAATATTAAAGAGCGTAGAGATTTTTCTTGCGCAATCTTTAATAAAGAAGCTGATTTAATTGCAAATGCTCCTCATCAGCCTGTGCATCTTGGTTCAATGGGGTATGCGGTTAAAAAACAAATTGAGAATGGTAATTTTACTCCAGGCGATACGATTCTATCTAATCATCCGGTAATGGGCGGTAGTCATTTACCTGATTTGACTGTAATTACACCTGTGTTTAATAATCACGAGTTAATATTTTTCGTTGCCAATCGTGCTCACCACGCTGATATTGGTGGTATTAGCCCTGGTTCTATGCCAAGTTTTTCTAAGTATCTAAGCGAAGAAGGTGTTGCTATTAAATCGTTTAAATTACTTGAAAAAGGTATTTTTCAAGAAGATAAACTAAGAGAAATTTTTAAAGAATCCAGATCACTTGAAGATAATGTTTCAGATTTAAGGGCTCAAGTTGCATCAAATAATCAAGGTATAAGTTTGATAAAAGATCTGATTGAGGAATATTCAAAAGATACTGTTTTGAAGTTTATGGATTTTATCTTAGTAAATTCTCAGAAGCTTGTTGAAGATTACATCGTAGAGACTATAAATTCACAGCTTAGTGCCTTTGATTTTCTTGATGATGGCTCAAAAATTAATCTAAAAATTACAAGGGATAAAAATAAAGCGATCTTTGATTTTACTGGAACTGCGCTTGAGCAAGACACCAATTTAAATACACCTATTGCTGTTTTAAGTTCAGCGATACTTTATTGTTTAAGAGCTATTATTAATAAAGATATTCCATTGAATCAAGGTTTTTTAAAGCCAATTGAAATCATTGTCCCAGAAAATTCAATCCTTAATCCTTCTGAAGATAAGGCAGTTGTTGCAGGTAATGTGCAAACCTCACAAAGAATTGTTGATGTGATTTTTAAAGCATTTGGTGTTTGCGCTGCGTCACAGGGTTGTATGAATAATGTAATTTTTGGTCGTGATCGTCATTGCAAGGACCCTAAGTATAGCGAAGGGGACGCGGCAATCCAGTCTTTCGGCTACTATGAAACTATAGGTGGCGGAGCTGGTGCAGGAATGATAAATGGTATAGGCTTTCATGGAGCCTCAGGAGTCCATACTCATATGACCAATACTCGAATTACTGATCCAGAGATTCTGGAATCACGCTATCCAGTGATACTTAAAGAGTTTTCCATTAGAAAAAATTCTGGTGGAAAGGGCAAGTTTAATGGTGGTGATGGTCTTGTGAGACACTTTAAATTTTTAGGCGACCTAGATTTATCACTGCTTACAGAAAGAAGAATTTATGCTCCTTATGGTTTAAATGGTGCTGATGATGGTTTGCAAGGTGAAAATTGGTTACTGCATGCTGATGGCAATGAAGAAAAGCTTGCATCTAAAGTTAGTTTAAAGCTAAGATCTGGTGATGAACTTAGAGTATTAACTCCTGGTGGAGGTGGTTTTGGTAAATAAATTGATAAAAGTTATAGGTGCAGGACTTGCTGGAACAGAAACTGCTTGGCAAATAGCATCTTTATTACAAGTGCAAAATATCACAAACTATAAAGTCCAACTTTATGAAATGCGTCCTCAAGTAAAAACACCAGCCCATCACACAGATAAATTTGCTGAGCTTGTATGTTCAAATTCTTTAGGTTCAGAGTTTATTACAACTGCCCGCGGAGTTTTAATTCGTGAAATGCAGCATTATAAAAGTATCATCATTAATTCTGCTCAAAAAGCAAAAGTCCCTGCTGGACAGGCACTTGCAGTAGATCGTGATATTTTTGCTCAGGAAGTTACAGAGAAAATAGAAAGTCATCCTCTTATTGAAGTGATTCGTGAAGAATTTACTGAGGATTTAGAAAAATATATTGCTGGTGATGATTATATAGTCTTTGCAACAGGTCCCTTGACTTCTCCAGATCTAGCAAAAAAAATACAGAGTCTTTTTAAACTAATTAATCCTCAAGCAAAAACAGATTACCTTAATTTTTTTGACGCTGCTGCGCCTATTGTTGAAGAGAGTTCTATTAATATGGATATAGCTTATAAGGGCTCTCGTTATGATAAAGGTCTTGAAGAAGGGGAAGAGGGTGACTATATTAATTGTCCTTTTTATTCTAAAGCAGAATTTGAAAATTTCTATAATGAGCTAATTAATTCACAAAAAGCAGAGCTGAAAGATTTTGAAAATGAGAATATGAGGTTTTTTGATGCTTGTCAACCTATAGAAGAAATCGCAGCTAAAGGCTCTCAGACTCTTACTTTTGGACCTTTAAAACCTGTTGGTTTAAGAGATAAACGTTCACCTGATAAAAGGGCAGTAGCTGTTGTGCAGTTACGTCAGGATAATGTGGTAGGTTCTTTATATAACATAGTGGGTTTCCAGACAAACCTAAAATGGTCTGAGCAAAAGAGAGTTTTTTCATTGATACCAGGATTAGAGAATCTAGAAATTGTGCGCTATGGAGTAATGCATCAAAATATTTTTATTAATTCACCAGAGCTTTTGAATCAAGATTTATCATTAAAAATATCACCGTCATTGCAAGCGGAGCGTGGCAATCTCCCAAACGAATCTAAGATTTTCTTTGCTGGTCAAATTACAGGTGTCGAAGGTTATACAGAGAGTGCTGCTACAGGGATAGTAGTTGCAAGATCAATAATTAATTCAATTTTAGGCAAAGATAAATTTATAATGCCTGAGCAAACAATGCTTGGATCCTTAGTTCATTATGTAACCCATTGTGATCCAAAAAGATTCCAACCGATTAATTCAAATTGGGGTTTGCTCAATAAAAATCCTGAAACTTTAGAAAAGCAGTATCGGAAAAATAAAAAATTACGCTATGAGTATTTAGCTCAGCAAGCTTTAGCAGCGCTTCAAGGGGAAACCCTCTCTATGTTTATAGTTGTATAATCGCCGCAAAGATCGCCGCATTCTTCAGTAAACGCCAGATGATTTTTGTTATAACTCATCTAAAATAGGGTATAATATAGGAATATAGATCGACATAAAGATCAACGCGAAATGCCTGAAATTAAAATTTATGTATGAAAAAGTTAGCTCAATGGAGCCTATGCTCCCAACACAAAAATTAGAGCACTTAGAGGACCTCAGTATAGAGCTTTGCGCAAAGGCAACTGCCTTGACTTTGCAATTTAGACCTGAATTAATTCGTGCTATTGGTGATCTTGTTAGGTCTATGAATTGTTTTTATAGCAATTTAATTGAAGGACATTATACTTATCCTATAGATATTGATAGAGCACTCAAAGAACAATATGATACTAATCCTGAGAAACGTGATTTGCAATTTGAAGCAAAAGCACACATAGAAGTCCAAAAAGAAATTGATGATGGGAATTTTTGGTCTGTAGATAATCTATCTTCAAAAGAATTTATATCAAAAATACACTATGAGTTTTACACTAGATTACCTGATTCTTTAAGATATATTTCTTATAAGAATGGTCAAGACAAGGAAGAAGTTATCCCAGGTGCTTTGAGAGATAAAGGTGCTGCGGTTGGCGAGCACATAGCACCTTTATCGAGCTCTTTGAACGCTTTCCTCAAACGTTTTGAAGATACCTATCAATTAGATAAACATTCAAAGTTAAAGCAAATCATTGTGGTCGCAGCATCCCATCATAGATTACTCTGGATACATCCTTTTGCTGACGGGAATGGTAGAGCAGTAAGGTTATTTTCTCATGCATTATTAAAAAAATTGGGTTTGGGCTCCAGTTTATGGTCTGTTTCACGAGGGCTTGCCAGAAATAGTGAAGAGTATAGAAGACAATTAGTTTTGGCTGATCAGCCAAGAAAAGGTGATTTAGATGGAAGAGGCAATCTATCTGAATCCGGTTTGAAAAGTTTCTGTGAGTTCTTTTTGAAAATATGTATTGATCAAGTTGATTATATGTCTTCATTATTGGAACCAAAGGAAATACTTAGAAGGATGGAGCTTTATATTGAGGATGAAGCCCGTGCAAAACGATTAGATATAAAAGCATATTTTCTATTACGTGAAGCATATTATCAAGGTGAGTTTGCTCGCGGGAAAGCTGAAGAGATAACAGGTTACAAAAGTACTAAAGCAAGGCAAGTTTTGTCTGATTTGATCTCAAAAGGATTTCTACAATCAGATAGCCCTAAAGGTCCTGTTAGATTAGCTTTTCCTGTAAGTATATTGGAGAGATGGTTCCCTAGACTTTATCCTATATAATATAAATTATGACTGCAACTGAAACCGAATTTAGAATAGAAAAAGACACTATGGGCGAAATGAAAGTCCCTGCTGAAAAGTACTATGGTTGTCAGACAGCAAGATCCTTGATGAATTTTAAAATTGGTCATGACAAAATGCCTTTGGAAGTAATAAGAGCTTTTGCGGTTTTAAAAAAAGCTGCTGCGCTGACAAATACTGACCTAGGACTTTTGGAAAATACTAAAAGTGATTTGATCTCAAAAGCTTGTGATGAAGTTATTGATGGAAAACTTTACGATCATTTTCCACTTGTTGTTTGGCAAACAGGATCAGGTACTCAGTCAAACATGAATGTAAACGAAGTTATTTCTAACCGTGCTATTGAGATGGCTGGTGGTGAATTAGGCTCAAAGAAACCGATTCACCCAAATGATGATGTAAATAAATCTCAGTCTTCAAATGACACTTTTCCAGCTGCTATGCATATTGCAGCCGCAACCTTTACTTTAACAAGGTTAGTTCCAGCTTTATCTCAACTTAAAGATGTTTTGAAAGCAAAATCTTTTGAGTTTGAAAAAATAGTAAAAATTGGTCGTACTCACTTAATGGATGCAACTCCACTTACTTTAGGGCAAGAATTTTCAGGATATGTAACCCAATTAGAGAAAGGGATTAAGCGTGTGGATATGGTGCTTCCGGATCTTATGGAGCTTGCACTTGGTGGAACAGCAGTTGGTACTGGACTTAATACTCACCCAGAATTTGCGGTGAAAGTTGCAGCAAAAATTTCTGATATTACGGGATTTAAATTCGTAACAGCCCCAAATAAATTTGAAGCACTTGCCGCACATGATGCACTTGTCATGGCACATGGCGCACTTAAAACAATTGCAGTTTCACTTATGAAAATTGCAAATGATATTCGCTTACTAGGTTCAGGACCACGTTGTGGAATTGGTGAGATTGACTTACCTGAAAATGAACCTGGATCATCAATTATGCCAGGTAAGGTAAACCCTACTCAGTGTGAGGCACTCACAATGGTTTGTGCTCAAGTTATGGGAAATGATACTGCAATTAGTGTGGGCGGATCCAATGGACATTTTGAACTTAATGTATTTAAACCAATGATAATTTTTAATTATTTGAACTCTGCTAGATTGCTTGCTGATGCATCAGAGTCTTTTACAGAGAATTGTGTTGTTGGTATTCGTGCCAATGAAAAAAATTGTCAAGAGAATCTAGAAAATTCACTAATGTTAGTAACTGCTCTAAATACTCATATTGGTTATGATAATGCGGCAAAAATTGCAAAAAATGCTCATCAAAAAGGTATAACACTTAGGGAATCAGCACTCGAATTGAGTTTGTTAACTAATGAGCAGTTTAATGACTGGGTGCGCCCTGAAGAAATGCTCGGACCTAAAGCTTAAGATTCATAAGTTTTTTGAACAAATTAATAGAAATATAAAACTAATGCCTATCTTGACTTTTCAATGATAAAATTCTAGATGACCAAGCGGAAGTAACTCAATTGGTAGAGTGCCTGCCTTCCAAGCAGACTGTTGAGAGTTCGAGTCTCTTCTTCCGCTCCATTAAACAAAAAAATACCCACCTCTGGTGGGTATTTTTTTGTCCATGTCGCAGAAGAAACAGCGGGCGAAGGTATAAATTTTGTTGATTGAGGCTAAAGCACGACCGCTTGAATCCGCTCCATTAAGCCAGATGGGTATTTTTTGTCCATGTCGCAGAAGAAACAGCGGGCGAAGGTATAAATTTTGTTGATTGAGGCTAAAGCACGACCGCTTGAATCCGCTCCATTAAGCCAGATGGGTATTTTTTTGTCCATGTCGCAGAAGAAACAGCGGGCGAAGGTATAAATTTTGTTGATTGAGGCTAAAGCACGACCGCTTGAATCCGCTCCATTAAAAAAGAGATAGATCCTTTAGGGGTCTATTTTTTTTGTCTGAAAACCATATACCGCGTAGGTCATGTATCTATATATATAGATGTACATCAAAAATCTTGATTTTATTAGTTTTTCTGAGGTTTAGTCCATTTTAAGATCTTAAATTACTAAATTTCTCTTTTTTATAGTTAGGTGCTAATTAAGATAAGTATTCTAGGGAATAACTTCTTAGTAGCCCAAAAGGGGGGGATTGAAAAAGTTAATGCAATTAAAGCATAAATACTTTATAGCTTTATTTTTGGCCTTGTGCTGGCAAGTGGTTTTTGCTGCTCCTCCAACAGTTGTAAATTTTACACCTGCAACTGGAGCGATGAATCAATCAAATGCACCAACTTTAATAATTGAATTTAATGATGTTGTAATTCCTAAGATAGGAAATATTTTAATAAGAAGATATGGTTCAGAGTCAATTGTCGAAACTATCCCTGCGATTTCAGCAAAGGTTACTGGTGCAAATACAAAATTTATAACAATAACCCCTGATACTCTTTTAATTGGTACTCAATACTATGTTGAAATACAACCCAATGCTTTTTCAACTGTTACCAATGAATTTTATGCTGGAACAGCTACCAAAGACACTTGGACTTTTACTACATACTCTTCAATAGGTGATTTAAGGATGTGGTTTGATGCTAGTGAGCAGGGATCAGTCATTCTAGATGGTTTAAATAGAATCATGCAGTGGCGTGATTTAAGTGGGAATAATTTTCATTTAAATCAAACTAATCCTGGATTGAGACCTGCTTTTAATACTTCAACTCAATCAGGTAAACCTCAAATTAGGTTTACAAATCATTACTTAGAGCTTCTTGCTAGCGCTGTTCCAATAGTAAATGATAGTTCAAAAGTAACAATTTTTATTGTGCATAATCCACTTTCAGTAAGTTATAACACCGTTCTTGCGACTGAACATTTTGATGCTCGTATGAATAGGTTTGATAGTTTTACTCCAACACAATATTTATATAATACTTTTAATTTAGGTCAACAGACTTCTGTGTATCAATTTGATGGTAGTACGACTACGATTTATTCTGACAATATCGTTAATGCTCAAGATACAAATACAAATATTATTGGTGGTATTAAAAATATTAGAGTTGGTAGTACTGGTATAAGTGGTGGTGGTAGCTGGAATTATTCTGGAAATATTCAAGAAATAAGAGTTTATGGAAAAGTTTTTACAAACGCACAAAGGGCAG
Organism: uncultured bacterium; assembly: GCA_903930015.1. Classification (GTDB taxonomy): domain Bacteria; phylum Cyanobacteriota; class Vampirovibrionia; order LMEP-6097; family LMEP-6097; genus CAIYXB01. The sequence goes on along the minus strand of CAIYXB010000208.1, from coordinate 13,140 downwards.
CAATAGTAAGTGAGCTTTATGATAAATGGAAAGGTGTGCCAAAAGAACATTCAAGCCTTTTAATGTGGTTTGATGCGTCTGATTTAAAGACTTATAGTTTTACACCAATGAGTAAGGTTGGGTATTGGGTTAATCGTGCGGATAACAAAGTTGATGCCTATAAAGAAACATCAATTAGCTCACCATTGATGATTGATAACGGTCAAAATGAACTTAATACTTTTAATTTTAGTAAAGATGATAGTTTGAGAATTGATTATGCTTTGCCAGAAGCTGGTAAGACGGTATTTTTTGTAATGAAATCAAAAGTTCTTTCAAGCTCATTTCAAAGAGCCTTCTTTACACCAGCAACTTCAGCTCATCATTCAGTCAGAATTAATAATAATGATTTTATTTATGGTGATGCTATTACTCATCCTGAAGATGATGTTTGGAGAATGCATACTACTGTATATTCTGGAACTAATGTAGCCGTATATAGTAATGCAGTTTTTATTGATGACCAAAGCTATACTCCTCAAGGAACAGGTCCTTATCTAACTATTGGTGATGATGGTCAAGGAATAAGAGCTGAAGTTGCAGAAATCATTGTCTATAACAGGGTTTTACCGCAAGCTGAAATTGCTCAAATAGAAGGTTATTTAACACGTAAGTGGGACTTGCCGGCTTTATTTGCGGAGAGTTTTTATGTGGAAGATAATGATGAAAATGCACTTCAAGATCAGACTTTTGAGATTCTTTTTTCAGGTAATATCCGGTTGACGGGTACGGGAGCCATTAGATTAAAAAGAAGAGACAACAATGCTCTTTTTGCAACTTTTACTTCTACTAGCCCCCAAATATCAAGATCGGGAAGAACTTTATATATTGATGCTTCTGGAATGGCTGTTGATACTGAATATTATTTTGAAATTGACCCAGGTTTTGTGGAAAGTACACTTGGTATGCCTTACGAGGGTTTTGTTGATAATAAAACTTGGAATTTTAAAACATTGCCTTTCGATTTGTCCGGACTTGTTTTATGGCTAGATGCGGATGATGACGCTACTTTTAGTTTGACAACAAGTGATAAAGTAGTTTCTTGGTTTGATAAATCAGAAGATAAAAGACAAGTTACACAAAGTAATGATGTCTATAGGCCAACCCGAATTAATTATTCCCGAAATCCTAGTAGAAGAATTTTAAGGGCGGATAATGCTGATCTGGATTTGATTAACGGTCCTCTTGATACCTATGATATTTTTCAAGTATTTAGAACAAATGTGAGTAATGATTTTGTTGGTAATTATGCTATTGTTGGTGCTAAAGTAGCAAGTAGTAGAACATACTTAACTATGACAGGAACCAATCAGTTTCATGCACTGGCGACACCAGGTGAAATTTATCAAGATGGTAAATTAGTTACTAATAGAACACTTTTAGACATAGATGATTTTACGGCAGTTTATACTCAAGCTTTAAACCCTGGTGCTTTGCGAGAAGTATTTATCAATTGTGCTGAAGGTACTAGAGGTTATAGTGATCTAGCGGAAATTTTAGTATTTGATAGGAAAAAATCAGCTGCTGATAGAGATGGAATATTTGAGTATTTAATGACCAAATGGTCTTTAACTGGTCCTAAAGTTATTTCTTCAACGCCTAATGATAATGAGGCTAATGCTCAAGTAACAGCAGCAAATAATACAAGTTTGGTTTTTGATAGAGATGTCTTTAAAGGTAGCTCAGGTACAATTCAGATCAGAAAATCTTCTGATGCTTCTATTGTTGCAACCCTACCAGTTGCAAGCCCTGGTATTACCACTAGTGGACCAACTGTAAATATTAATTTTGGAATTACTCTTGCAAATGATACAGATTATTATATTTATATTGCCGATGATACTTTTGTAGATGCTACTGGTTTCCCCGTGCGTAAGTATGATGAGAAGCCAGACTTTTTTAATTTTCATACAGTAAAAGCTGCTCCTGCTCCATTCTCTATAAAAGAAATTAACGGCTTGCAATTATGGTATGACATTGCTGATTATGGCACTTTAACTTTTGCTGCAGCTAATGTTGTTCAAAGGATTGATGATAAATCAGGTAATCAAAGAGATGGCTACCAAGGTGATAATATTTCTAGAGCGGTTATAAATCAAATGCATCAAAATGGTCATGATGTCTTAACGAACCTGTCTAAGTTTTACTATGAAGAAAATTCAATGTATAAAGCTGTTGATATTTTCCAAGTTTTTAGATCGCCTAATAATTTATTTGACTATTATGGATCTTATTCTGGTGCGAGATTAGCTCAACATCGAGATTACTTATTTAATTATAGAAACTCAAATTTTCATACTCTCCCACAAGATTCTTGGTATAAAGATTCCGTATTAATGTCTATTAACCAGATAAATTTTCTTGATGAATTTATGCTTTTAGAGACAATCACAACTAATTCTTACAAAAGAGATTATCAATTTGCAAGACAAGAAGGTTTTGTTTTCACTAGCCACATTGGTGAATATATTGTTTTTGATAGAAAGCTTACGGCAAGTGAAAGAGATCAAGTTACTGGTTATTTAATAACGAAATGGAAAATCTCTCCGTTGAAGTTATTGAATTCTAGTCCACAGGATAATGCTGTTAATGTAAGTATTAATACGACAATTGATTTCACCTTTAATCTACCTGTTTTTCCTGGAGCTGGAAATGTAATTATAAGAGATCAAGCAACAGGAACAATTGTTCAATCTTTTGATATGTCTTCTACACTTATTACTAATCCTAATCCTCAAACAATAAGATTTAATTTACTTGTACCACTTGCAGCAGATACACGCTACTACATAGAAATTGAAGAAGGTGCTTTTGTAACTGTTAAAGGTTATAAATTTGGTGGATTTAATGATTCTGCATCGTTGAATTTTAAAACTGATAGTGGAATCCCAGGTTCTTTTGCTCCAGATGAGGTAAATGGTTTAGAGCTTTGGTTAGATGCGCAGGATGCAGCAACTATAACAACTTTAGGTTCAGTAGTTACTCAATGGAACGACAAGTCTTTTAATAATAGACATGCTGTTATGGCGGATAACACTTATAGACCAACACATAGTCAGTACACTGATAAGTTCGGTAATCCCTATTTGACTTTTACTGGTAAGTATATGGATTTGCAAAATAATGGCTTCGTTGGTAAAAATATTTTTTATGTTTTTAGATCCGACTCACATGTCTTTAGTACTTATGGTGCTGTGTTAGGTGGTGTAGTTAATGCTGAAAGAGCTTATTTATATTCCTCAGGCAATTCAATTATGCATAGTGACCCTTATCCTGAAGAGATGTTTAATGATGGTGATTCTCAATTGATTACTGGATCTCTTGGGTATATTAAGCGTCCACAAGTGCACATGATTCAACCTTATCTATCAAATTCGGTACGTAATTATAGAGTTGGTGCATCGGAGGGTTATCGTGCAAACATGCAAATAGGTGAAATACTTGTCTATAACAGGGATCTAACGACTTCAGAGCGCAATGACGTTACTCGTTATTTGATGGGAAAGTGGAATGTTTCAGGACCTAAGATTACATCATTAACTCCAAGAGATAATGATGTTGTAAGTTCTATTGATAAATTAACTATAATTTTTGATGAAAATATTTTTCGTAAAACAGGAAATATTTATATAAAAGATGTTAATACTGGACTCGCGGTCAGAACTATAGATATAAATTCTGTCTCAGAAGTTTCAATCACGGCAGCAACTTTAGAAGTAGATTTAGGTACTCCTATCAATGCTCCAGGTCGGTATTATATTCAAGTTGAGGGTGGAGCGATTGTTGATATAGATGATATGCCTTTCTTTGAGCTAGAAGATTCTACAAGATATAATTTGACGATAACAAGTGATCCATTTATTTATAATGGTTTACAGTTGTGGTTAGATTCTTCTGATGGAGCTAGTATTACAACAGTATCAGGAAATAAAATCTCAAATTGGCTAGATAGATCAGGTAACACAAGAAACGCTTCACAAATTGATGTTAATAGAATGCCTACGATTGGTCTGATTACACAAAATGGATTGAATACTACAAGTTTTGTTGATGATACATTAGTCCTTGAGGATCAAGATTTTCAGGCTGTGGAGATTATACAAATTTTCAGAGTGAACACTCCTGCAAGTTTTAGTAATCAAACTACGATTCTAAGTAACTATCAAGACATAGAAAGAGAACATAAGTTCCAAAGTGCTTCTTCGAGAGTAGCTAATCCTCCAATTGTTGATTATATCCAGAGAAATTTGGAGAATTTAACAAGTACTAGGGAATTGTATCCAATAAAAGACTTTTTTATTAATTCGATTGTAACTAATAACTACAATCCAACTTATGATCACAATATTGCAAGTTACAACACCCAATATTTTAAAGGTGATATGGCTGAAATTATGGTATTTGATCGACGATTATCAGATGCCGATAGAAACCAATTAATAAAGGATTTATCAATCAAGTGGGATATTGATATTTACGCCCCGGTAATTATTTCTACAACACCAGCTGATGACAGTATTACAGGAGATCTGTATCAAAACTTTACGATAACTTTTGACGAGCTTGTGTATCCAATAGTAGGAAATATCAAAATAATTAGAGAAGAAGATGGTTATGTACTAGAGACAATAGAAGTTAATTCTCCAAAAATTTCTGGGTGGGGTACTAATGTTATTACAATTGATCCTTTAGCTAGATTATTTGTAGGTAGTCATTTCTATGTAACCATTGATAAAGGTACTATTACTGATGAGCATTACAATCGAATGGAAGCTGTTGGTATAGATCATGAGGATTGGGATTTTAATACTGAAAGAGATCCAAAAGATATCTTCTTTAGATGGAAAGCATTTTAATTCACGGGGCTTTATTGTACGCCCGTTAAGAAACGATTAATCATTTTAGGGCGAGACTAAAGTTCTCCAGCTTTAAGAATAGATTAAAGTATGATTTTCTTCTAATAAGCTCTAGTCTTCCTGGTGGAATACCGTTTATATAACCTAGGGTTATAAGCGGAGGACATGAATATAAATAATAACTATTTAAAAATAGTTTTTTTATTACTATTAGTAATTAATAGTTGTCCTGCTTATGCTGAATCTCAGTTTACGGTTGGTTTTGATCAAGAAAGAATAATCTCCGCAAAGTTTAAATCTGATATAAGCCCAGTGCTTTATGTTAAAAAAGATGATACCTACGTTAGTCCAGGTAAGTTTACTAAAATAAAAATTGATGCATCGCAGTATCTTCAGGCAAAAGGTTTTACTTATCCTACATCTTTAAGAATTGAATTTTATAAATTAGGTCTTGATGGAAATGAAACATGGCTTAGAACAAGTACTAAGCTTGTAACTTCTTTGCCGCATGCAAGTAAGCTCTTTTTAGATTTAGATTTGGGTTCTTTTTTAAGTAAATACAATGAAGAATTTGTGATTAGACTTTATGATCCGCAAGGGACTCTAATTCAAGAATACAACCAAATTTTTACAGCGGAAGATTTTAATCCTGATTTTAAACTAAATTTAGATCAAGATTTCACTCCTTGCATTTCTAAGGAAAATATAGCTGAATGTATTTACTCAGTAATTGGACGTATAATGATTAAGCAAGTTCCAAGCAATCAAACTGAAAATTATTTTGCAAGAAATAATGATGGATCTTTGGTAATGACAGTACCTACAATAAAAGATTCTAATTTCGTTAGAAAAAAGAAGAAAGGTAACAAGAAAAAAAACCCAGGTACGGGTAAAGTAAATAATAATCCTGTTGATGAAGGTAGTGAGAGCAAAAAGGGCATCGGTAAATTCTCGACACTTACTTCAGATGCAAATCATTACCATGGTTATACTGAGCATTTAAGTAAGTATACTTTTTTAGCCACTTCGTGGGATCCAGCTCATCCTTATAAAAACCCATCTCTGTATGGCAATTATTCAGCAGTTTTTGGTCGTAATAATAAAACAAGTAATTCATCAATAATTGCAGGTGAAGACAACTTTACAACAACATATTCAGCTGTATTTGGAAGAACAAATACAGGCAACAGTTCTTACAGCTTGATTGCAGGTCAGGATAACTATGTTAATTCATCTTATGCGCTTGTTTCTGGTAAGAATAATGAAGTTGAAAATGCAGCAGGTTCTTTAGTTGTTGGTTATAAAAATGATGTAAACGGAGAATATGCTTCTGCTGTTGGTCACGTAAATAAAATTGATGGTCAAGGAAGTCATATTTGGGGTTCTGGAATCACTGTAAATGGAGATAATTCATTTGCTTTTGGATTTGGTAATACCACAAATCCGACTATTATAACTGGTGATAAAAAAGTTGCTTTTGTCTATGGTACTGAAACACTTATGATTATAGATGGTGTTAATGGCTCTGTTTCATTTGGTGGCGGAGTTAATGGTGCTGGGCTGACTGGTAACTTTAGTGGAACATTTAATGGTAGTTTCTTTGGTGACGGTTCAGGGATTCGTAACCTAGATCCTGATTCTTTTTCAGGACCAGTTGCACCTGAATCAGGTGGCACTGGTATTAGTAATAATGGTAATTTTACTTGGGGTAGTTCTGATATTAATATTATTAACGATCATAATTTAGTTATAAGATTGCAAGCTGACACAGATATAATTTTTCCTACATCAGGAATTTTATCAACTAGAAATGGAACTGAGATTTTAGAAAACAAAACACTAAATAATGCTACTTTAGGTCCAAATTTAACCTTTGTGCCTGGTACAACAGCAACTAATGACTTTAGTTTCCAAGATTTAGTTACTTTCAATGGTCCAGTAGTTTTTAATAATACTGTTACTGTATCAAATTGTTCTTTAGGCGATTTTTTACTTACAACTTCAAATGGGACTTTGCAATGTACAAATTTTGCAAGTGTAGTTGCTGCAGCAAGTACTCTTAATCCTGTTGGTACCAATGGTTCAATTCAATACAAGTTCAATGGTGTTATGGCAGGGTCAGATGCTCTTAAAGTTACAAATAACGGAAATGGTCTTTATGCAAGTATTCTTGAAGCGCCTAGATTAATTTTTCCTGGCGTTGGATTTATAATGGGAGATGCAAGTTTCTCTGATGATATTGATTTTGTAAATAGTGTAGTTCTCAATGACTCATTCACTATTCCAAGTTGTACTACACCGGGCTTTATTTTGGTAAATGATGCCGCAGCTAAGTTTAGTTGCGTTGATCCAAGTACAATTATTACAAGTAGTAGTGGAAACGGTACAGCAGCTGGTATTGAGAATGCTATACAATTCAATCAGAATGGTAGCTTTGCTGCAGACGTTGATTTTAGATTTGAAAATGGTAACTTGGTTGTAAGAAATATTGTTGGTGTAGAGAATATTTCATTAAATACTGCTGATATTTTGGGATACGCGAATTTTAGAGGAGTAGTAAGTTTCCATAATGAATTAAGATTCATTGATGGTAATGAAGGAAACGGGAAGATCCTTGTCGGAGATGCAAATGGTTCCGTTTCTTGGGTAGATCCTGCGACATTGTTTAGCCCAATGACAGGAAATGGTTCAGGGTCAAATGGCTCTTCATTAACAGTTGCTGGTACGAACGGTTCAATTCAGTTTAATACTGGCGGTGCTCTAGCAGCAGATCATTTAAGATTACAGTATACAAATTTAACCTTTAAAGCGCAGGCAATTACTGGTATAACTATGCCAATCAAAAATGCGCCAGCAACAGTTTCTATCAATTGGTCAGAGGGTAACCAACAAGAAATAAGGTTAACTCAAAACAATACAATAATAAATATCTCTTTGAATCCGGCTGGACCAACAACTGTAATGATGCAACTAGTTCACAATACTAATATTGGAGTTAAGACTATTACTTGGCCTGCTAACTTTAAGTTTTCAGATGGTGCGCCACCAATTCTAAGTACACAAGCAAATGCAATTGATTTTGTATCTTGTTTCTTCAATCCAACCAATGGATCTGGTGGTACTTACTACTGTCAAGCTTCTTATAATTTCTTTTAATTCGCGTGACTAGTTAAATATTGTTTTCCTTTTAGGCATCAATCTCGATGAATCCTATCCTTGATAGCCTGGTAATAGACTCAGTGCAATTCTTGGTTGCGTATTAGCCTGAGCAAGCATCGCTGCTGCAGCTTGTTGAAGAATTTGGTTCCTAATTAGATTTGAACTTTCTTTTGCTACATCTACATCTTGTATTCTTGATCTTGCTGCTGAGTAGTTTTCATGAGCAATGTTAATGAAATCAATCTTACTTTCTAGCGCATTTTGTTTTGCTCCTAGGTAAGATTTCATACGAGAAACATTGTTGATCATGGTGTCTATATCACTTAGTGTGCCGCTGCTAGCATTTACAGTGTTATATGACCAAACTGTTGAACCAGCTATTCTAAGGTCTGCAAGCGCAATAGAAGTACCTTCTGATAATTCTCCAAACCCAGACGTAGCATATACATCCACAAAAATTCCAGAATTCGGGATCAAACCAACCATATTAATCGTTGTGGTATCTCCATTTCCGTAACCTGTTTGCAATACAATATTTTGACTTGATTGCAGGACTTCTATGCCATTGAACTGTGTTTGTTGAGAAATATCATCAATTACTTCTATTCTTTTATTGATTTCTTTTTGGATTGCATTAAGTTCGTTGACACTACTTATTCCGTTTGCCGCTTGAACCATCAGCTCTCTTATTCGCTGCAGATTTTCTTGTATAACATCCAAGCCACCTTCAGCTGTTTGAATTAAACTTATGCCGTCAGCAGCGTTTTTATTTGCTTGAGTTAAACTTCTAATTTGACTTGTTAGTTTATTAGAAATGCTCAAGCCCGCTGCGTCATCGGCCGCGTGGTTAATTCTGTAACCAGTTGAAAGACGCTCTAGGCTTTTGTTTAGCGCGTTGGTATTGAGGCCCAACGAGCGCTGCGCAATAAGACTTTGAATGTTAGTGTTTATTTTAATTGACATTTTTTAAATGCATTAATCTTTCGACCTAATAGAGCAAAACGGATGATATGGAAGATCGATCCATTAGCTAGATGTATGAGAAATTAAGGACTGGCCTAGATTTTTGGCCCTAAGAAGTTGTTTTTTCTGCATCCTTTGATGTAGAACTAAGTAAAAAGCACTAGATTATTTAATGTGTATATATGATATTTTTAATCTAATTTTTTGCTATCATACGAAACTATTATGAAGAAACTAATCAAACTATTAATGTTAACTATTATCTCTGTATCATTCATTTCTTGCGCAAAGAAATGTGATGAGAACTGTGAAAAGAAAGATGCTGCTGAAACTATTGACGCTGCTGCAAACGAAGCTGAAGAAACTATTGAAGAAACAGCTGCTAACGCAGAAGCTAAAATAAATGAAGTTGCTCAAAATGCTGAAAAAACTGTTGATGAAGCGGCTCAAACTGCTAAAGCAACAACTGCACAAGCTAAAGAAACTTTAGCTAGCGCTAAAGGTGCTTTAGGCAAAGCTAAAGAAAGAGCTGCAGGAGCATACAACGCTACTAAAGATGATGTAAATAGTGCTTTCAAAGGTACTAATACTAAATCAGCTTCAACTCACTAGTTCTAATTGTTAAATACATTAAATTAAAACCCACACTTTATGTGTGGGTTTTTTTATTTATAAAATATTAGGACTTGTGGGTTTGGTTTAGTACAAGGCATATTCGAGTCGAAAAAGCCCAGTTTACTGGTTGTAAATGAGCATTTTGAGCCGAGAATTAACGCAGTAATAAGCCAAACCCACAAGTCCTGGATATGTTATTCTTGTCTGCACTTCTTTATTTGGAATAAGGACAGCAAAATATGAATACTGAATTAGAGTTATTAATGCCAGGCGGCAGCTTGGAAAAAATTAAATATGCGATTGCTTATGGAGCGGATGCTGTATATGCCGGAGTCCCGCGTTATAGCTTACGTGCTCGTGAAAATGAGTTTTTTGATATAGACCTTGTAAAAGAAGCTATAGACTTTGTTCATGCTCGTGGTAAGAAGATTTATCTAACTGCAAATATCTACGCTCATAACAACAAAATAAACAGCTTTATGGATGCTATGAAAGAGATGGTTGATTTAAAACCAGATGCATTTATTATGACTGACCCGGGTTTAATTGCACTCACCAAAGACAAATTCCCTGAAGCAGTAATTCACTTATCAACGCAAGCAAACAATACGAACTGGGCTCAAGTAAAATTTTGGAAAGATTATGGAATAGAAAGAGCGATACTTGCTCGTGAGCTTCGTATCGAAGAAATTAAAGAGATACATGAAAAAGTACCTGGAATAGAGCTTGAGGCTTTTGTTCATGGGTCTATTTGTATGGCTTACTCTGGAAGATGTTTGCTTTCAAATTATTTAAGTTATCGTGATGCAAACCAAGGAACTTGTTCACACACTTGTCGTTGGGGCTTCAAAGTGCAAGCTAATGACGCAGCGCGCGGGAAGCGTGCTGATGGTCAAACACAGTTTGACGATGTGGCTACTGATTATATTCCGCTTGATGGCGACTTTTATTTAGAAGAGAAAGAGCGTCCTGGTGAGATGATGCCAATTGATGAAGATGAATACGGAACATATATTATGAATTCCAAAGATCTTTGTGGAATTGACTATATGACTCAGTTACGTGATGCTGGGATTATAAGCTTTAAAGTTGAAGGTAGAAACAAAACTGAATACTATGCCTCAATAGTTGCTCGTGCTTATCGCAGAGGACTTGATGCAATTGCCAATGGTCAGGAACTTCCTGATGAAATTCGTGATTGGATGCTTGCAGAAGTTGCTACAACTGCAAATCGTGGTTTTATTCCAGGATTTTATCCACGCAATGCAAAAGCTGCAGCGCAAGAATTAGAGAGATCTCATGCAATACAAACTCATTTGTACGCAGCAAGAGTTGTTGCTTACGATAAAAATTCTCAAGTTGCATGTCTTGATGTAAAAAACAGAATGGATGAAGGTGATGAGCTTACTGTGATTACTTGCGATCAAGGTGAGTTTACCCAGCCTTTTACAAATGCTTACTATGGTGGTCATCCTGAAGCTATCAAATTCTCTGAAGAGACTTTTGATTTAGATCCAGTAAATAGAGCAAAGAAATTCAATGAAGTAAAAATAGAAGCTACTAGTCATGCACATGGTGGTGGAAAGTATGTCTATATGAAGATGCAAAGAGATATGGGAGCTAATCCTACAATGTCAGTTCTTAGAATGATATATAAAGATGCACAGACTCTTAAAAAGAATCGTCCTGAGATGATTGCTGAAAGAGATGCAGCTGTAGTTTAATTTTTTAATTATCTAAGAGCTTTAATTAGTATCCAAAATATCTTTTTGCAAGCAAGTTCTCTTACTTGCTCTCTTGAAAGTGGTCTTGCACCCCAGTAGATGTTTTTATTAAATGCTTCTTTGCCGTTGATTAGTATGCAGGTAAAGATAGTCCCGATGGGTTTTTCATCTGTACCCCCTTCTGGTCCAGCAATTCCAGTGATTGACACGTTTATGTCAGAGTCTGAAATTTTAGCTAGACCATATGCCATCTCTGTAGCGACTTCTTGAGAGACTGCACCGTGATTTTTTAGAGTTTCTTTTTTTACTCCTAATATTTTTTCTTTGGCTTCATTTGAATAGGTTACTAGATTTAGTTTTGTATAACTTGATGACCCCGGTATATCAGTAAGCATTTTACTTGCAAGCCCGCCAGTGCATGATTCAGCAAAAGAGATAGTTAGATTTTTTTCTTTGAGAATTTTTGCAAGTACCGTTGTAACAGAGTCTTCATCATAGCCATAAATATTTTCAGGGAATAATGATTTAATTTCATCAATAAGATTCTCTTGTAATTTAATAGCTTCATCTTTTGTTTGAGCAGCAGCAGTTATTCTTAAATAGACATCACCAAGTATGGCATATGGAGCCAAGCTCGGATTACTGTCCTTGAAAGGGTTACGACCATGCTTCTCTTGAAAGTGATCAAGAACTTTTTGTGCCATTGCAGATTCTGTAATATCAGCCATGCGAATTTTTGTTGAGAATATAGTCTGTTCCTGACTTTTGTCTTGTATTAAGTCTATTGCAACTGGTAGCATTGCCTCCATTTCGCAGGGCACGCCAGGGAAAGTAGTAAGACTCAAATTGTCTTTTTTTATATACATGCCAATAGCTGTGCCGATCGGATTTGGAATTACAGTTGCAGTCTCAATAATTCTTGCTTGCCTATAATTAATCTCAGGAATTTCTTTTCTTCCAAGTCGGAAAAATTTATTTTCAAGAATTTCTTTTTCTTTTGAATCTAGTTCTATTTTAAAATCAAAAAATTTAGCTATAACATCGTGAGAAATATCGTCACAGGTTGGACCAAGCCCTCCTGTTGTAATAATCAGATCAACTCTTTTAGACGCGATTTCAAGACATTCAAGTATTCTTTTTTCATTATCACCCACTGAGGTATGATAAAGAACGCTCATACCTTTTTCAGCTAGTTTTTCTGATATATAGGCAGAGTTTGTATTTACGGTATGCCCAATAATTAGCTCTGTGCCAATACTTATTATTTCTACTTTCATTTTGATTTATGTTCTTACTCGATTTTTTTAATTCTTTATGCTTTAAAGTCTTATTACAGTATATTCTCTGCTAGAATTTATGTGCAAAATCAATGCTTTTCGTTGATTTTGTGATTAGCGTACTAGTCCCGCCCTAAAACGTTTATTAAACGTTTTTACGGGCTAGATTTTAGACTTCTTCCGGCTAACGCCGGAAAACCGAGTCCTAGAAATATCATTTTTGATGATTTGCGTTGATCTCTCGGTGAAGGCTTTGGGCTGAAAGCGGCTTTCATATTAAAAAGCGTAAGCTTTTTAAGAGATGAAGGATCGAAGTTTCAACTTCTTAGCAGGAAGCCCAGAAACAAATGAATATGGACAGATGGCTGAGTTGGCTGAAAGCGGCTTTCATATTAAAAAGCGTAAGCTTTTTAAGAGATGAAGGATCGAAGTTTCAACTTCTTAGCAGGAAGCCCAGAAACAAATGAATATGGACAGATGGCTGAGTTGGCTGAAAGCGGCTTCCTG
>CAIYXB010000207.1 GCA_903930015.1 uncultured bacterium | reverse complement strand
CCTTATATTAGTACTAGGTTCTACAATCTCTAATCTGAGCATCGCATTGAAATAGTCAAATAAAGGTGCAAATAAATATTTAAAGTTTGGAATTATAGATAGATTCTCTTTTTCTGTGGCATCTAAAACACTCTCGGCAAATGCAGTATAACTTAGATTTACTCTTTCACTATGTTTGCTGATGGCAGTCTCAAGGGCAGATTTACCATTAAGTACTTGAGCTTGCTGAGCAAATAGACCAAGATCTTCTTTATCTGCGTAGCTTAGGGCTTCAATGCCATACTTTTTTATTAGCGTTCCGGCTTTTTCTTTGGCTGCTTTAAGATGACTAATTCCTAATCTTGAGTATTCTTCAAGTACGTTTGTGCCATTAAGATATGGAAATTTTGTGACTGCGTTTAGTGTCGGTGTAATGCCACCTCTATTCTTTTCCTTTGTTACTGTTTGAGCTAGCGTATCCTTTAAAGCTTGTGCAGGATGGACTTCTACTGTCTTTATGCTGCCATCTTCGTTTGCTATGTAGGCTTTTACTTTACCAAAATGTCCGTTTAGAAATTTAACCATCTCAGGGTCAAAACCTTTTGTGAATAAGTCTGGTCTAAATAGTTCATTGCCTACTTCGGATTGTTTTATTAAATCACTAGAAAGAAGTAAATTTTGTGTTGCTTGAATAGTTTTAATTTTTGGTATAGGTGTTACTTCTGGCGGTAACCCCATCAAAAGGTGCATCCAAGCAATGTGCTTGAGTTTGTTCTTTAATGCAGTCTCAAATGGCTTTATATCTGTATTATCTAATGGAGCACCATTTTTAATCCCTGCTAGTTTTTTTGCATTTGCAATTGCAAAAGGTGCAGCACCACCAGCAAGCCTCATTAGCTCAAGTAGCTCAAGTATTTCTTTAGTTCTTTGTCCAAAATTGTCTAAGCGAGTTTTCGCTGCTTCGCCTGTAAGTCTTTCTAGAACCTGAGTATAGTCAGCGTAGTCTTTTTTAGAGTAAACTAATTTATCGTTATTTCCTAAATCACTTATTCTCAAATGACCAGTACCACCACCTAAAGGTCCATTTACTGTTTCTACTGCATCTATTCCAGCATTAATAGCTGCTTCAACTACTTCTTTAGACTTGGACTCGTTTGTAGAATGGTAGTGAAGGTAAATTGGAATATAATGATCTTTGATTTTTGAATCAGGTGCTTTTGTTTCTTGCATCTTTTTAATAGCTTTTTTAAGCTTAGGTATCAACTCTTTGATTCTTGTAGCATCAAAAGCTCCCGATAAATCTTTTATAACAAAAGAATCAAAACCTTTTTCTAAAAGAAGTTTTGCATAGTTTATATAGTATTCATCGCTGTGTATATTCTCTAGTGCTTTTCTTTGGTTAGTTTCAAGTTCTGCTAAATGCTTATTTACAAGTTCATCTGGTAAAACTGCTCTTAACTGTTCTAGAGAAGGTCCTGTTGCGATAGCACCTTGTATGTTGACACCTTTTTCTTTTGCAAGATTAAGCATTGAGTCTGTCATGATGATACTATCAGCATCATTTAAACCATCAAAAACTCTTATTAATTTGTTATCAGCTTTTTCAATAGTTCTTCTGAAATTAGCTTCTATAAAATCAGGTGTATAAGTACTTAAGCTATAAGCACTCTTGCCTCTAAAGAGTGAACTAGTAAAACCTATTTTATTTTTGTTGCCAGATTGGGTTAATGCGCGGTAGTTAGTTCGCTAACTTGCTGATTAATCTTAAATGGATTAATTCCATTTTGCATTGCAGCAGATGGAAAATTCCCCCCATTTGTTTCTTGATAATCTATTCCGACTAAACTTGCTGCTTTGGAGATTTTGGCAAGATCTGCTAAGTTCCAGATCATTTTTGTTGGTGAAATTGTTGATTGCTGGCCGTCTCTTCTTGTTATGTCTCCAATTAGAACTTTAGTTGTTTCCTGACTATTATTTATACCTACAATCCTTGTATTCACAACCAATCACCATAGCAAGATAATAGTGATGAGGTGCATGTAAGAACTCTAAATGATAGTTAAATCTGAGATTGGGTCATCATTGACGGAGTTATGCAGTGGTTTCTTACAAGGATTTTTAGCTAGATAAAGTACTAAATCTTTAAGAGTTATCTGATAATCCCTCCTTAACCTAGAGTCGTTACCCTATGGCTATGGAAATTCAAAAGCAAGTCCCCACCTTTAGCTGAAATCAAAGTATCAAAGTTAGAAGAAGCTCAAGAAGAAGTAGCTACTAAACCGGTAGATAGGCGTATGAAAAGTTAAGCATGGCTGATGTCTTTGAGAAAAAAGAAGCTATTACTGCTTAGCGTAATTTAAAACCTGATGCCTTGTTGATAAGGCTCCGGTGCGCATTAATTTAAAATTAATGTATGGATTGAAAGTTTGTTTTGGCTGGCAGATATTTTCTTAATTTTATTTACATTAGTTATAGGCGAGTGAAGATTGAATACAAAATAATAATTTCATGTAAGAATATAGTGGTGAGAGTACTAATAATAGGTTCGGGTTCAAAGGAACATGCGTTGGTATGGAAACTTCTCTCATCTGAAAAATTTTCTGATCCTGAAATTTATGTTTGTCCTGGGAATTTTGCTCTAAGAAAAATAGTTGAATGTATTGAGATAGATATTCAAGATACAAATCGAATTCTTGAAGTAGCTATTGCAAGAAATATTGATTTAACCATAGTTGGTGAATCAGAACTTTTTGCTAAAGGAATAGTCGATGATTTTAAAAAGGCTGGTAAGTTAATTTTAGGACCAACAGCAGCAGCGGCTGAACTTGAAAATTCTAATTTCTTCGCTAAAAACCTGATGCTTGAATACGCCATCCCTTCTCCTAAATGTACTATTTTTGATGATATAAATATTGCAACTGCATTTCTCCCTACTTTGAAATTTCCTATCAAAGTTAGATCAGACAAAATATTTAATATCGAAAATCCATCTGTGATTGCCTATGACTTAGAGCAAGCAAAACTCACAATGGAAGAATTTTTACGTACAACTTTTTTTGTTAAAGACAAACCAAGAGTGATTTTTGAAGAGTTAATTGAGGGTAATAAAATAACTATTAATACCCTCACTGATGGTACGATGGCTCATGCTCTACCTCCAGTCCAAGCTTACAGAGAAAATGATGAATTTGGCTGTATCTCTGATCGAGGTGCTTATGCGCCAACTCCTATACTCTCTGATGAGTTGATGTCAAAAATTCGTTTTGAAATTATTGATCCAACAATGGAAGCTATGATCCAAGAAGGGAGGGCATATTCTGGAATACTTTGTTTTGATATTGTTTTGGATAAAAATGATATGAATAATCCTAAATTGATTCAATATAGAGCAAACTTTTTAGATTCAGATGCGCAGGTTATTTTGCCATTATTAGATGAAGATATCTATGAAATTTTTGCTTCTTCTGCAAGAAAAGATTTAAGCTTTTATAAAGATGGTTTCCATAAATATCTGGGATCAGCACTATCTGTAAATGTTATAAGTTCTGATAAAACTGAAGATTACATAAGCTCAATTCATAGCCTAGAGTTACTTGAAAATATTGACTATCAATTAGAACATTACCAAACTCCTTTAAGCGGTATGCCCTTGATGTTTTATGGTACAAAAATGCTTAAACAGAATTATGCCGAAATTTTTGGTGCAACTGCTGTTGCAGAAACACTTGTTGATGCACAAATTCTTGCCTACAAATTAGCTGATTCACTTCAATTACCATCAAAAACATATGACCGTAATATTGGCGATCATGGTTTGATTTGATTTTTTACGTAATTAATTTACTGTTATAAAGATAGAAAGGCACATTATTAGTTGTGCCTTTTATTATCAATTCTAAAAAGTAATTAATTAAACTTTACTTAAGTCACCAAGCTCTTTACGTCTAGATTTTTCCTCGTTAGTTTCACCGTTCCAGTGTTGTTCTTCGACTCTTAATTCACCGAGTAAAGATCTTGCTTGGTACAATAACTGTCTTAAACCATCTTGCTCAAGTACCATTGTGTCCGCTGTTCCATAAGTGATTGGATCAAATTGAAACACACCTTTCCATATTGCGTTAGTTAAACCAGTCAGTTTTACTGTATTTATGTCTTTTCCATTACCTAAGCTAAATCCTGGTACTAAATTATCACCATAAATACCTGCAATCTCTTCTATTAAACCTGGTAAAGTTTGATCTCTATCGACTACTGATGTGTTTGTTCCACCGAGTATTGCCTCTTGAAGTCTTTGCTCTAGAAGTGCGATTACTTGTTGTTGTTGGTCAATTCTTGACCTAACTATTGCTAATGAAATTGTTGGATTAATTCCCATTGTATTCTCCTTTTGAAAAACCTCAGAGTAAACTCTTGAGGAACTACTGCTAGGTTCATAAACTTTTTTGTTTAATTACCTTAAGCAAACTACATAAGTAGAGTTGCACTTGAGATTTATGTTTAGGTTAAGGATTTATAATTTTTTTGATTTTTTTTTAATTAACGAAACCCTTGTTCTATAAGGGTTTTTAAAGGAATTGGAAAAGATAACGTGAGGGAATTCCCTTGGGGTCCTGCTGTTTTTCTAGGATACGAAAATATTTAAGTAGTTTTTTTATAATAGACAGGGTGCTACTCGAAAATTTTATAATGCATATATAAGGTAGCGATGT
>CAIYXB010000206.1 GCA_903930015.1 uncultured bacterium | reverse complement strand
TTTTTTCTTTTGCAAAGCTATCATTTAGATCGCATTCGTTGATGTATTTGTTTATTTTGTAATCTAGATAGTAAGGAGCTTCTTCTACTATTTTTTCAAATGCAGTAAGAGAATTTTCTTTTATATATTCGTCAGGATCTTTGCCCCCAGGAACTCTGATCACTCTTAATTCATATTCATTTTGCGCTAAAGTCTGTTCTATTACTTGTGCTGCTGCGTCAGTAGCTTTTTCACCAGCGGCATCGGTGTCAAAACAAAGATAGATTTTTTTGCTTAAAGTGAACTTACTAAGTTTTTTAATTTGGTTTGCAGTAAGTGCAGTACCTTGATTGGCAACAATATTTTCAAAACCTATTTGCTTGAGGCTTATAACATCAAAAAATCCTTCTACTAAAATCACTGAATCTTTTTTGCGGATAGCTTCTTTAGCTAGATCGAGTCCATATAAATTATTACCTTTGGTGTATATTTCTGTTTCAGATGAGTTTATATATTTAGGTCCAAAATCATCATCTAAAGTTCTTGCGCCAAACGCAATACAACGAGATCTCTCATCAAAAACTGGGATCATTAATCTATGACGAAAGCGATCAATCACTTCTCCAGAGTCTGTTTTGTAAGCCAGGCTTGCTTTGATAATAATGTCTTCTGAAAGATTTTCAATTTTTGATTGAAGATGTTTGATTAAAAGTTTAGGGTCATTTTTATCTGAGCTCGCAAAACCCAATTTAAACTTAGCGATAGTCTCAGTATTGATTTCTCTTGCTTTTAAATAATCTCTTGCTTTTTGTGCCTTTGAGTCTAAAAGAAATTTTTGGTGATAAAATTCTGCTGCAATTTCGTGAAGTCTGATGAGAAGATTTTTTTCTTGGCTTTTATCCTGGTTAAGTTCTTTTAGTTCAACACCGTATTTTGTTGCAAGATCTCTTAGTGTTTCTTTGAAATCCTTTTGGTAATATTCTGACCAAAATTTAAATATATCTCCTCCAGCCCCGCACGCAAAACACTTGAAAATACCCTTGCTTGAACTTATGTGCATCGAAGGTTTTGAATCGTTGTGAAAAGGACAAATAGCTAGATAAGAAGATCCTGCTCTCTTAACTGTAATTATTTCTGATATTAAATCAACAATATCTGCTTTATCTTTGATTTGTTGAATTGGGTCAGACATATTTCTGCTTTTATTATAGGCTTTTGGCTTTATATAAAGCTATTAATTAGCCTTAACTCTAAATTTACTCCGATAAGCGCAGTGCGAACTTATCAAAATATTCTGTGACTTTAGGGAAACCCTTATAACCGAAGTTTTACAATCGGGTGTCCAGGATATAAGCTAGCAACCATGCGGAGCATGAGTTGCCAAGTTTCTAAAATTTTCTATTTTTCAGTGTGTCCTTAAGTAGACATCTACTGCGAAACGATGTTTCGCAAGATGTCTATTGTAAATGTATAGGGAGACAATTGGATGGTAAATATTTCAAGACAATTAGGTGGGATTCGAAGTGGTCAAAATGCTTCACAATCAAGAATCGCAGGTCTAAATGACCAATATCAATACGCTATCTTAAGCGGTGAGGGTAGTTTATCAGGCTTAAGAGATCAGTTATCAAGGCAAATGCTTGCACTCGGCTACAAAAGGCAAGATGAGAGCTTTTGGAATCAAGAACAACTTGAAACTAAAAAGCTTTTTAAAGATTTACTCGGTCTTTCTAGTCTTGCTAGCGGTTAAATTCATATTTGGTTAAAATGTAATACTAAATACTTGCTTTTTTAGAGACTATTTGTTAAAATATTATTATGCCAGGTTTTAATACAACATCAGCTTACAGTCAAAATGCTTCTCAAACTGAAGGAGCACAAGGAAAAATAGCAAACCTTCAAAGTGAATACCAAAGATCAGTTCTTGGAGATCCTACAGCTCGCGATCAAGATGGTTTAAGGCAAGAAATGTTTAAATTTCAGGCTTTGCTAAGTACTATAAGACAATTTGCTTCTTGGCTTGTTCAAGAACAAAAACAAAATCTTGAAGCTAGTAAAGGTCTTACTGAACTCGCTAAAGTTTAATTTCAAGGGAATTCCCTTTTCAGGTCAATGTAAATATAAATCCTTAACCCAAGTTAAGAAAACTGGTTATTTTTTTAATTAAGGGTGGAATAACAAGGTTAAGATGAGTCTAAAGATTTTATTAGTAGATGATGAAGTGAATTTGGTTGAGCCTATGTCTTACACCTTGAAGCAAAAGGGTTTTGAGACTGCTGTTGCGCTCAATGGTAAACAAGCGATGGATATCTACGAAGCTTCAGAGCCGGATTTAATCCTTTTGGATTGGAGTATGCCTGATCTTTCTGGACTTGATGTTTTAAAAAGAATTCGTGAGAATCAAAATTTTACTCCTGTGATTATGGTTACTGGAAAGAGTGCAAAAGAAGATATAGTGGAAGGTCTAGAAGCTGGTGCTGATGACTATATTACTAAGCCTTTTAATTGGGAAGAGTTATTAGCTAGAGTCAATTCTGCAATTAGAAGAGCACAACAGCCTAATGCAAGTCATCCAAAACGTATTCGTTATGGAAAAGTTATTTTAGATACAAAGACGCACAGAGCTTGGGTTGAAGATAAAGAATTAAATTTATCACCTCGTGAATATTCAATTCTAGAAACATTTATGCAAAATCCTAAAAGAATTTATTCACGTGATGAATTGATTGAAAAGGTTTGGGGACTTGATTTTGACGGTGATTCTAAGACCGTGGATGTCCATATTTGCTGGCTGAGACAAAAGATTGAAGAAGATCCAAATAAGCCAAAATTCATCCAAACCGTTAGAGGTTTTGGTTACAGACTTGGTTCATAATTTTAAAGGAGATGTATTTGCATCTCCTTTTTTTTAGAGATTACTGAATTGCCACGCTTTCTTCGAAAGCTCGCAATGACGCATTATTTTTATGATTACAATAAAGTTTTCTCTTTGAGTTAATATTATTGTGGTGATTATTCTCACGACAACAAAAGAAAAATGTTTGGAGACTTCTTTAAAGTATCCTGATTTGAGCTTTTATAGTTTCCCTTGTATTGAGTATGCAAAACCAAGTGATGACTACAAATCCTTAGATGCAGCTATTCGAGCTAATCATCTCTATGAATGGGTATTTTTTTTAAGTGAGAAGTCAGCAGAAGTTTTTTTTGAAAGACTAATTGCTATTGGTGGTAATTTTTTTAATTTGTCTAATCATCTTAAGTTTGCTGTGATTGGTGATAAAACAAGAGAATTTTTAGAACGTGACGTAAATATTCCAGCTGATTTTATGCCTTCAAAAGCAAACTCTGAGACTTTTATTAAAGAATTTTGTGCACAGTATAAATTTGATTTAGAGTGTAGTTTTAAAATCCTCTTACCTCGCTCTGAATTTGCTTTTGACGATTTTAAGTCTCAAATGGAATTGAGCAAAAATTATTTAGTAGATATAGTTCCAGCTTACAATACTGTAAAACCGTTTTATTCAGTGGAGCAAATTAATAATCTGAAATCTAAATTGGATTCTTTAAATGGGATAGTTTTTACTAGTAGTAGTTGTGTTCATAATTTCTATGAATTAACAAATCATATGGATCTAAATCCTATAAAAATCTATAGTATTGGCTCTAAAACAACGAAGACCATAAGAAATCTTTATCAAAGTCATACTAATATTTTTGAAGCTAAAGAAGCTAGTTTGGATTCTATGTTAAAAGCTATCTGCTAGAATTATTAAATATGGTATTGAAAAAAAATCCTAACTCTAATCAAACAAATCCAACTAAATCAGACGCAAGTCTTCTTACTATGAGTTCAGAAGATGCTAAAGCTGAGTTACGTGAGTTAATTGAGAGACATTCTAAGTTTGATAGAGACTCCATCTTAAGATCAGGAAAAATCACAAGTATCTTTTTTGATTTGAAAGAGACAATATTAAGTTCAAGAGGTGCTTTTCTTACTGCAATTTGTCTTTTAAATATGTTAAAACCAAACGTAAAAGCATTAGGTGGTCATTTGGATAGTTGTTATTCACTTGGAGTCTCAACATCAATGCTTGCTGCAATTAGTGGTCAAAGTATCGATTGTTTTTATGTAATGCATGAAGGGCACGCTAAAGCATATGGGAAGTTTAAGTCTATAGATGGTCCTTTGAAACCTGGTACTAAAGTGTGTTTGATACAAGACTTGGTTACTAGTGGATCTAATATGATCCAAATGATTAGAAAACTTAAAGATGATTTAGACGTAGAAGTGATACAAGTAATCACACTTTTAGATCGTAATGATGGAGCAATTCATCGATTAGATCAACTTGGTATAGATTATTCTTATGTTTTTTCTGTGAAAGAATTTACAAAAGAGGATAATTACTCTTATGCGTAAACTAGTTGCAGATTATCACAATCATCCGCAAGCTCATAGAACAGATTTACCTTACTCAAAAAAAGTTCTAGAACCTTGGGCAATAAAAGCAAAAGAATTAGGTCTTAAAGATCTTGCTTTTACCGACCATGATAGATATAAAGCAGGTTTCGATTTTCATGAAGTCTGGGATTTACAGGAAAGGCATCCTGGGATTAAGTTTAGAGCTGGAATAGAGTTAGATAATGACCCTGAGACAAGTGAAGATGGTCATATTTGGGTTCGTGCAAATTATAGTGATTTGGATTTTGTATTAGGTTCAGTACATTTTGTCAAAGGTTTTGCTTTTGATCATCCTCATTATATTAAGGAGTATGAGAAGTACAATATCAATGATTTATATAGAGATTATTACAAGAATATTCGTAAGATGGCCTCATCAGGACTTGTAGACTCACTTGCTCATTTAGATTTGATCAAAATCTTCAATTTTTTTCCTACTGAAGATATGACAGATGTCTATGATGAAACACTTTCATTGATAAAAGAAAAAGATTTGTCTATTGAAATAAGCACGGCCGGTATTAGAAAGCCTGTTGGTGAGATATATCCAAGTAAAGAGATAGTACAAATGGCAAAAACAAAAGGTATTAGTTTTACTATTGCTGGAGATGCTCACGCAGCCCAGGATTTAAGCCATAACTACGATAAGCTTGCTGAATTTTTAGTCGAGATGGATATTAATGACGTTGCTGTTTATGAAAAGCATGAGAAAAAGATTATCCCAGCTTTTTTATAGAGCACTACTGCTTAATTTTCTTTGTCTGAATCAATTATAGGCGCTTGATGCAACCCCTTTCAACACTCAATTTGCGGATATTTCTCAAGGTGGTTGGTGGACTTTATATAGTGAAGCTTATTTCAATCGTAAAAACAAATTAATAAATCCAATTGGTGCTGAACTTCGTTACACTTTTTTTGATAAATTAAGGTTGGGTGCTCTTAGTAATTTGGGCTATGCTAGTGATGGTAAAAATTCTGTTTTTGGTGTTTCGGATTTGATACTCACTACTGAACTGGAAGTTTACGATCGAGATAAATATGATTTTTTGAAAATCGGTTCTTTAGAATATATTGATCATGCCGCTATTTTCTTTAATCAATTTATTCCGATTACAGATGATAAAAAATTAGGCACTGCGAAATACTCTTATGATTTAGGTATAGAGTGGCAAAAGCAATTTAATAATCGTACCGCTCTCTTTTCAGAATTAGGTTATTCTTATTTGCCTGATCAATTCTCAGGCTCTGATCATAATTTCTCATATAATAATGCTCTTTCATTTGAAGTAAATAATTGGTTACAACCTTATATAGAGCTACTTGGTGTAACAAATCTTAATGACGCTGAAACAGAATTTTTGCTTGCCCCAGGTTTCTCTATTAATCACAATAAACAACTATATTTTTATTTAAATCCGATATTTAGTGTCAATGGTAAAAACGATTGGGGTTTTCAGTTTGGTGCAAGTGGAATTTTATGATTCAACTACTTCAGCGGTTTCTTGTTTCTTTTTTAACTCTGGAAAAATCTGTTGATAAATGTGATCAATGTTTTTCAAATGATATTCAGGATCAAAACAATCTTCGATTTCTTCTTTTGTAAGGAATTCAGAAATTTCTTTTGAATCAATAAGTAATTTTTTGAAATCACCATCTTTTTTGTTCCAAGCTTCATGAGCTAAGATCTGGACTATATTGTAAGCGTCTTCTCTTTTTAAACCTTTGTAAACTAGCTTAATGAGTACTTGTTGTGAGAAAACAACACCACCAAACTTGTACATGTTGTTTTGCATGTTGTCTGGGTAAACACGAAGCCCTATCATTATTTGAGTTATACGGTTAGTCATAAAATCAACTAAAATACAAGCATCTGGGAGTGCGATTCTTTCCACAGAGCTATGGCTGATATCTCTTTCGTGCCATAAAGGTATGTTTTCTAAAGTGCTTGCTGCATAACCTCTTACAAGTCTTGCAAGACCAGAAATATTTTCTGATCTCCATGGATTTCTTTTGTGAGGCATTGCACTTGAACCTTTTTGGTTTTTATAAAATGGCTCTTCAACTTCCAAAACTTCAGTTCTTTGTAAATGTCTGATCTCAACTGCGATTCTCTCTAAAACTCCCGCAAGTACTGCAAGTGAATTTACAAAATTTGCGTGTCTATCTCTGCTAATGACTTGTGTCGTTATTACAGCTGGCTTTAAGCCCAGTATGCGACAGCTAATAGCTTCAACATCTGGATCTAAATTTGCAAAAGTTCCTACGGCACCAGAAAACATACCTACACTAACTTCATCAATAGTTTTTGCAACGTGCTCTTTACAACGGCGAACATCATCATAAAAATTTAAAATCTTCAAACCAAAAGTTGTTGGTTCAGCGTGTACTCCATGTGATCTGCCAATACAAACAGTATCTTTATGTTCAAGTGCCAATTCTTTTAAAGCTGCTAGTAGTTCATTAATACAACTATCTAGTATCACCCCAGCTTTTTTCATTTGCATACTTAAAGCTGTGTCTTTTACATCTGAACTTGTTAGTCCTAAGTGTATAAATCTTGAATCATCAGAATCTACATATTCTGATACGCATGAAAGAAAGGCAAGCATATCGTGCTGGGTATGTTTTTCAAGTTCTTTGATTCTTTCAATATCAAAATCAGCTTTATCTCTAATTCTCTCGACAACTTTTTGAGGAATTTTACCAAGTTCAGCATATGCTTCACAAACAGCAATTTCGATTTCAAGCCAAAATCTATACATACTATCGTCTGTCCAGACTTTAAGCATTTCTTCTCTAGAATATCTTTCAAGCATTACATCTTAATTATTCCATTTTAAATGTGACTTGTATTCTAGTCATAATGGATCATTTCTTAAGGATACACTGAAAAATAGAAAATTTTAGTAACTTGGCAACTCATGCTACACATGCTTGCTATCTTTTATCTGGACGCCCGATTAGAGTTGTTTAGACCTGTTCTAGCTCAAGTTGCACTTTCGCAACAAGTCTATTGAAATACTTTGTTTTTCTAGGCATCCTTAATTTAAAAAACTAGTATATACATATATTAAGGAAATCTAATGTTATAGAGCTTTATTCATGCTAGAATTTTATATAATATGTTAAGTCAAAATAAAACTGATTTTAATAAGTTGATTGAAGGCTTAGAAGAGCTAAATTCAAGTGGGAATATAGGTGATATTGCTCAGAATTGCCTAATGAGCCTAAAAAAACTAAAACTAGCAAGAAGATTCTCTAAAATAGACGAAGAGATTTTTAAGCTTGGTTTAAATAAGATAGACGCTAATAAATCTGACTTTTTTACGGAATTACTATATCTTGAAACAAAGAGACTCAAATTTAAAGAAGAATCTAGTAAATGCCTACAAAATCAAAAAATTATCAAAACTCAAATGACGAGCAAATAGATAAGTCTTTTTGGCAATTTTTTTTCAAAGATAATTTTAAAGCTTGTAGTAAATTGATTGATGAAAATCAATTTTTACAAAAAGACCCTGTTTACAAGGCAAAAGTTTTACTTAGATTAGGTAATTATGTAGAAGCTTTTGATCTACTGGCTGATGTAGAAGATTGTCCACTTAAAGATTTTCTGTATTTTCTTTTAACGGCAAATCCACTTTTGATTTTAAAAGCCAAATATGATGATCCTGAGCTTAAACTTTATCAAGCACAAACAATTTATCTTGCTCGATTATTTTTAGGTAAAACCTACCTTGAAGAAAGTGGAGTTGATTTAGATCCTGATGAATTAGTAGAAGAAAGTTTTAATCATTATGTAGGTGAAGGTGATTTGATTAAGGCTGTTTTGTCTTCAATCCAAAGTATAGAGATAGTTCTAGAAGAACAACTCTTTAGTAAAGATCTACAATTACCAATTATACTTGAGCAATTAAATAATCTTTTGCAGCTTGCAGATCAATCAAAATCAAATTCTACTAAAGCGAAAGTGCTTTTAATAAAAGCTAAATTAACTAAAGACAAAGAGACAGTTCAAGATGCAGAGATACTTTTTGGTAAGGATGATAATAAGTTTGGTTTAGGTGAGGTTTATTTTACCTATGCTAAGGATTTTGGAGATTCTGAAGCTTATAATAAAGCAAAAGAATATTTCACTGAAGTTGGCTCACAGATTGCAGTTGGCTATGTGAATGAATCTATTGCAAGTGAATACTTACAAAGAGGAGAGATTCAAGAAGCTCGCGAAGTTTTTGAGCTTACTAAAGAGTATTTGAAGAAATGTGGTTGCTTTGAAAAATATGGTCTTATAATCCAAGAGATTTCGCTCCAGGCTATTTCAGGCAAATATCAAAAAGTTAAAGAAGCTGTTCATGATCTAATTCAGCCTGATACGCCTGCTTATTTTTCTGCTCAAGCTTATCAAATCCTTGCTAATACTGTTTTGCAACTGGGAGAGTCAAATTCACTTGCTCAAGGCTATATACAGACAAGTATTGATATTTTCACTGAGCTAAAAAGATATCCTCAACTCCTAAATGCAAAGAACTTCCTTTTTCAAACCTATATGCTTGAGGGTAAAATTGAAGAAGCTATTAAGCTATGTAATCAAATTATTCACCTTGCTGCTAAGCTTGGTAATGAAGATCTAAAAGCTAGTAAGTATATGGATTTAGCTTATTTGCTGGTTAGACTTAATGCTGATAAAGAATTCACTGAAGAACTTGCGGATGAAGTTCGCGATAATTTTAAAAAGGCAGTTGAAGTTTTTAAAAATACTGATAACTTTATTGGTGAAGCAGAAGCCTATCAGTCAATGGCAAATATCTATGCCAGTATAGGTAGACTTGAAGATGCACTTGAGAATTTTGTTACTGCAAAAAAAATATTTAAAGAGGAAAAAGCTTTTATGCAAGCGGCTATAACTGATGTTCTTATTGGAGTACTGCTTTTAAGTTATGTAGTCTTAAATGAACACAGTTACATGCTTACTATGAAGCATTTGGACCAAGCTTTACTTTATTTTGCTAAAGAAAACCTTTCAGATCTTCACTGGAAGACACTTTATTATATTTCTGATTTAAATCACAAATACTATTTTATGGTCAAAGATAAGCCAAATGCCGAGATTTATAAGTATAAAGCTTCAAAGTATTACCAAGATATGTATTTTGTTATTGATGACTTAGAGCATGATAGTTCCAGTATGAATTTTCATGCTAGTGAAAATTTTGGTATCACCATGGATTCGGCTTATGATAAAGCCTACCAGTTCTTTATTAGCATTGGTGAAGACCAAATAGCTAAGAAGTTTAGAAAGCATTTAAATTAAAAATCACTGCCTGTCAGCAATTACGGCAAAATGAAGGCCTCTTCAAGCGCGAAAAGACCCAAATATTATTAAGAAAATACATATTCATACATATATTTTGCCGGAGATAGAAAATGTTCCTCTTGGGATAAAATTTATCTTTGAATGAAAACTCCTAGTCTTATTTAATAGTTTTTAGGTTAAAAGTACTATCTAGCCTAGCAAAGCTAAGTTAGCTAGGCTACAAATTTTAATAATCTTTATGTCTATATAGTAACTATGGCTACTAAGCTTAAAAGTATTTTCTGTACCTTAATATTGATCATTTTCAATATCGCCGATGTTCTTGCAATAAATGTTCGAATAAAGGACATAACAAAAGTTCAGGGTCTTCGAGATCATTATTTGGTAGGTTATGGACTGGTCTCTGGCTTACCTTCTAACAGTGGTGATAAAAACAGTTTGGCAACTAATCTTGCTCAAATAAACATGCTCAAAAATTTTGGTATTGATTTAAAAGAGTTTTTAATTAATAACCAAATCAATGTTGAAAATTTAAATTCTCAAAATGTAGGGCAAAGGGTTCTATCTGCACTCAGGCAGCTTAATGGTGGTTCTGTTGGTAACGTAGCTGCTGTAATGGTAACAGCTAGAATCAAACCTTTCTCTAAAGAGGGTGATGCGTTTGATGTTGATGTTTCTTCTTTTGGTTCTTCTAGAAATTTAACTGGTGGAGTACTTATACAAACCATGCTTAAAGGTCCTGATGGAAAGGTCTATGCTCTTGCACAAGGCCCTGTAATTAGTTCAGGCTATGAAGTTGAAGCAAATGGTAGTTTAGTTAGAGATGGTTCGCCTAATTCTGGTAGAGTGCCAAAAGGTGGAATTATTGAATTTCCACTACCTACAGTTTTAAGCTCTGCTGATGGAATTACACTTACAACTGAAAAAATTGATTTTATTACAACTAAAAAAATTGTTGATGCCATAAATAAATCACCTGCAAATCGTAGAGCCTCTATTGTAGATGGACGTAGCATAAAAGTAGAACTTAATGGACCTGAGGATAATCCTGTGATTGCTCTTGCTGATATAGGTAACATCAGGGTTGATGCTGAAAATGAAGCTAGGGTTGTAATTATGGAAAGAACTGGAACTATTGTAGTTGGCTCTGATGTGAAACTATCCAGTGTGGCACTTGCTCATGGAAATATTTCTATTACGATTAGAACTCAAAACGAAGTATCACAACCAAATGTCTCTACTCTTGCGAATGTTAGCGCTGCTGGTGATAATGCAACTATAAACACTAATCAAGCTACTGGTGGTGATGGTAGTGGTGGTGGAATTGAAACAAGATCAGTTTCTAATTCTGAAATTGACTTAACAGAGACCGATACACGTTATATAGCTTTAGAAGAATCTACAACTCTTTCTGATTTGGTAAATGAATTAAATAAAATTGGTGTTACATCAAGGGACTTGATTTCTATTATGCAAGCACTAAAAGCTTCTGGAGCACTTCAAGCTGATCTGGAAATAATCTAAGGAGAGTATTAATTTGAAAAATGACGCCTCACTTAAAATTTTGCTAAGCTCGCAGAAAGCTGACGAGGTCTCTACGCAAAATTTTCCGTTGCTAGGCAAGGACCAGTTCGGCGACGTTCCTCGTGCCGGCTCATCCTCCGAAGCAAGCTTCAAGGTATTCGCCTCTACTCGGAATTATTTTTTAAAATTAACTTTAATATTATCTATTTCTTTATTTAGTGTAGGAAATGCTTTTGCAGATAAGTATAAAGCAGGTGTTTCTCAATCTACTCCTGTTGAGATAGTTGCTGAATGGCCAATTGGTCCAGATACCAGTATAGGAGAGCATTTCTCAGCAAGAGTTGTTAGTGATGTTGTTTCTGATCGCGGTGAACTTTTTATACCTAAGAATAGTAGAGTTATTGGTGTTGTAAGAAATCTTGAGCAAGCAGGTTCTTTTCATAGAAGTGGAAAAGTTGATATTTGTTTTGAAAAAATTGTTTTCCCTGATAATGTAACTACTATAAAGATTGATGCTGATGGTAATCTTATAAAAGAGTCACATTTACTTGAAACAACCTTTGAAGGAACAAGTAAAGTTTTACTTGGAGCAGCTAAGGGTGCTTTGACTGGTTTTCAGTTTGGTGGAATTGTTGCTGCTGGTTCATCTGAAGGGGCTAATATTGCGATAGGAGCTGCTGCTGGAGCAACTTTTTCGTTAGTAACTTTTATTGCTCAAAAAGGTCGTGAGATTGAGATTTTCCCTGGTTTGCCTATGACTTTAAATTTGAAATCTATGGATACTCAAAATTACACAGCTCAAAAATTAAAGATGGAAAGATCTCAGGATGTTGTTGCTGAAATTAAAAGATACACTGGTGATTCTTTGAAAGTAACAATTACAAATAAGCTTGACCATTCAATCCCACTTACTAATTTAAAGATAGTCGATGGTCTTGGATATATTATTAAGCCTGATATGGCTTATAAGTATTTTGATGAAAAAGCAATACCAGCTAATTCACAAAAAACTTTAGATCTTAAATTTACACCTAACTCTAAGCAAGGTAAATATTGGCTTGTACTTACTGATAGTTTCGGTAAACAAGAGTATTTTAAAGAGGATTTGAGATAATGGAACTAAATCCTATTCAAACTCAAACCTTTACTTTAAACGATGATAAGGGCTTTATGAAAAAATCTGCTAACGCGCAAAAGGAAGCTGCGCAAGATTTTGAAGCAATGTTTATTCAAAGCTCTCTAAAAGATATGCGTCCAAAACAAGATGGTGGTTTATTTAATGATGGACTTGCTGTTGATATTTTTTATCAATTTATGGATGAAGCTGTTGCTAAAGAAATTTCACATTCACAAAATAATTTTGGGCTTGCGGATCAGTTGATTAAGCAGAATTTTGAGTAAGTCGTAAGTGGTATATTCCTGCGTCATCGCTGTAAGGGTTATATAATTCGTTGACAGTATAAGTGTAGTAAATCCAAAAGTTTTCTTCAAATTGCAACGACCCTTCCGCATTCGGCGCAGCTGCTGTGGCAAGATTTTTGTTGTTTTGCTTCGCAAAACAAATATGCAACGCCAATCCGATATGCTTCAGGGTGTTGCGAATT
>CAIYXB010000205.1 GCA_903930015.1 uncultured bacterium | reverse complement strand
TCCATTGTCACAAGTGATCAGAAACTGGAAGTCCATAACAGAAAAACTCTCTGAACCACCAAGGCAAAGGCTTTTACAAGGAAATGGCAGGCTATATGCTCACTAACCTAGCGCTTATGATAAATGCTCCTCCTCTAAATTTCTGATCTTGCGGCACTTGATCTCTGAACTCATCTTCTAAATATTTTTCTGTATTTGTATATAAAACAATTCCATCTTCAATACCATCATCAGTAAAATTTGTATAAGAGAATTGCTCAATACCCTCTTTATAATATTTTCCTTCAGGAGTTAATGCACCTCTAATGAAGATTGTCCTTGCTTGCCCTAGGAAACTTGTATCTGTATCTAATCTAATGTTGTAATACTTAAAATCATTTAAAACAAATGTAGTTTTATATTCAGGGAAAGGATTTTCACTTTCTAAAATTACTGAACAATTTTCATAAGTTAATTTTTTACCATCAGGATACTTATCATCAGTTAATTCAAAAGTACGACCAAATTGTTTTCGATCAGGATATAATCGCACCTGAACAGCATAATTAAAAAAATAAAAAATATCTGACAATAATCCAGGGACTACTCGAGTAGTAAAATCTTGAATCATTTCAAGATCTTTCTTAAAAAAATCACTACACGAATCATTACTAATAGCACCTCGCTTTAAGTCAGCTTTGGCAAAATGGTCGTATGAAGAAAAAGAATCGATAGATATCACAGCTCTTATCTTAACAAGAATAGCGAGATTTATATCTTAAATCTTTAATTAATTAATAGAATCAAACTAAATATGCTATTTTGAATCTGTTGAAAATACTAAAAATAGTGTTTTTAAAGATCTAGTCGTAGCCACTAAGTGACTCCACTAGAATAAAACTAAGGGCTTGTGGCGGAATTGGTAGACGCGCCTGACTTAGGATCATGTACCGTAAGGTGTTAGAGTTCGAGTCTCTACAAGCCCACCATATTTAAAACCCTACTTCTTCTGAAGTAGGGTTTTTATTTTAAGCCTGCAAAGCATAAATATCTGACTTAACTGAATTTAGCTCAGAAACTAAATCAGCTTTCTTAGCATGGTATTCTCCTGTCCTATTGGATCCCGCTGAAGCTTCATCTATCAAAGATTCTAGCTCTATGACTCTACTCGTTAACGTTTTCAGTTCTCGTTCATTTTCAGTTGAAAATTTTCTTTTGTCTAAATCAGTCCAGAACTCATTTTGATCCTTCCAAAAACTTTTTGCTACTTCAGACAAATTCATCACTTCTCTAATATTAGCTAACTCTTTTTTATCACCTACTTTAATAAACTCATCCATTAATTTTTTTAATTCTGGTTTTTGTGAATCATAAAAACCTACTTTAAAATCAGCAAAAGATGCATTCTCTTTAAAATCAAGTTTTAATTGTTTATCATTTTTAACTTCTTGTTTTACTTTTAATTTATCTAAAGATCCTTTTAAAGTATTAAGTTCTTTCATTAATACCTCAGGAGCCCCAGCCCATGCATCACCCATAAGGGCGGCATCGTAATTATTTTCAATTTTTTCAATTCCAATATAAATTTTCTTTACCTTCGCTTGATCTCCAGTTTTATACTGGGCTTTATTTTCATTACGCCAAAAATCATTTTCCTTAGTCCAAAATTTATCAGCTTCCTCGGTTAATTTAATCTGCTTATCTATTTCTGCTATTTGTTTCCTTGAATGTAGTGTTTGTTTATCAACTGATAACCATTCATCCATCGTATTTTCAAGTCCTGTGAGCTGGGATTTATAAAAATTCGATTTAAAGGTTGAGAATTTATCATCACCAACTTTAGACTCACCATTTTTCATCTTCTCTTCCCAGGAATCAGCACGTCCTTGCCAAAAATTAGTAGCTTTACCAACAATTTTTATTTGATTATTAATATTTCGTATCTCCCTTCTTGCCTTAGCTGAATTTACTCCTTTCCATTCACCAAGAGAATTTTCTAAACCTTCTTTTTGAGCTTTATAAAAATCTAATTTGAAATTTGCAAAAGCATTTTCATCTCCAGCACTAACTCCTAAATTACTAGTATTAATATCTTCTTGTGACAAGATACTGTCAGCTTCCCGAATATCTTTTCCTGTTAATGGTTTAGCGGATTTTAAATTTGTCTCAAAATCTTTTATAAAGCCAGCAAACTCCTGCTCGGTAACATCTTTACCTGTAATATCTTCAAGCAAGTTCAGAATTTGATCTAGCTTATCTTCTTTTGCCAAAGCAGGGTTAGTTGTTGAAATAGTAGTTGATTCCGTACCGCTTGCATTACTTAATACCAGAGTAGAAGAGGAACTGCTCGGTTTTAACCAACTAGCTGCAGTGCTTATTTTATTTTTTATAGTATCAACTTCTTTAGAATTAACACCATTATTTACAGTTTGTAGTTGCTTGTATTTTTTTAAAGAAAAATTACTTGCCAAAAAATCTATATTGTTATTGCCCATAATGAGATCCAAATAACATGCGGAATTTAAGGGTAGGTTAGGATCTAGTTATGAAATTTTATTAAAACGGGTTTAATTAAAATTTGATGATTTCGCTTTGAGAGTTAGGGTAACAGGAACAGAATCAGCACTAGTACTCGCTGGCTTAATTTCAATACTAATATTATAATCACGGTTTAAATCAGCATTCAATCCTTGTTTGATAAAGGTTTTCTCAGGAGCTAAAGTAATTGGTATAAAAGCACCTTTTTGTAAACTAAATTTATTTTTTTTAACACGAATAAGTTTTTTGTATTCAACAGAACTTGTTACCGAATATAACTCAGAATCATTTGTGATGCTGCTGTCTTTAGGTAAATTAAAAAATACTTTTGTTTTTTTATTTAAATCCAAAGTAATGTTTTGACTTAAAGTTTTTGCATCAAGAAATACTACTTTACTAAAAGAGCTATTAATATCATCATCTTCAGAATCAACAGAACCTTTATTAACAGTAATAGTTGCTGAATTCGATCCAAGAGAACTCGCTGAAATTACAATATCACTAACCGTATCATTAAAAACTTCACTTGCAGAAAATAAACCTCTATCATGCATCAAATCAGCTGCTTCAAAATTTACATAGTAACTAACTCCTGAGCTGTTAACCAATTCTGAACTAGTTCTATAATCTTCAAAAAAACTATCAATCATTATTGGTCTATTACCAATAGATTCTTCATCTAGGTATACTAAAAAACCTCCAAAATTTAAATTCAAAAAATGTCTTTCCAAAATACCGTCATAACCTGTTCCCTGACGATATTCTACAGAATAATACCTCCCATCATCACGGCGCACTTTTATCATCTTAATACCACTTTGTGTACTTGAAACCGGTAAAAGAGTAATGTTTTCATTTAAAGAATCATTGTTAATCGTAAGCACCTCGCTTGAAGCGACCCAACCCAAATCTTCTTTGTGTAGCATATTAAAATGCGCCATATTTGGTGAAGTACCCATCACGCTATGACCATCTCCGTACTCTATAGCGGCGCAAGCCTGAGCCGTAAATATCGCTTCACCACAAGAATTAGCATTCGCATGATTCAACCCTAAATTATGACCAAGTTCATGCATAGCAGTATTTAAAAAAGCATAGTCATACTGTTCAAAGTTATATGATCTGACAAAATTTACACCTAACGAAATACTCCCTCGCTTAGAGTTATAGCCCATTCTACTTAAAGTACCAATCCCAGCAGAGTTCAATAAACATTCGTCTCTATCAGGTATAACAAAAGTAACAAAATCATATGTATCTAAATCAGAAATTTTTGTCTCAACAGCTTGAAGAGCAACTTGATCCATATCACGCTCAAAAAGTTTGTCGGATTTACATAAATTTGGGATTGCAATAGTTGAAATCACTTGCCCAGTTAATTTTAACTTACCAGATGAAGCTTCATCTATATAATCCACAAGAGAAAAGCTTGATCCAAAAAACATCTCTTGCATTTCATCTTGAGAATAAGGAATAAAATTCTCTGTAAAACTTGCATCAGATATCATCACTACAAGGATTTTTTTATTACCATTGGCATCATCTTGGGTTCCAATTAAACGATTTTTATTTTTTTGAGGGAAAACCTTTATTACTTTAAGGTTGTTGTTTTCTTCTTTTGCACTGAGTTTTAAATAACTACCAGGTTCAAAATCAAAATTCTCATTTACGATGAGTTTTTTTACACTAGAATCACCAAGCCTCAATCTAAATAATTTAGATGGATTATCGTTACTATCGATATAAATGATTTCAAGTTTTCCTTCGTAAATTCGAGCAGCAAAAACTGGAACTTTAAAAGAATAATTCAATAACAGAATAAAAGACAAAAAACAAACTCTCATATAGGGTTATTCTATTATTTGCCCTAAATAAAGTAGTTCTGTTTAGTCCACTTTGCCGGCCGCAAGTCGCATATTTAGGTCTCTATAACTATTTAAAGCTCCTAACCTGGACATTCGTCCATCATCTGTACTAGGCATAGAATCAAAGACTTCTTCTGTTTTTTTTCTATCCTCATCAGACAAATACCTAAAAACTCCTTGACTAGCTTCTTGTAAAGCAAGAGACTGTACAATATATCCTGGAGTTAAACCTTGCTCAGGATCAGGTTCAAGCCTATGTCTCCCTGGAACTAATTCGTCATGAGCCGTCGTTCTTAAAACACTCACGAATGGCAAAGTAACGAAATTAGCTGAAACTGTATCAGTTGCAATAACCATAATTTGTCCTTATTTATAGAAATGATGAAATTATAAAAACAAAGTACTTATTAATTCTAAATATTTTGTCAATATCTTGAGTTCAATTCTTTTGAACAGTGATAGTATTTCTCCTGTTTGTATGGCTAATCATTATGATTCAACTGGAAAACTTATTAACCTTTACGGGTCATCAAACCACTTCCCGCAACTTAGCAAAGAAAGTTTTCTAAAAAATTTAGAGCAATCTAATTATCATGAAATAACTGATGCAGAATTGCATGACAGGAGCTTGAGCTTCACTCTTCAAGTAAATGGAGAATCTTACGAAGGTCATGCATTGATTTCCCAACAATTTATAGAGAGGGATAGAATATTTCGAAAAGCTCAAGTTAGTGATTTCAAAAATGTCTCAATTTCCAGAAAGAAAAATATTTTACCTTTTTATTTTAAACTTAGCCCACCCGAAAACGAACAAATAAACTCCATTTTTGAAAAGGTCTTAAGGATTATTAATGGAGATGGTGACGTTATTTGCGGCTCAATTAACAAAGGACCTGACAATCCTTCAACACCTTCTGGTAATAAACAACTACAAGAAGCAACCAGAAACAGAAACAGGGAATTTCACCTCTCACTCAGCGCTTAATCAAGCAAAAACTCTTCAGACTCCTGAGCAACCAAAGCATCAATCTGCAATTCTTCATTTATCTTTCTTCTCAAAAAATCTGCTGATTGTGGTTCTCCATGACTTATAAAAACCTTATTGGGTTTTGTTTTCATAGACCCGAGCCATTTTAATAAACCAGCCTGATCAGCATGAGCAGAAAGAAAATCAAATTTTACAAGTTCCGCACTTATCTCATGATACTCACCAAAATATTTGATTGACTTCTCGCCGCGTGCAATATCAGCACCTCTAGTCCCCGGTGCTTGAAAACCTGCTAAAAGTAAAATATTATTAGGGTCATGTCCAAAAGCAGACAGGTGATGCAAAACTCTACCACCCGTGAGCATTCCGCTTGCTGAAATAATAATCATTGGACCAGATTTTTTATTTAATGCTTTGGAATCATTGACTGTTTCTACAAAATTTACCATACTACAAACTTTTTGAAATTCTTCTTTGGTTAGTTTGAAACTATTTACATAATGATCATAGACCTGAGTCACTGAGCTTGCCATTGGGCTGTTTAAATAGACTGGTATTGATTTTACTCCAAGCTCATAAAAAACTTTATAAATACAGTAAATAAGCATTTGAGCTCTACCGACCGCAAAACTTGGAATTATTAAAACCGATTTTTGAGCAATAACTCTTTTGATAAGATCTGCCATTGCAAGAACAGGATCAATATCAGGATGTAATCTATCACCGTATGTTGATTCTATAACCACATAATCTGCATCTGCAGCAGGGCTTGGATTAAATTCAAGCAAATCGTTCTCTTTTCCTAAATCTCCAGAAAAAAGCAATTTGCGACCATCAGCTTCAATCAATACACTGACTGCGCCTAAAATATGACCAGCTTCAAAAAATTGAAATTTAAAATCTTCAAAAACGAAATTTTCTTCTAGTTTCCTTACTCTAATGTTAGAAATAGCTGCTTTCACATCTTCTAATTCATATAAAGACTTCGCCGGCTTATGTTTTGAGTAAGCTTTTTCATTTGCATAATCTGCTTCTTCTTTTATGATTCGCGAACAATCTTCTAAAAGTATTTGAGCCAGTGCTTTTGTTGCAGTTGTACAAAAAACCAAACCATTAAAACCCTGCTGAACTAATTTTGGTAAATAACCACTATGGTCTATATGTGCATGTGTTAGAACAACTGCATCAATAATTTTTGGATCAATCGGAAACTCTGCCCAATTTTTCAAACGTAAATTTTTCAGACCTTGAAATAATCCACAATCAATCAATATTTTTTTACCACTATTACTTTCAACAAGATATCTTGATCCAGTAACAGTACCAGCTGCACCTAAAAATTTAATTCTCATTTTTTCCTTTTAAAAATTTACTAATAAAAACAATGCCTAGTGAAAATCCAAGCCCAATGAACAATGGTTCTATATTAGCATCTACAACAGCAAGCTTTTGCAAAACAATCCAGATTACACAAGAACCAGATCCTAAAAGCATTGAAAGAAAGGCTGTGTTTGCTGAAAGTTTTTTCTTTAAAAAGAATCCTGATACTAAGGGAATCAAAAGCCCACTTATACCGATCGATCCCTTATAGTACATAATTTTGATTAATGATTCAAAGCAAAGAGCCACAATTAAACTTAAAAACACCACAATGACAATCGCTAGCTTATTAAAATTAATAATTTTTTTTGCATCTGTTACTTTAAAAATCTTTTGATAAAGATCTTTTGAGATGCACATAGCACTTGAGAAAGTAAGTGAGTCTAAAGTAGACATCACTGTTGCTATAACTCCTGTAAAAAAAATCCCTTTTGCTATTGGCGGCAAGACAGCTGAAGCAAAAACAGGAAGTGAAGTTTTTGGGTCGAGGTCAGGCATTACTGCAAAAGCAAAAATACCTATTGTGGTAATCATAAAATCAAAAACAAACCAAAATCCTGTCGAAATTAAAATCCCTCGCTGAGCAGTTTTAAAATCTTGAGCTGCATAGGTTCTTTGAAAAAAGCTAGTATCAATAAGAGCCCATGTCGCAATCAAAAACCAAGCAAGTATCACTTGCCATGAAAGCGTGCCAGTAAGAGTTAGATGAGAAGGAGGCACTGAGTTAATTAAATTTTCAAAACCGTACTTATGAATTGCAAAAGGCAGAATTAAAGCAATCCCTAAAAACATAAAAATAAACTGAATCATGTCAATAATTACTGCTGCTTTAAAACCTCCTCTCAAAGTATATATAAAAGGGACCAATGTCCCTATCAGTAGTCCCTGCCAAGCAGGTAAACCAAAAACAAGCTCAAATATAATTCCCATAGAAAGCACATAAGAAGCGGGATTAAGCATTACAAGGTTAATCACAGCTCCCAAAATTGCTGTTTTAGAGTCGTAAAATTTATCTAACTGCTCAGGTATAGTAAATAGATTTGATTCTCTAATTTTTTTTGCTAAAAACAAAGCAAAAAATATATAAACTGCATACCAAAAAATTCCTTGAGTGAGCCATTGAACAAAACCTTCTTTATAAGCAAGCTCAGACACACCAAGTAAATTCCCATACCAAGTAGAGACAAGTGTTGCAACAAACATAGGCAAAGTAAGTCTTCTTCCGGCTAAGAAATAATCTTCAAGCTCATTACTGTCATTGCGAGCCTCCGTAGGAGGCGTGGCAATCCATGGCTTTGTCTTAAAAAAAATCTTCATGACAAAAGATGTCATGAACATCATCACAAAATAGAGAATGATTATTGAGTAATCAATAAAGGTCATATATCCATGACTAGACTATTTCAAATCCTCATCAGTAAGGGTTTTCAAAAATTTGACAATCAAATCTCTGTCGTGATTATTTATTTTTGTACCGAATTGATAAAAAGACATCACTTCTACAGCTTTCTCCAAGCTTGGAATTGAGCCGTCGTGCATGTAAGGGTATGTCAACTCAATGTTTCTTAAAATAGGCACTTTAAAGTTATTTTTTTCAAGATCATTTTTTGTAAAGTTATAAAGTCCCAAATCTGCTTCACTTAAAGCACGCTTGGTCAAGCCATTACGACCTTGGACTCTATCTGCAAAATAATCATTAGCAACACCCATCTTACGAAAGACACCTCCTCCAAGTGCAGGTCCAAAATGACATGAAGTACAATTTTGTTTTTGAAAAAGTTCATAACCTGCTTTTTCATCTGGTGTAATTGCTTTTTTATCACCACGAAGGTATTTATCAAACCTTGAGTTTGGCGTGATTAGAGATTTCTCAAATTCAGCAATTGAATTTGCAATCATGTCTCCTGTAATATTCTTAGTACCATATACACTATTAAATTTGTTTAACAGAACAGGGTCTTTCTTTAATTTTGCAATTACTTTATCCCAGTTAGCACCCATTTCTCCTGGATTATTCACTGGACCATGTGCTTGCGTTTCTAAAGTTTCAGAGCGACCATCCCAAAATTGTTTTATGTTATAAACAGAGTTATAGGTAGTTGGTGAATTAATTGGACCTATTTGACCGCGTATACCAGTTGAAGAAACAGCTTGATCAGTACCACCTTTTGCTAAATCGTGGCAACTCGCACACGAGAGTGTATCATCTCCGGATAATCTTTTATCATGATAAAGTTCATTTCCCAAAGAAACTTTTGCTTGATTTAGCTTTAATGACTCTTTACGAGGCAATGGCTCAACTAAATTTTGATTTACGTTACCAAGAAATTCAAGAATTTTCTTTTTTTCATCAGCACTGACAATTTTGTCAAAGTGTCCAAATCGATAAAGTATCGGAGGCATAGTGTCATGGCTAATTTCATTCTGAAGTCTTTTAACAACGTGTTTGGGAATTGATTGCAAATCCTGATAAGCAAAAAACTCACTTGGTAGCATAAAATATGATCTACCTTTTTCTATATCAGCTCCAATAATGTCCTTGACTATAGGCAGAGTCGCATACCATGGCATGACTGTCTCATTTGAATGACAGTCCATACATTTTGCTTTGAAAATTGCATCTATCTCTTTTTTTTCAACAGCAAGTACAGCACTTGTTGAAAACAGAATAAGTAAAAACCCTAGAATTGTTGATTTCATATATAGATAAAGTTTAGCAAAAGGCAAAAACACTATTATCTTTAGGTCTCTGTTAGCCAGCGTTTCAAGGGAGTGTTGCTGAATGGCATTTTTAAAGCAGAAATTGGGTAAAATATGAAGAATTTAAAATAAATACCATTCAGCAAGACTCCCCTAAAACCACTCTTGCATCCATTCTGCTAATATTTCTGTATGTCAATTAGACCAGATGAAATAACAAGAATCCTAAAAGAACAAATCCAAAACTATAAGGATAGTAACGAAATTACAGAAGAAGGTAGTGTACTTTCTGTAGGTGATGGAATTGCTCGTATTTATGGTTTAGGTTCAGCGATCAGTGGTGAACTTATTGAATTCGATGATGAAGAAAAAACAACAGGAATGGTTATCAACTTAGAAGAAGATAACGTAGGTGCGGTTTTACTTGGTACTGGACGCAAAATCCAAGAAGGTACTATCGTAAAATCAACAGGACGTATTGCTTCAATCGGTGCTGGTGACGGAGTTCTTGGAAGAATAGTGAGCCCTACTGGCGAGATGCTTGACTCAAAACCTGCTTACAAAATCGATAAATACATGCCGCTTGAAAAAATTGCTCCTGGTATTGTTAAGCGTAAATCTGTTCATGAACCAATGCAAACTGGTATCACTGCAATAGACGCGATGATCCCGATAGGACGCGGTCAGCGAGAGCTTATCATCGGAGATAGACAAACTGGTAAGACTGCTATTGCGATCGATACGATTTTAAACCAAAGAAATGAGCCTAAAGAAACAAGACCTATTTGCGTTTATGTTTCGATCGGACAAAAAAGTTCTAACGTTGCACAAATTGCAAAAAGACTTGAAGAAGAAGGAGCGATGGAGTATTCAGTAATTGTTCACGCTGGATCAACTGACACTGCTGCAAAACAATTCCTAGCACCATTTGCTGGTGTTGCGATCGCAGAATACTTTTTAGAAAAAGGCAAACATGTACTTATTGTTTATGATGATCTTTCTAAACATGCTGTTGCGTACAGAGCAATGTCACTATTACTTAGAAGACCACCAGGTCGTGAAGCATATCCTGGAGATGTGTTTTATTTACACTCACGTCTTTTAGAGCGTGCTTGTAAAGTAAACGACTCAATGGGAGCAGGTTCTATTACAGCACTTCCTATAATTGAAACTCAAGCTGGTGATGTTTCTGCGTATATCCCAACAAACGTAATTTCAATTACTGATGGTCAAATTTTCTTAGAGACTAACTTGTTTAACGCTGGTGTTAGACCTGCTATTAACGTAGGTTTGTCAGTATCTCGTGTTGGTGGTGCTGCTCAAACTAAATGTATGAAAAAAGTAGCTGGTCCACTTAGATTAGGTCTTGCTCAATTTAGAGAATTAGAAGCTTTTGTTCAGTTCGCATCTGATCTTGATGAAGCTACTCAACAACAAATCCGTCGTGGTCAAAAATCTGTTGAGATGTTGAAGCAAGGACAGTACGCTCCTCTTACTGTGGGTGAGATGGTTTCAATGATTTATGCAGCTGACTCTGGTTTGTTTGATGATATAGCGACAGATAAAATCTCTCAATTTAAAGAAGAGTGGTTTAAATATTTCAAAGCAAATAACAAAGATCTTAAAGAGAAGCTAGATCGTGGTTGTGCTTTTGATGATGAAATCAAGTCAAGCTTAACTACTGCTTTGAAAAGTTTTAAATCTGGATTTGTAGTTTAGGTACTGTTAACAAAGCCCGATAACTGCGTTACTCTCGCAGCTCATAGTCATCATTTACCACCAGTAAACTCAGCCTTTTCGCTGCTCGAAAGCCTTGTTCTCGAACTTTGTTAACAGCACCTAAGCTAAATTTGAATGTAAAGATCTAATTTCAGATTTCTTTTCTGAAATTGAGCTACTCAAATCAGTTCTATTTGATTTATCAGAAGAACCTTTCTCTACATTAGCAAAATCAGCATCAAACCTAGATCCCATTTGCAATTCAAGAGTAAATAAATCTCTCAGAGCTGTATGTAATTGAGCCTCATTATCTCGCGACTTTCCAGCACCTTTAAGTTCACTTAAAAAACCTTTCTCGCCTTCCCAAAAATTATCAGCTTCTCTCATTAATCTATAAGCTGCTTTTGATTTGTCACTTGTTCCAGCAAACTCTGAAATTTTAAACGCACTTTCTTCAAAAAATCCTTGTTGATGATCTGCAAAATTTTGCATAAAACCCAAACTTTTTTCAAAAGGTTTTTTAGCTATACCTTGAATACCAGAATCCTGAGTATCAATAAATTTATTATTGCCTGAAATCAGGTCAGTGGCTGAAGTCTGGCGATCAAGACTACTTTTATTATCAACAAGAGTTGTTGCAACATTTTTGCCTTGCTTTGCAGATTCTTTTAAAGCAGAAATTACATCTTTGGTAAGTGACTTAACAGTCGAAACTATATTAGTACCTTCTTTAGAGCTAAAGCCTGAGCTGATTTCTTTCAAAAGTCCAATTTGCTCTTGAGGAGAACGTTCTTTTATTTTGTTTGTTAAAAATTCTATTTTTTGGTGATCATTGCCATCTGGTGCTTTTTGGCCAAGTATACCCTCTAAAAATTCAATGAATGACTTGAGCTCAGAAGACGCGCCACCAGCACCGGCTTGGCCACGCACCTCACGAAGACGATTCGAAAGAGCTTCTTTTTGGTCGTCCTGGGCTAAATAACCGCTTTGGTCAGCATTTCCATTTGGCGCAAGTCCTTGACTCTGCGCTGATGATACCTGATTTATATCTGGCACTTGTGACATGTATAGTATGTAAATAATGGCGTTTAAGCCTAGGTTAAGAGAGACCACTACATAACTCATCTTCTGCGTTATACAGCGGTCTCTTAAGAGATTTGGGGTCAGACCCCAAAAGATTAAAAGAAAGCAAAAGCGTTGAGTTTACTAGCTTTTTTCAACAATTGTGCTTATGTCAATATGATATTATTTGAGCCGCTTCCTAAAAAGGAGCTTAAAATTATGTCAAATATTGCACTTTTCGATAATAAAGGTAAAAAAACCGCTCAAAATTTAGATCTAAGCTCTGATCTTTTTGGCCTTGAACCTAATGAACATCTTTTGTATTTAGCAAAGATTCGCCAAGAGTCTAACGCTCGCGCTGGGTCTGCTCACACAAAAACCAGAATGGAAGTTCGTGGTGGTGGTGCTAAGCCTTGGAAACAAAAAGGGACAGGACGTGCTCGTGCTGGTTCATCAAACTCTCCACTTTGGAATGGTGGTGGTGTGATTTTTGGTCCACGTAACACTACTAATTGGACAAAAGGCATGAACGCAAAAGAATCTCAAAGAGCAATTTTGTCAGCTATCAACCTACAAAACAAAAATGGAAAATTATCAGCAATTGAAAATTTAAATATTGATGAAGCAAAAACTAAAACTATTGCTGCTATCGTTGCAAACGCTGGCTTTGAAGCAAAGAAAGTAGTTTTTGTTGTTGAGAAAGTTAGCTCTCAGGTTACTCTTTTAAAAAGAGCTGTAGGTAATTTAGTTGATACTAAAGTACTTACGACAGAAGAACTTAACGTAAAAGATCTTTTGAAAGCTGACCAAGTTATCATGACAAAAGAAGCTATTAGCGAAATTGAAGAAAAATTTGCTGATATTCT
Source organism: uncultured bacterium (assembly GCA_903930015.1). GTDB lineage: Bacteria > Cyanobacteriota > Vampirovibrionia > LMEP-6097 > LMEP-6097 > CAIYXB01. The sequence continues at coordinate 12,144 of CAIYXB010000205.1, read as the reverse complement.
TGAATCAAAGAAAAACAGAGAAGCAGTCGCAGCTTAGGACTCAAAAGAATTAAAATAAGGAATTTATCATGGCACACGCAGTAGAAGAAGTATTAAAAAGACCACTTATCACAGAGAAATCTTGTGTACAAGCAAGTGAACAAAAAAAATTCACTTTTGAAATCCCTTCTTGGGCAACTAAAAATCATGTGAAAGAAGCTTTTGCTAAGTACTTTCCTGACCATAAAGTTTTAAAAGTAAACGTTGCTAAGATTTTTGGGAAATCAAGAAGAACAGCTCGTGGTCGCACAAGTCCAGTAGATGGTAAAAAAGCTATCGTAACTGTTGATGGTGATCATATCGAATACTTCCCAGAAGTATAAGTTAACGGTGTCATTGCAAGAGCCAAGCTCCAAGGCAATCTAATTATTAAAAACCCAGGTCTAAGACCTGGGTTTTGGTTTTGAAAATTAACGTGGCTTTCCATTTCTATATCCCTCTGTAATATCAATATCTTCTGGAATTAAATCGGTCACAGCTAATGAAATTCCAGCTTGTGTGTCAAGAAATTCTCTTCGTGGATCAAATGGATCAATTTCAGTAGGATGTCGAGTATCCTCTTCAGTACCTTTTAGCGAATACTCAATACTTCCATATATGTCAAATTCATTAATACCAAAATCATGAGAATAAACTCCCCCCATGCCTTCATCAGAGGTAAATTCATCAACATGAGTCACTACTGGCTCGGCAGGACTTGAGTGAAGAGCTACAATTCCCTCTGATCTCCCGCTTCTAGAAATATCAGAGGTTCTACTTTCAGTTCCATCAGGAATTATTGGTTGCTCATTCTTATCCCCTAACGCAAGTCCATCTCGAATACTCTTTCTTTCTTCGCAAAATAATCTTATTCGCTCAGCAGGCGATAAACTACTTAAACCAAATTCATCCATAAAAAGAATATTATCATCTTCTCTTAAGATAATAAATAGGTAATTACAGTTATTTTTCTCTGGAGCCTATCAAAGGGCGCGTATCAATTCAAAATAACTCCAAAGGATTATACTCTATCCATAACCAAAATTGGGTACAAGATAATTAGTGGAAGCTCAAGATCGTAATTCCCCAAACGGCACCCCAGGTCAAGAAGAAAATTTAAAAAGAATTCTTTTTGATAGCGTGTACGAGGAATTCAGCAAAATAAACAAAGAAACTCAAACTTGCTTTGAAGCTACAAAAACAGCAAGCGTAAAATTACGTGAAAAATTTTCTCACGCATTAGATCATTTTGAAAGTAGACAATGGTACGGATACGTAAGTAAAGTAATTGGACTTTTACTTGAAGCTCAATTACCTGGAGCTAAAATTGGCGAGATTTGTAAAATTGTCACAGATGAAGGTGTTGAAAAACTCGCAGAAGTTGTTGGCTTTAAAGGACAAGTATCTTTACTACTACTTTTAGTAGATGGTAAAGGAGTAAGTCAAGGTTGCCGTGTTTATCCGACAGGAAGCACAATGAAAATTGGTCTAAGTACAAAGTTACTTGGAAGAGTGATAAATGCCGTTGGCGAGCCTATGGATAGAAAACCTCAAATCATTCCAGAAGAATTTAGAGACATAGAACAGGCTCCACCAGACTCTTTTGGTAGACCTAGGATTAAAGAAGTTTTTGCAACTGGTGTTCGTGCGATCGACTCTACACTTACTTTTGGTGAAGGGCAGCGTATTGGACTTTTTGCTGGATCTGGAGTTGGTAAATCTACCACAATGGGGATGATTGCAAGGTACTCTGATGCTGATATAAACGTGATTGCACTTGTTGGTGAGCGTGGTCGTGAGGTACAAGATTTCATTGAAGCTTCACTTGGTGAAGAAGGTATGAAAAAATCTGTTTGCGTTATTGCAACTGGTGACCAGCCTGCTATGATGCGAATGAAATGTTTACTTACAGCAACAACTATCGCAGAATATTTTAGAGATAAGGGTAATAAAGTAATGCTTATGGCAGATAGCGTTACTCGTATGGCAATGGCAGCGCGTGACGTAGGACTTGCAGTAGGAGAGCCTCCAACAATGAAAGGCTACACGCCTTCTGTCTTTTCCCTGATCCCAAGAGTACTTGAACGCGCAGGCAAATCAACTGAAGGCTCTATTACGGCTATTTATGCAGTTCTTGTTGAAGGTGATGACATGAATGAACCAATTGCTGACACGGTTCGTGGAGTTCTTGACGGGCATATAGTTCTATCAAGAAAAATCGCACATAAGAATCATTACCCTGCAATTGATGTACTTGGAAGTGTTAGCAGACTTTTTCCAGAAATCACTTCTAAAGAGCAACAAAAACAAGCTGGGGAACTCAGAAAATTACTTGCAATTTATAGAGAGAATGAGGATTTAATTAATATTGGTGCTTACGAAAGAGGGTCCAATGCGACTATTGATAAATCTATTCTGCTTGTTCCTAAAATAAATGATTTTTTACAGCAGGGTATTTACGATCAAATAAATTTCGAAGATACACTTAGTCAATTAAAAGCTATTTTAGGTTAAGAATGTTGTCATTTGGATTGCTGAGCGTTCTTTGAGAGCTCGCAATGACGCATTACTTTTATAGTAACCATAAAAGTTTTCGGAAAATTTTCTAATACAACTACAAAATGATAAAATTAGCTTTGTGCTTATTGCTTTAAATTCAATCTGCAAAAGAATTATGGATATTGTGATTGCTGTTATGGCAAGCGTATTCTTTTTTCCAATTTGGATAGTTCTTTATCTTCTCATTGAAATTGATTCACCTGGATCAGCATTATATTTGCACACTAGAGTAGGTAGAAACAAAAAACACTTCACCTGTTTTAAATTCCGGACAATGAGAGCTGATGCTGATCCTAACAAGCTAGCGGAATCAAAAGAAGATGATCGCATTACCAAGCTTGGACATTTTCTTAGAAAAACAAGCCTTGATGAAACACCTCAATTACTCAATGTTATTCTTGGAGATATGAGCATTGTAGGTCCAAGACCGGCACTCCCAGTACAAGTAGAACATTTCAATCAGCAAGATTTAAAAAAATTACTTGTAAAACCAGGGCTCACAGGTTGGACACAAGTAAATGGACGCAATTCTATACCTTACGAAAAACGCTTGGAACTAGATGCTTGGTACGCTGAGCATCACAATATTGTTCTAGATATATTCATTATTCTAAAAACCTTTAAAGTACTGGCTTTTGGAGACGGTATCTACGATCCAAATTCAACATCACCAATAAAAAACAAATGACTTTTCAATCTCCAGGACCAGAAATATTCACACTAGGACCAATTACTCTGCGCTGGTATGGACTGCTCATTGCAACTGGTTTTTATTTTGCTTTAAGTTACGCTTCTTCACTAATAGAAAAAAGAAATAATCCAAAATATCAATCCATTGAAGAATTCCAAAATTCAGCTTTTATACTTTTAGTTGGTGGCATTATTGGAGCAAGACTTTGGTTTGTAATACTTGACTGGGATTACTTTTCAGAGCATTTAATTGAGGCACCACAAATTTGGCTTGGAGGAATTAGTATCCAAGGTGGACTTATTGGTGGAATAATAACGGCTTTTATTTTTTTCTTTAAAGATATGAAAAAAATGCTTTTTTATTTAGGACTTATAGCAAGCTCTCTACCACTAGCTCAGGCAATTGGACGTTGGGGTAATTTTTTTAATGAAGAAGCTTTTGGTAAAGCTTGTGAACTTCCTTGGGGACTATATATAAGCCATACAGGACAATTCCACCACCCCACCTTTCTATATGAAAGCATCTTAAACCTAATTATTTTTGCATTTCTCTTTGCTTATAATAAAATCTTCTACAGAAATGAAACTAAACACGATCTAAGACTTATTGCAATTTATATTTTTGCTTATTCCTTTATAAGATTTTTTCTTGAAGGTATCAGAGTAGATAGCTTAACTATTGCCGGATTTGCTGCGGCTCAAATACTTGCGATCATTGGAATGATAATTGGAATTATTCTATGGATTTGCTCTTACTTTAAGAATCAAACTGTTTAAGCATATAACCCTCTCCACGTTTAGTGTGAATAAGCTTGCCATACTGCTTTTCTTTAAGTTTTGATCTTAGGTATCTAATATAAACTTCAATAACGTTACTTTCGCCAATAAAGTCATATCCCCATACTTTACTAAATAAAAATTCTCTAGTTAAATACTGCTCTGGATGTAGCATAAACACCCTTAATAAAGAGAACTCTTTGCTTCTTAGTTCAAGTTCATGTTCACTACGTTTTGCAAGTCTATTAAACTGATCTAACCAAAGATCTTTGTACTGCAAAGTACCAGCTTCGCTCTTTGGTTTTCTTCTTAGAACCGCTCTGATCCTTGCAAGCAATTCTTCAGTTGCAAAAGGTTTAACAAGATAGTCATCGGCGCCGTAGTCCAGACCTTTTACTTTGTCTTCAATACTATCTTTTGCCGTAATCATAATGATCGGAGTTGACATTAAATCATTACGAACCTGCCTACAAACTTCTTCTCCAGACATGTTTGGTAGCATGCAATCAAGTAAAACTAAATCTGGCATGCTCTCACGAATAGAGTTTAAACCTTCTAAACCATCAGTCGCGGTAATTACGTTATAACCTTCGTATTTCAATTCAAGCTCAATCAGTCTTGTGATCTGTGCCTCATCCTCTATAATTAGAACTTTTATGTCTTTAGTATTGATAACTGGGTCTAGTACTTTTAATTCTGCGCTCATATAAAACTCTTTCTTTAATTACTTCTTTGTAATCCGAATTGGTCTTTAATAATACCAAATCCTACTATGTTTAATCCATATATTTTGTAATTTTATATACATCAAATATCTTAATGATGCTAAATGCCTCAATTAGTGTAATACATAAAAGATTGTAAGCTTAAAGTCAATCAGCAAAAGCGTTCTAAATTAGAGATGTTTCTAGGTTAAAAGATCTAATTTTTGGGAATAATGTCTTACTAGCTAAAAGGAGCAACCCCTATCCTTAAAAAAACCGGCTTTAAAAATATCGAATTAGAAAATTCTCCTGTAGCTATTGACTTTTTCCATGAGCTTGAGAGTGAATTTAATAGCAAAGTACTTAAGCAAAATTACTCTAAAGATTTCTTCTTAAACTTATACAATCAAGCAAAAAATATTAGCAAGACTGCGCTTGCACCAATTTCACAAGCGTACTATTCATCGATATTAGTTTATAAAAACAAAGATAGTTTCATCGTGCATTCTGGATCAAATATTGATCCACTAAAAAAAGAAAATCTCAAAATTTCTAAATTTCGCAACTGTGCGGAAAAACAGGCATCACTATCAGCACTTGAGCTAGATGGACTCGACAATAATAAACTTAAAATACTTTTTCTTTTTCGCTTAGACAATAAAATCAAGAAACTTAGTTCTGAAAAATTATTGCCTTGCAAAGATTGTTTTAAAAAATATATTATTGATCTACAGAAAAACAATGGGACATTAGTTTTAATAAGTGAAGAGATGGAAGCTGATGACTTCTTGCAAAACGGAGCTAAGCCAGAAACTCAAATTAACTTTGATAATCAGTTTCGATTTATATTTTTCCAAGGTGATGAATTATCCAATCTTAAATTAGAAGACAAACTCGGGTCAAATATACAATAGGCTAAAAAATGATGAGTCATCGCGAAGGAGCAGAGTGACTGCGGCGATCTTAGTAATTACGCAGTTCTGGATTGCCACGCCTTCTTCGAAGGCTCGCAATGACTCACCATAAAAGATTCTAAATATTATAATTAAGCAGAAACTAAGTCCTTTTTCCAATTCTGAAGTGTTTTTAAATCACTTTCTTCAATGTATTTTTCTTGAAGTGCTACTTCAATCAAAGCCTCATAATTACTTAAAGTAACAGCTTTAACATGTGCATTTTCTAGGTTTTGTTTTGCTTTGTCTAATCCATAAGTAAAAATAGCCGCCAAGCCCAAAACCTCAACATCTTCACTTGCAAGTGCTTCAAGTGCTTTTAATGAGCTTGAAGCTGTAGAAATCAAATCTTCAATAACAACAATTTTTGCTCCAGGATTGAATTTCCCTTCAATTTGCTTGCTTAATCCATGGTCTTTTGCTGATGATCGAATATAGATCATTGGTAAATTCATTCTATCTGAGATAAGCGCTGCATGCGGGATTCCAGCTGTTGCTACTCCAGCTATACAATCAACATCAGGATAATTTGTTTTAATTATTTCAACAAAAGTATCAATAACTTTTGATCTAATACTTGGAAAAGAAAGTAAAACTCTATTATCACAATATATTGGTGACTTAATGCCAGATGCCCATGTAAAAGGATCTTTGGGATTTAAAAACACTGCTTTTGTTTCTAACAGATATTTTGCTATTTGCTGTTCTGAAGATGACATATTTAAATTATAGCAAGCTCGCTAGTGTTAAAGCTGGATTTACTGATTGCGTTATATCTCTTCCCATCACAATATAATCACACCCGTTAGCTAAAGCCCAGTCAGGACTTGCGATACGTTTTTGATCTTGACTTTGAGAGTCTGCGAATCTAATACCAGGACATACAGTTATAAAGTCTTTATTTACTGTGTTTTTTATTAACTGTGCTTCAAGCGGTGACGATACAACTCCATCTAGCCCTGCGTTATAAGCATTTAGTGCATATTTTAAAACCGTAGTTTGAATATCGGTATTTATGTTCAATTCTTGGCTAAGTGCTTGCTGATCTAAACTAGTTAAAATAGTAACTGCGATAAGTTTAGTTTCAAAACCCTCTAAAGCTTCTTTTGCCTTTTGCATCATACTAATACCACCAGCGGCATGCACATTTAAAATATCAACTCCAAGACCAGCTAGCGAACGAATCGCGCCATAGGCAGTATTTGGAATATCATGTACTTTCAAATCCAAAAAAACTTTTAGGTTTTTATTTTTTAGATAGCTAATTATCCCTGAACCTGCAGCATAAAAAAGCTCCATGCCTACTTTTACGTATTTTGGCGAAGCTGGGTGTGTATAATCAAAACTTTCAATAAAGCGCATTGTTGAATCCAAGTTTGGATAATCAAGAGCTATTATGGTTTTTTCTAGAGCTGAAGTCATAATCATGGAATTTATGCAATTTTAACACCTAAAATGTTAAGATAATATCTCATGTCGGCAAGTCTAGAATTCTTAAGCAACCTCAATAATTTTTTTTCTCATTGCAGCAATGTAACCCAAGCTGCTAATAATCTACCTTTAATAATCAATACTTCATCATTTCAAACTGCTAATCAGTTTGCTAGAGACGAAATAAAAAAATTACATGAAAGTCTTTATAAATTTGAGGAGGGTGAATATCAATGTTCTGATGGGGAAAAAAGATATTATTGCACCTGCACACCTCTAGCACTCGACATAGCTAATTTTTTAAATGATGATGCCATTGAAAATGATGATGTTAAACAAGCAACTGACAAAATAATGGAATCTTTTGTGGGTTTACTTCCCGCACTCAATAAATTCATCAAATTAAAAAATGAACTTCCCGCAAAAGATTATAAGAAAGAAAAAGATATTATAGAAGAGTCATTTACTGAACTTGCCAACATCTTGGGCACTATAATTAAACCTCTTAGTGATCGTTATAAAGATGCCGTTGAAAGGGTCATCAATAAAGTATCAACACTGAATTCACTTAGAAGACAAATGGACAAAAAATTTGGTGACGAGCCAAAGACAATCAGGGAAATATTAACACTTGATAAAAACACTAATGGTTCAATCAGAAAAAAAACCTATTGACAAGAAGGAGCTTGAAGAAAAAGCTAAAGCAGAAAAACATAAACGTAAAAAAACTCAAAGATCACAAGCGAAACAAGCTCGAAACGCTCATAGAAAAAAATAACTATTTATAAGCAGCACCAACAAGCTCAGTTATATTACTCACATTCATTTCTTTAAGCTTGAGTTCAAGCTCATCAATAATCTCAAGACAAGCAAAGGGTTCTATGAAGTTTGCAGTACCAATAGCAACGGCTGATGCACCGGCATAAATAAACTCTAAAACATCATCAGCATTCATTATGCCTCCCATGCCAATTATTGGAAGCTTTACTTCTTGACTCACATCATAAATCATACGAATGGCAACAGGCTTAATCGCCGGACCAGAAAGACCGCCAATTTTTCGCGCTATGACTGGCTTGCGAGTTTTCATATCAATGCGCATACCAAGTAAAGTATTAATCATTGAAAGCCCGTCAGCACCGCCTTTTTGAGCAGCTTTTGCCATTGAGACTATATCAGTAACATTCGGTGATAATTTTACAAAAACAGGTTTCGTCGCAACTTTTTTTACTTCTGAGACAAGGGCTTCTAATAATTTTGCATCAGTACCAAAATGAGTGCCATCTTTTACGTTTGGACAAGAGACATTAAGCTCAAGTGCTGAAACATTCTTTACTTTAGAGATTCTTTCTGAAACCTCTACGTAGTCTTCGATTGAATGCCCTACTATATTGACAAAAATTTCCGTATCGTATTTCTCTAGAAACTTTAGCTCCTCAGAAATCACTTTATCGATTCCTGGGTTTTGTAAACCAATAGAATTAATCATCCCAGCATAAGTTTCTGCAACTCTCGGTGTCCAATTACCAGCTCTTTGCTCCAAGCTAGTTGCTTTTACTGCTATACCACCTAATTTAGATAAATCGTAAAACTCTGCAAACTCTCTGCCAAAGCCAAAACAACCTGACGCGGGCATAATAGGATTTTTCAACTTAATACCAGCTAAGTCAACAGAAAGATCAATATTAGTACCTTTAGTTTGCACTAAGCATCATTTTAGCTTAATTGAAATTTTTTTGTTTGATATTAGCCGCACTTATCATTTGCAGAAGATTCTCCCCCACCACTCTTTCCAAAAAAAGCACCAATTAGTCAACCTTTTAAAAACCACCGTTTCCCTGAATTGAAGATATTATTGAAATAAAATTTTTAAGATAAATATTGAGAGTAATCTATTGTTAGTTGAGCTAGTTCTGATGAAGCGACAGTCATTACTGTTGTTTTTAGTCCGCCACCGCCACCTTCAGCTTTTCCAGCTTTTTTCCCGCCGCCTTCTTCTCCGCCACAACCACCAGGGCCACAACTGCCGCCTGCAGCTGCTTTGCCGCCGACGGTTTTAGCTGCTTTGCCGCCACCGCCACAACTACCTCCAGAGCAACCTGGACTTGAATAAGCAGCACTACCACCGCCACAACTACCTCCAGAGCATGAACCATTAGCAGATCCACTGCTTGGAGAACCGCATGAACCATCTCCGCATCCAGTAGATTGAACTGATTGAGCACCTTGAGGGCCACCACGCTGAGATACCTGAGCTGGATTGATAAATCCAGAACTACCTACACTACCATTACATGATCCAGTTGAACATGACATGAATTAAACAGTACAAATTTACTTTAAGCTTTAATTAAGGCGAATTAGATTTTTCTCAAAAGCTGCATAAGACCTTTAATCCCAAAGCCTGTTGCACCTTTGTAAGCCCAAAGTCCATCATTTTCAATAAAACCAACACCAGCGATATCAAGGTGAACCCACTTCATTGCTGGATCAATAAACTCCTGCAAAAAGATTCCTGCACAAAGTGCATCTGGTCTTGTATTGCAATGCTTTATATCTGCAATAGTTGAATTTAAACTTGCCTTATACTCTGAAAACATAGGCATATGCCATAAATTTTCACCTTCATCTGCAAAAGCTTTTATAACCTTATCTTTAAAAGCATCATCGTTAGTCATAGCACCTGCTGCAATTTCACCTAAAGTAGCAACAATAGAACCTGTTAAGGTAGCAAGGTCAACACAATAAGTTGGCTTATCTTTCATAGCAGAAACATAACTTAATGCATCAGCAAGTATTAATCTACCTTCTGCATCGGTATCTACAACCTCGACTGTTGTACCATTCATTGCTCTAAGTACATCACCTGGTTTAAAACTACTTGCGCCAAAAGCGTTTTCAGTGAGCGCCATAATCCCAGTTACTTTAATATCATCAGGAAGATAATTTGATAAATTTGCGATCGCACTAAATACAGAAAGTACAGTTGCAGCTCCAGTCATATCTGACTTCATATCAAGCATAAACTGAGTCGGTTTTAAACAAAGTCCACCTGTATCAAAAGTTATTCCTTTACCAACAAGAGCAATATGTTTAGGAGATTTTTTTGTTGGTAAATATTTTGGACCGGTATAACTAAGCTCGATCATACGAGGGTGAAAAGGAACTGGAGAATTCTTTAGGCTCTCAGCACCAACTGCAAGTAAACACTCCATCCCAAGTTTTTTGGCTTGAAGGGCATCAATAACTTTTACAGAAATTGCTTTGTTTTCTTTTAAGAGATTCTCGGCAAATTTCTGCATTTGACCCGCGTTAATAGTGTCAGCGTTAGAGCTTACTATATCTCTACAAAATTTAATTGCATCCAAAAGCTTAGATCTGTATTCTTGATCAAAACCCTTTGGCTTATTAGGTTTGAAACTGACTTTCTTTACTTGTACTTGCCTTGAATCTGAATCAGTCTTGTATTTATCAAAAATAAAACTCTTTAAGACTATCATTTCATATGCAGCTTCAACAGCTTGTGCATCTAGTTGACCAACATCTAACTCTACCTCTGTTTCTGAAATATTTTTCCAATCAGCAGAAGATACTATCTCTCTTAATTTTTTAACTGTTAAATCTTTTTTAGGACCCAAGAATATTTTCAATAATTTTTCTGATAAATGATATTGGGCCTTGGAGGGCTTTCTTTCATTTAAACCAACTTCATCTTTTGCGCCTGGTGCATCATTAAGTAACAATTCTACTTTTAGTTTTGACATAAATATTTTCCTTAGGCAGTAGCCTGCTTGTTATAACGATCTGCGATGTTTGCTAAAAAGAAATCACCAAATTTAGCTTCCTGAATTTTTATTTCTTGCCAAACCCCAGCAATAATATAAGGCTCTTTGGTTTTATAAACTTCCATTTCATCAGCAGTCATAGAAAAGAAAATCACAGAGCCAATCATTTGGTCCTTATCATCCATAACAGCTCCACCCAAAATTGCTTTTCCTGCTTGGCTAAGCTCTTTTATATATTCCAAATGAGCTTCCCGTGTTGCAAGTCTCTTTTCAAGTGAATTTGGCGCATCATAAGCAGTTAAAATATAACTTGGCATTATACAGTTGCTCCCTCCAAGCCCATTCTTTTCAAAAGCGCATCTTCACTTGGTTCTCTATTCATAAAGCTTATAAAAAGTTTCATAGGTTCTTCAGAATCACCTTTTTCCAAAATCGCTTCTCTATATTCTTTGCCAACTTGAGAATTCAAAACACCTTCATTCTGAAATCTTGAAAAAGCATCTGCCTCAAGAACTTCTGCCCACTTATAACTGTAATAACCAGCAGCATAACCACCTGCAAAAATGTGTGAAAAAGCACAAGGAAAATTTGTGCCATCTAATACTTCATTAATGCCAAAGCTATCAACAATTTTTTTAAAGACATTTAAAGGTCTTTGATATTTACTATCATCTTCAAGCATATACATACTCAAATCAAAAAGTCCAAATTCTATTTGACGAATGCAAGCAAGACCTTCATTAAAGGTCCTTGCTTTAAGCATACTCTCTAAAAGCTTGTCAGGGATAGGCTCAGCTGTCTTATAGTGTTTAGCAAAAGTTACTAAAGACTCTTTTTCCCAAACGAAGTTCTCATTTAACTGCGAAGGTAACTCCACAAAATCCCATTCTACATTTGTTCCAGACAATGGATCTAAACTTACTTTAGAGAGTAAGTGATGCAGAGCATGACCAAACTCATGAAACAAAGTTGTAACTTCAGTGTGATTCAAGAGCGAAGGTTGAGCTTCTGTTGGCTTAGTTAAGTTACAAGTTAAAGTACACTGAGGCAAAATTTTCTTGCCACTAATATCAACAGAAGCTTGCACCAAAGGCATTACCCAAGCGCCACCTCTCTTAATATCACGCGGATAAAGATCCATATAAAAAGTACCGACTTTCTGACCTGCTTCCATTACTTCATAAACTGTTACATCTTCATGCCAAGCTTGAATATTTTTATTAACTT
>CAIYXB010000204.1 GCA_903930015.1 uncultured bacterium | reverse complement strand
TGGCTTTCCAGGAACTTGATTTTAGCCTCTAATTCGCTAAGCTTTTCTAGTAATTGCTCAATGCTCACATATACTTATGACGTAGAAAAGCTTAAAAAGTGGCCTGATTAAAAAAATCTTATCTTAGGGCTGAGTAGTTACAACTATTAAGTCTTAAAGATCTTGTTCAAAGTGATTTTTTACATCTTTATCAGGCCGGTGATGTGAATATAAGATTACCTACAACAATGACTATAGCGATACCGGGTGCTGACAAAGACCAATTAGCTAATTATGCTTTGCATTTAAGACATGATGGTTTTGGTACTGAGTCTTTCCCCATGTTCTACAATATTGCAAAAGATAATGTCAAAGAGGCTCAGCAAGCTTTTGAAGAAGGTAAATTTGAGAAAAAGCATTTAGATCTGATTGCACGAAATGTTGACACTTTAGCTAGGGTAATGCAAAAAGCAACAATAACAATTAGAGATTGGATGACAATGCTTTTTAGCTCTATGGCTTCAAGAGAAAAAGATAACGCTAAATAATCAAAGCAATCAAAGCAAGTAAAGAATTGAGCTTCATCAATTTTTCACTAAGTCTGTGTAATCTTTTAAATTCAGCATCGTTATCTTCAAAAGCATTAACCATCTTAGGCATAAGTTCAAGTGAGATATAAAGACTTATAATAAAAATAGCAAGAGTAAGCAAAAGGCTCACAAGATAGACTGTGTCAAAGCTTTGTGATATCTGGGTTTGATTAATAAAGAAAAGTTCTTTTATGAAATTAAATTTCCTAATAAATACTAAATCGATCAGCTTTGCTGTGAAAAGAGCAAGGGCACTGATTTCTAGCCATTGAGAGAATTTTTCAAAAATTGCCGTCACTGCTATTCCAGCTTCAATTTTACTTAGTTGCTTAAATAACAAAGGCGCTACGAGTGCACCTATTATGATGGTTCCAACGCTTATCAAAGCAAGAGCTAAAATCTGGATAATTTCTAAAATAGCTTCTAATCCCACCATATAAAAGATAGTATATTACTTGATAATGCATTTAGCAATTGATTCAAGTATAAAAGGTTATTCAGCGGCTCTTTGGCACGCCGAAAGCTTTTTGTTTGATTTTGCTGACAACGGTTCTAAGTCACAGCATCTTGTAACAGACTTAAAGTCAGCATTTGAAAAATCTTCTATTCACTTAAGTGAGCTTGAATATCTAATTGCAAATATAGGTCCAGGCTCTTTTACTGGAATACGTACAGCGCTTACTATTGTAAAGACGCTTGAAGCGAATTTGAATCTAAAAGTGCTTGCTTTGAATAATTTTCAAATACTAAGATATCTAAATCCTAGTGTCGAGCGCTTTGCTTTTAGAGCATCACTTAAAAATACTAATGAATTTTTTGTCAGTTTAGATGAAAATTTTGACGACATCAAAACAAATTTTTTTACATCGGAAGACCCATTCGTAGAGATCTTAGAATTACCAAGAACTCAAGACATGGCAAAAACAATGATTGATTTTGTTACTCAAAATGACAATTTGTTAGAGAAGATGGTTGTGAGTGACGTTAAACCTTATTATTTAAGGGAGCCGAGTCTAAGACTTGCAAAAAATCATGCAGCAAAATAATCTAGAAAATTTAAAAAAACTTTTTGCTGATTTTGAATTTCAGAAAATTATTGATTTGATAAATTTAGAAAAAAACCCGAGCAAAGAAATTTTAGAAATCAAAGCAAACTGTCTCTTTGAGCTGGGTAGGTTTAAAGAAGCAAAAAAACTTTTTTTAGAACTGAGTTTGTTTAACAATCTAGGATTCTGTTTTCTGCTTGAGAATGATTTTACTAATGCCAAAAAAGCTTACTTAATGGCAGATGTTTCTTCTGCTCGTAAATGGGGTTTATTTATCACTTTGTTATTTTCAAGAACTGACAAAGTCTTTCCAGGACCAGGTTTTTTGACTTTTAGACTCTTTTTTGAGTCAACATACTATTATTTGATTAAGTTTCAAAAATTAGATTTCATCAATAGAATAAATGAATGTGTTCATCAGTTAAAACCCCTATATCCTGATATTGAAAAAGAAATAGAGAAGGCAAAGTCTATTTAACAAGAGTTTTAATCATAAATCCAGCCTATTATCTAGCTTTATTTACCTAAGCTTAGTTTTTAAATAGTACGTTTGGCCTATCTAGCCCATTGGGTTTCTTAGGGAATAAAATACATATGGATTTATACGGACTAGGTCAAAAAAATATAGAAGATATCACGGCGGATTCGCTTTGGTTAAAAAGCACTGTTAAAGAAAAGAAAGAAGGAAGCTTAGTCGAGGACTTACTTCCAGGACTTGATTCTGCAAGTGCAAGTGAACTTGAAAAACTTAAATTACAAAGCTTAGAAGCACAAGAGCCTGGTAGAGCAGCTTACATTGAAAGTTTGAAAGCAGCTATCGCCAACGGTGACTATGAAGTAGCTACTGATAAATTAGCAGACGCTTTGATTGATGGTGGTTTCTCAGAATTCCTAATTGATTAAAAAAAGGTTAACAAATTATGCAGTACTTAAAAGAGATTCTTGAAAAAGAAATTGAAGTTTATAACAACTATTTAAAAGCAGCTATAAAAAAGAAGCAAGCTTTGATAGATAACGATATAGAGCTTTTGGAGGATATTACAAGTACTGAAAGAGATCTTTCAACAAAGATTCTTGCTTTAGAAGCAGCAAGAATTGAGTTTTTACGCGAAAAAGGGTATTCCACTAATATTCATTTAAATGATCTACTCGAAGAAGTACCATCCGAGGATAAACAATCATTAGAGACTACTGCGCAAAACTTAAGAACGGTTTTAAGTGAATGCAAAAAGTTTCATGACAGTAATATGAACCTACTCAAACAATCATCAAATTATTTAAATCATATGATTAAAATATTTACTCAAAGTATCAATGGCGGTAAGTCAGCAGCTACTTATGGTAAAGGTGTTCAGAAATTTGAGTCAGGGAAAATTGCTGATATACAAGGATAGGATGATTACTTAATGACAGCAGTATTTTTAGTTTTAGTTTCAGTTTTCATTTTTGGTGGATTTGCACTTGAGGGTGGTCCTTTACATGCGATTATTTCTGTTTGGCAAGAGTATTTAATTATTTTTGGTGGTGGTGCTTGTATCTATATGGCTATGATGCCTCAAAAGATTTTTAAGCATATTCTGCTATTTGTTGGAAATCCTTTTAAAGCGAATAAGTATGATAAAGATGTTATGCTAGAAGTTTTAAAAATGATGTATGAATCATTTGTAAACCTGAAAAGAAGTGGATTATTGAGTTTGGAGAAAGACGTTTCTGCCCCAGGAGACAGCACTATTTTTACAAAATATCCAAAATTTTTAAATAATCATCATGCTTTAGATTTTTATTGTGATTCTCTAAAATTAGTAATTAACTATAATTCAAAACCAGAAGATGTTGAACAAGCTATGAATGCAGAATTAGACGCACATCACCATGAGTGTGCAATTCCAGGTGCTGCGCTCAATAGACTTGCAGATGCGATGCCAGCAGTTGGGATTGTTGCAGCTGTACTTGGTGTAATTATTGCGATGGCTCACATTGACGGCCCTCCATCAGAATTAGGACATAAAGTTTCTGCTGCACTTACTGGTACTTTACTTGGTATTTTAGCTGCTTATGGATATTTTCAACCAATTGCACAGCATATTGATTATCAAAATCATGATGAGTCAGAGTATTTCCAATGTGTAAAAGAGGGTGTTATTTCTTATTTAAGCGGTGCAGAGCCAATGGCTGCAGTTGAGATCGCACGAAGAACTGTTAGTTCTTATAATAGACCTTCATCTCTTGAACTCGAAGAAGCTATTTCTGACATTAAGCCAAGAACCTAATCGTTTAATTTTTTTTCAGCTTACTATATAATATTGTCAGATGACTTTTAAGCCTCATTTTCTTGTTTATGGTGTCGGTGCTGTTGGTGGTATTTATGGAGCTCAGCTTTGTGCAGAAAAGAGATGGCAAAATCTTGATTACCAAGTGAGTTTTCTTGCAAGAAACGAAACATATAACGTTATAAAAAAGCAAGGAATTAAATTCCATGTTTGTAATGATGATAATTCTATAGATAATTTTGATTCAGATTTAGTAAATGTTTTCGATTCTTTTGACACTATCAAAATCAATCAAGATGAGTATTTAGTGATTTTGCTTTGTGTGAAATCAAGAGATACTAAAGCATGTGGGCAAGAAATTTTAAACTTTGTTATAGAAAATAATATTGAAAACTTCGTCGTTATTTCAATTCAAAATGGAGTTGAAAATGAGGATTTACTTGCACAAGTTTTAGGTAAAACAAAAGTTATAGGTGCCTACACCAACGTTCTTGCTGAAGTCATTGCACCAGGAGACTATGTGCGTAAAGGAAATTATTGGCTTACGATTGGAGAACTAGAAGGTAACGATGGCTATGAAATTGATTTTAAAAATCGCATAGAGTTACTCGAACAAGTTTTTAGTAAAGCAAATATTGTAATCAAAAAAAGTAAGAAGATTAACGCGGATCTTTGGGAGAAGTTAGTTTGGAATGCTGCATTTAATCCTATTAGTGTTTTATACGAAGCTGATATTAGAGGCTTGCTTGATAACCCTTTGGCTCGTGAAAGGATTATCAATATTATGAGAGAAACAAGAGAACTTGCTCAGCTCCTGAAAATTGATATTGATTCTGAAATAGATGCAAAACACTTTAAAAGAACAGATTCTTTTAACTGGCAAGGATTTAAAACTTCCATGTTGCAGGACTATCTAAGAAATCGTCCTATCGAAATTGAGCAATTACTTGGTGTTGTGGTTAGGCTTGCAAAAGAAAATAATTATGATGCTAAGTATTCAAAAAAACTTTATGAAGATCTTCATGAGAAATTAAGGAAAGAACAAAGTAGCTCACTTTTGTGATCTGAGATTTCTAAAAACAACTCTAGTATTAACAAATACTATCTTAAGTGATAGTCTTATATTGTGCGTTTATTGGTCTCACTATCAATAACTTTTTTAGCTGTACTTGCAGTGGCTGCAAAATTGCCAACAGGTATGGATACTATTCTAAAAAATGAATTAGGAGACTATAAAGAAAGATTAGATTTGGTTTTAACATTAGGTGAACAAAAATGGCTTTTAATTAAGCCAGACAAAGAAATAAGATTAGAAAAAAATGAGACCGATAACTTAGTCTTGATTGAAAATCCAGAAAATAGTGCTTCTGAATTAACCCTGGTCATGAAAACAAATGAAAAAGACTTTCTTTTTTCAAACGGTTGGATTTACACTCAGATTAATAACAATTCAATAAAGAGCTTTGATTATTACCCTCAGATTTTCCAGGATATTCTTTTGCAAAGTAAAATTCATCAGGAATTTATTGTACCTAAGAAATTTAATTTACCTCGTGATTTGGCTTTTTTGGCAGGACGTATCCCTATGTCACTAGGATCAATCGAACTTGCTAGTGATAGAGAATTGCTTTACAAAGAAAAGTTAAAACAGATTGAAAGTGAAAAGCCTTTTCAATTTTTAACCTATTCTTACAAATCAGGTAATTTGTCAGAAATTTTAATTGATAAAATCTCTAATGAAAAGATTGGAGATACTAAGGATTTGCATGCCAAGGATTTAGGCTTAAAATATTTGTCGAGTGTCAAAGAGTTTTCAGGTCAAATCTTTTTTTCTGATCTAGTTTCAGGAAGTTTGTATAAGTTTAGTAAAGTTAATCCAGGTTTTGACGCTACAAAGCCTGCAGATATTAATTTTGATCCTTCTGCAATTGAAACCAAAATCGAAAAAGTATTTAGTTTATCTGAGATTGAAATTGAGGATGGAATAATTGATTTTGAGTTCAATTTAAATAAATCTTCTTTATACCTTATAACAAAAAAATCAAGTGAACTTTTGATTATTGATTATAAAAAAAAGTCTTTAACTAAACAGCTTGCTTTGCCAAAAATGATCGATGGTTTTCAACTAATTTCTAGATCAGCTCAAGAGCCTGATAAATTAGTATTCTTTTCAAAAGCTAAAGATGAGATTTTCTTTTTAAATACTTTTGACTTGAGAATTTCAGACGAAATATTTCTTTCTAAAATTAGTAATGAATATAATTATGTCCCATATAGCATTTTAGTTAATTATGATCGCGTTTTTGTTGGTGTTGAAAAGACATTTAAACATGATAACAAAAGCTCTACAGCAGGTTTAATGGTTTTTGACACTATAACAAATGCTTTTCAAGATTTTATAGAGCTCGATTCAATCCCAAAAGAAATGTTATTGTCTTATGATAAAAAATCTATCTTTGTTCTCACGGAGAATAAAAAAGAAACTAAAATAATCAAACTCAATGCAACCACATATGAAAAGGTAGCAAGTCTAAATTTAGATATAGATATCGCGCAAGTTAGTTCTATTAGTGAGATTATTGATGGTAAATTACTCGCAATCCCAAGCTCTACTTCAAAAAACATAATTTTGGTGGATACCGAAAAGTTAATAGCGTTAAAGAAAATAGAGCTCCCTGAGTCAGTGAATGTGCTTAGGGTGATAAATTAATTTGTGGCTAGCTCACTTTATATTCATTTACCTTTCTGTAAAACGAAATGTCCCTATTGTGATTTCGCATCTTTTATAGATAAAAAACAAGAGAGATACAAGATTTACTTTGATGCATTGGAGAATGAAATTGAGTTTAGGTGCCGTAGCTTTGATCAAAAGCAAAAATTAAAGACTATTTTTTTTGGTGGTGGAACGCCTAGTATTCATGATCCCTCTGAATTAGAGCCATTATTTAAAACCCTTTCTAAATATTTTGATTTTGATGATGCTACGGAAATTACTCTAGAAGCAAACCCTGGTACTGTAGATCGAAATAAGTTATTAGGATTTAAAGATCTAGGAATTAATAGATTAAGCTTGGGCGTGCAAACATTCTCAGAAGAATTGATTGGTTACTTAGCACGTGGACATAGTGTCCAAGAAGCTTGTGAGATTATTGAGTTAGTAAAAGAAATAGGTTTTAAATCTTGGAGTCTAGATTTAATTTATGGTTTGCCACATCAAAATCTCGATCAATGGCAAAAGACTATTGCTGAAGCACTTAGTTTTAATCCTCCGCATATTTCTTCTTATGCGCTTTCAATAGAGCCAACAACGCCCTTTGGACAAATTTATAAGAACTCTATGCATCAAGATTTGCCTCATGAAGAGTCAGTTATTCAGATGTATATATATTTAAATAAGACATTGGAATCAAATTCTCTAAATCGTTACGAGATTAGTAATTGGTCTTTGCAGGGGCATGAAGCAAGTCATAACTTATGCTACTGGCATGCAGAAGAATATTATGCTTTTGGTTTGAGTGCTCATGGTTACGTGAATAAAAAACGTTATGCAAATAGCAGAGATTTCCAAGCCTATATTGAGAAATTTAGTGAAAGGGCGATAGAGACTATAAATAAATCAAACGAATTTCAATTATTTGATGATGAAGTGATTGAGATAGTTGACGATGATAAATACTTAGAAGAAAGAATTTTTTTAAATTTACGGCTCAAAGAGGGATTAGAATTAAACTCCAAGATTGAAGAAAAAATTAATTCTCATAAGCTTGAAAATTTTATAAATCAATGTTTTATAGAAAAAACTAATAATAGGCTTATTTTGACTAATGATGCTTTAATGATAAGTAATAAGATCATCTTTGAGCTGATAAAATAGTTATAAGCCCTGGGTTTTTAGTTTAATTTGATAAAAAATATTTCCAAGAAAAAGATTTTTATTTTAGCTTTAGCGATTATTTTGCTCTTGCCAATTTTGCTAATTAATATGGATTTTTTTAAACCTATAGTTTCAAATTTTATACTTGACCAAATTAAATCCAAATTAAATTCAGAGATAGTTTTTGTAAAGCCTAATTACCAATTTAAAAGATTGAAGTTAATGCTTACTGCTGAAGAGATTACCATTAAGCAAAAAGATGAGGTTCTTATTAATGTAAAAAACTTTAACCTCGTTTATCCATTGAGAAATTTATTTAGAACAAGTCAGATTATTAATAATATTAGTGCTGACAAACTCTTTATAAATGCAGTGAGGTATGAAGATTCATGGAACTTAGAATCGATTCTCAAACCTGGTGGTAAAAAAGTTGCTTTTCTATTTAAGTCTCTTAAGCTTCATGATGTGGATTTAGAAATTCATTCAAAAGATTTTTATGAAAAAGAGAATATATATTTAGATATTCATAAAGAGAATGAATTGGATCTATACAAAGTAGAATTTTATAATAATAAAGAGCTATTCAACACAAAACAGGCTCAGGCAGATAATCAGTTCTATATTTCAGGTGATTATGATCTTAATCATCATCAGGCAGTTTATAAGTACGTTAAAAATTTAAAAGTAATTTTCTATAAACTTAAGCCTAATCTGATTAACCTGATTTCAAGAGGTTTTACTGATAGAAAATCTCGCTTCTTATATCTTTTCAATAAATATTCTGATGCGAGTACTGAATTTAATCTTACTTTTAGTGAGATTGAGAATGAAGAAGAAAGTTATGTCATTGATATGGATATAAACAATTTATCAAATCAAGAAAACTTACATCTTGATTCAAAGCTTCATTTGGGGCAAGATGTAGATATAACAAATCTAGAGATCAACTTTTTAGATGCAAAACTTAAAGCAAATGGAAATCTTAAAAAAGCTTTTTCTAAAGAACCAATTCTGGATCTAAATATTGCTCTTAACCAGTTTAATCCTTATTCCTTTAGAAATAAATTTCCTGAGCTTAAAACTCTTATTTCAGATAAAGTAGTAACCTTTTTAAGCTCTATCCATAAGAATTCAAAATTTGATCTTGCCGCAAAAGTTACAGGCAGTTTTAAGCATCCTGAATTAAATTTAAATGTTCCAATATTTGTTAGCAGCTCTAATCTAAATCAGAAAAATTTTAATCTCAATATGATCTTTGGAGAAAAAGATTATCAAATAAAAAATTTGTTACTGCCATTTGAATTTGCAGATCTGAGCTTGAATGGAACAGTCTTTAAAACAGGTGCATATGATATTAAATTATTAACACAAGATTTTCCTTTAAGATCGTTAAAATCAATTGCCACAAGTTTTATGTCAGATAGAGATTCTAAGGCAATTGAAGATATTGTGATTCAAGGATATTTAAAGTCAGATTTAAAAATAAAGAAGTATGTTAACAAAGAGATTCCAGAATTTTATGGCTCGATTATTCTTGCAGAAGCTTCATTATTAGAACCTAAAATACCAGTTCTTCTACAAAATATTACAGCTGAGATTGTTGCCCAAAAAGATCTTTTTAAAATACTTCATTTTAAAGGTGCTTTGTATGAGAATAATGTCGATTTAAATGGTTTTTATAATATTTCTTCAAAACAACATAAAGTTAATATCAGTTCAACTAGATTTGATTTGAGTAAAATTGAAGGTTATGAAATAAAAAAATATATTGAAAGCATAAAAAATTTTAGTAGTATCAGAGGCTTTATTGAAGACTTAGAAATCAGTTTTGATGGGGATTTTAAAAACTTTTCCTCATCTGGTAAGTTGGTTGAAGTTGGCTTTGATTATTTATCAGATGGAAAAACTATTAATCTGAATAATTTAGAAGCGGATTATGCTTATGCAAATAATTCTATTAAACTGAAAGGATTGAACGTGCATATTAACAATACCTCTTCTTTAAAAGTTGATGGTTTGATTGATTTTGAAGATAAAAAATCTGATTTTAGAGCACAAGCAAAAAATTTACCATTTGCTTTACTCTCTCTTCTTAATCTTAAAGACTTACCAGTGCATGCAAAAGAGGGTGTTGTAAATTTTGATTTACTTTATAAAGCAAAAAAAGTTAAAGCAACAGGTGATTTAAAAGGACTTTCTTTCAATATAGATTCAAAAAAAATGCCAGAAAACTTTAGAGCTTTAAGTTGTGATTTTACTATTAACGACAATTTATTTTTAAATGGTAT
>CAIYXB010000203.1 GCA_903930015.1 uncultured bacterium | reverse complement strand
TGGCTTTCCAGGAACTTGATTTTAGCCTCTAATTCGCTAAGCTTTTCTAGTAATTGCTCAATGCTCACATATACTTATGACGTAGAAAAGCTTAAAAAGTGGCCTGATTAAAAAAATCTTATCTTAGGGCTGAGTAGTTACTCTGACTTATGGGAAATCGCGGAGCGCAAGTTATTTATCGTCTTTTTGAAATTGTCCCTTTGGGTAAAGATCAAAGGACTAAAATACCTTTTAATTGGTCTAATTTACAAATCAGTAAATCCGTTCCTGGTTTAAAAAATTTTTTTTCTCAAGGAAGAGTAATAGATGCTTCAAAAATATTTAGATCTAATGATAGGGATGAAGTAGAGATACCAGTTGTTCTTGGTATGAATGATAGTGCTCGTAATTTTACTATTAATTTAAAACCTTATAATGAAAACCAATGCCACATTGAAATCAAAGAACACTTTCCTAGAAGAGCTTCAAAAACAATTTTAGATGATGCTGGGATTATACATCTAAGTAAGCTCAATAGAGTCGCAGATGAAGAGACTGAATTAGTAAGTCATTTAAGAAGAGAAATTCAATATTTAACTAAAACACAAGAACCTCAGACAAGATCTCTAGCAGCAAATCGAGACGCTGCTGCTGATCTAGCTAAGCCCAATGACTCCATACAAACTGGAGGACTTACAATTGAAGGGTCTAATGAAAAAGTTGCTAGCTTTTTATCAAGCTCTAATATTGAAGTTGAACACGGATCTAAACCAGGATCTAAACCAAGATACAAATTAGAAAAATTAATTCGACTTATTGATCCATCAGCTCGATCAGCAGGAAGCACTTTAAAGTTCAAACTAACAAATCCAGACGGTAAAGACCAAGCAAAACTTACAGTCTCAGATGGATCAGGAAATGTTCTTTTAAAAGATAGTACTGTTAGAATAGAAAGAAGCACTCGCCACCAAGACAGAAGTCCTGGTGTTCAAGCTCTATTTAAAGCTGTTGCTAGATTAAACAAAGACTATAACGCTGCTCAGGCTGCATAATTGTGCACTAAGCCAAACAATTCACGCCTTAGCCAAAATCTCATAAGAAATCGGCACAATACCTCTACCATGACTTCCTAAAATTTTTGCTGCAGCTTCTGAAAGGTCTAGATCTCTACCATCTACGTATGGTCCTCTGTCATTGATACGCACTATCAATTGTTTTTTGTTAAGCTTGTTTGTGACAAGAACATAAGTGTTTAAAGGCAGTGTCTTGTGAGCAGCAGTGATAAGGTCCTTATTAAAAATTTCCATGTTTGCTGTTGTTCTGCCATGAAAATACTCTCCGTACCAGGAAGCCATAGAACTATAGATACGATTAGTTTTTCTAAGCCCCATTCGAAGTAGTCTTTTTTCCGTTTTAGTTAAAGTGGAACCTTTTAAAGCTAAACTTTGCTTGTGCTGAAATGTCTTTTTAATACTTTCACTTTCAATACTTTGGATACTGAAAAAGCTCAATAAAACAGAAAATGCTAGTAAGCACTGAAAAATTTCTTGTTTTGGGTAAAATAGAGTTCTTTCGATACCCATAAATGGGTCCGAGAGAACTCTACCAAAATCTTCGATTTTTGGATTTTCATATGACCTCTTTTTACGAAACCTTCGGTTTCGAAAGAGGTCTATTATCGCTTGATTTTGAACTCTCATCGTTAGTTTGTACTCGCTGACTTGAATCTCTGATTTAGGCAGTTTTATATACTAGCAATTTGCCCCAGGAAAATTGATTTCTTAACTAAGTGATAATACCTAGAACAAATTTTATTAAGGACTTAATCGCGTGTTATATTAAAGAAAATATTAGTTTTTCTTCATATATTGACATTTTAGGGAAAAACCCAAAACATGAGTCTTTATATATATTATAATAGGTATAGATAGGTTCAGGGGATCTAGCTTGACTCAATTTTCAGTGTTATCATATTACCTGAAATTGAAGTAAAGCTAAATTTCCTAAAAACAAAGAGTAAAGACAAGGGAGTTTTTACATCACAACTACAATAAATACCAATTTAGAAAACACCAAGAAAGGGCACGAGAGGCCTAGTTCAGTTGGCCTTGTTTTAGATGAAGCACCAAAAAAAGTAACTACTCAGGTAGCAAAAAAATCTCCGAAAAATTCTCAAGCACAAATAGACAATATCTCACAAGATGGATCAGATCTTTGGTCTAAAGAAATGACAGCAGCAAAAGCTCAAGAGCTTTTGAAACTCACAGAAGACAAAATCACAATACCAGACATCATCTACGCTAATACTCCGAAGTTTTTTAATTTGTTCAAAAAAGATAGAGAAGAAATTAAACACAATTATCTTCGTAGAAGAGAATTCATATTAAGTGAACTTGCAGCAGGAAGAATACCACATTTCTCTGATGATGCTGATGGTACTCATACTTTCAAAACAGTAATGAAAGTTGAGAACTCAAGATCGATAGGTTCTTTACTTGATAAGTTTCATTTGAGATTAATTGTAAAAGCCGTAAGAAAAATTCAAGGTTTCTTTGAGATCAACACTGCTCGTACAGGATTTATACCAGGACCAAGCTTAGTTGGAACAGAAGGTCCAAAATTTAAAGATGAAAAAGGTCTTTGGGCAAATCCACGTGCTGAAAACGAAATCTCGGGTATCCCACATGAATTTGGAATTCACAATTTAGCTGACCCTGATAACAAAAAAATCTTCGATAATTTAATCATCAATGGTCTTTCTGGCGGTGTGATTCATGATCCTCGTAACGCAGGAAGTTTTAAAGTTACTGAATCTACAGTACGCTATGGAAAATTCATAGATAAACTTAACGAAATTTCTTTACCTGGTGCACCAAACGGTTTCCTCTCTAAGCTCGAAGAACTTGTTGCTAACAAAGATTCAAACAAACCCCTTAGAGTACTTGAGTATAAATCAATACCTAGGATCTTAATTGATCACCCAGATTTTAAAGTAAAAGATTATTACGACTTTATTCACCTTGTAGAAAAAAATAGAAAAGAAGGTGGTAGCGATGCAAGTTTCTTTGAGAAATTAAATAAATCAGGAATTAAACTACCTAAAGAATATTATGATCCTGCAAACCCACCAGCAACAGAAGATACTCTTACTCGTCAAATCAGAACTAGTATGCTTGCTTGCTTAACACCACACGCTTTTAACTCAGATAACGTTGTTGATTCAGATCGCAAACTTCAATTCTATGCAACACTTGCAAAATTTGCTCGAAGCGAAGAAGCTCAGAATTGGGCTTTTGAAAATTATAAGATTCCAAAAGGAAGCCCACTTTTCTCAATTAATGGTAAAGATGTTTCTCATGTTGATTTTGATAACTTTGAAAAAAGTTATGCCAATATCGGAGCCATGAAAGATTCCCTAAAAGAAAAAGGGAAGTCTTGTCCTACAGCAATTATCAAAGTTGTTGAGAACGACCAACCTTACTGTGAGTTTGCACCTAATTCTTCAAAAGACGAGGTACTACCAGATATCGAGCATGTGCGCCAGCATAGCAAAACAGTAATTGGTTCTGGTGATAGTCCTGGTAGTGATGCTCCTTTACTTGCACAATCAATAATCTTAGGTGGTGCTGGATTTATAGTCCGTGGATTGATGTCAGAGAATGATGTTGGTAACGCAATTACAGAACTTCTATCTGAGCCTAACAACCAATGGCACAAACATGCTCTTACGAAAATCCCTATACTAGATGAAAATGCTAAAGAGATAGGTGCTGATTACAAACGCAACGAAACAGGTGAAATCAAATCCAAAGCTCAGTGGACAGAATTTTTTGCTGGTGATAAAGGAATCTACAGGAAACAAATTCATCGCTGTAACAACATTCATGAGAACAATGCCTTTACTGCTGGGATCTTTTCTGAATTATTTGCGGGCGATAAAGAATTTAAGATGGAGCTTGATGAAAACGCACCATGGGTTAAAGATGTTCTAGGAGAGGCTTGCACAAGATCACTTGTAACTCCTATCAGCACTCCTGCTGAAATTGCAATGCATGGCATGGTTTTTGAAAAACCAATTCTAGAAAAATTTCCTTTTTTAAATAAAATTCCACTCGTCAAAGATCTTTTTGATCCATACAAGATGGGTAGTGCTTTTAGTGGAATGTGGAAAGGTGTTGCTTACGCTCTTATCGGAGCAGCTCCTGTTGAAATCATCGCTGATTTTATGGGAATGTCTGGACTTGCTAAAACAGCTGGGATGGTACAGAGAATTTCTTATGGTTTAAACAATATTGCATCTGGTGTTGGTCGTGGTCTTACTCAATCAGCACATAAATTCTGGTGGCAATTTAACGGTGAAGTCTTAGGTTTAATTTCTGCAATCATGGGAAATACCACTCATGGACTCACTTTTAGAGCACTAGCAAATACTGTCCTTGTGGGTCGCGCCAATGAAAACGCGATGAGAGATAACTATAATCTTGATGACTTTAAAGACAAAAAAGCTGTTAAAGAAATCTACAAGGATAATCCATATCTTGACAAGAAAAATGTTGCCGCAGAATTAACTAAAAACATGATGAAAACCATTGATAACATGGACAATAATTTCTTAGGTGGTGCTTTAGGCAAAATCCCAGGCGGAAGAATGCTTGCTGGCAGTCTTGCACAATTCGCACAAAGTTCTAAACTTGCAAAAGATTTCTTTTTTATTCCTGGCTTACCAACTACAACGCTCAAAAACTTTTTTAGCTTAGGTGAACAAGGACACACCAAAGTATCTAAAAACAGTGGAAAAGAATATGGTGAGGTTCACGAAGCTAATACTTATGCTTTTACTGGTATGGCGACTATACTCACTGCTCTTTCATCTTTTGTGCTTGGAAAAGCGACTGGTAATGAAAAGCTGCCAATGATCTTAACCAATATCGCAAACATGATTCCAGCTCTAGGTATTGTTACAAACGGTAAATTATCTCGCCAGGATCAAGCTGGTAACCCAAGATTATTTACAGATGTTGCTGGCAAACAACAACACTATAGCCCAGAGAAAGCCGGTATGCTACAGATGTGGAGCGGTTGGATGATGGCAGCGTTTGGTACTATGTTCCATACAAGAACAGGTGCAGCACTTTACAATATGGCGAATGGTTTATATTTCCTTGGAATTCGCGAAGAGATGAAAGTTGGTATTGATGATGCTGCTGTAAATCTTTTAACAAGACAAGGTCGTTATTATAAAGATCCACACAAAAATACACCTATCTCAAAAGCAGAGCAAATAAATAAAGTCCATCAATCTACCGCGAACTACGCTCTAGCAGCATAGTTTGTAAAAAAATGTCCGCTTTGAGTCCAGGACTCAAGGCGGACATGATAGTAAATCTTGTTAGGAATTTAGAAATCGAATAATTTACCATCGATTATGTAGTAAATCGCAGCGATTCCAACTAGCGTATAAATGGCATCAACACCAAAGCTAAGTGAACCGAAAACAGTTTCTACTACATTCATGTCAAGTAATGCTACTAAACCTAAGTTAAGACCACCTAAGACCAGTAGAATTGTCGCGATTGTTTTTAATAAATGCATCATTGCACCTCCTTTAACAAAATCAATGAAAATATACACAGAAATTACTCTGTATCTCTTTCTATGACTTTATTTGAATGCATTATACCCGCTAAAGGTTAAGGATTAACTAAATCTAATATAAAACGAGTGGTCTCTTCGAGGGTTTTCTCTAGGTTTTTGCCAAATTAGCCTCTAGGAAGGGCAAGCTAAAAGAGTTTTCGTAAAATTTGAAATACTTCTATAGGACTTACTCGTTTGACACTTAACCTTTAGAGGTAGAAAATAAACTGGTGATTAATATAGCAATACTTGGATACGGTACCGTAGGCTCTGGCTTAGGACATTTAATCCAAAATTACAACAAACTCCAAAAAGAGCCAAAGATAAATATCAAATACATCTTTGTCCGTGATGAAAAGCGTGCAAAAGAAAAAGCAAAGGAATTTGACTTAGACATAAAGCTCTTTACTTGGGATATAGAACAAATAGCCAGTGATGATTCTGTTTCTATTGTTATTGAAACTATGGGCGGAGTTGATAACACTGAAAAGATTCTCTTAAAACTAATTTCTAAAAAGAAAAATATTGTTTCTGCAAATAAAGACTTAATTGCGCTCAGAGGAGAAAACCTATTTGAAGAAGCTAAAAAAAATAAAATAGCTTTTTTATATGAAGCAGCAGTTGCTGGAGGTATTCCGATTATAAATACTTTAAAGCAAAGTCTTCAAGGAAATAAAATCAATAAAATTTATGGGATTATCAACGGAACCACAAATTATATTTTAGATATGATGAAAACTAAAGGCTGGAGCTTTGAAGATGCATTGAAACAAGCTCAAGAATTAGGTTTCGCAGAATCTGATCCTACTAATGATGTTGGTGGTCATGATGCAGCATTTAAAATTGCAATACTCGCTTCTATTATCTCAGGTAAAAGAGTTAATGTTGAAAAAGTCTACAGAGAAGGTATCGACAAAATATCTAAACAAGATATAGCTGCTGCTGATAAAAAAGATTATGTGATTAAGTTGCTCGGAATAATCAACAACACCGAAGAATTACTTGATGTAAGAGTTCATCCCGTCTTCGTACCAAAATCACACCCACTTGCAAAGGTAGACCTAGAGAACAATGCGATCTTTATCAATGGTGATGCTATTCAAGATCTAACATTAATTGGTAAGGGAGCTGGTTCACTACCAACAGCGAGCTCTGCTATTGCTGATTTACTTACAATCGCTTCTCAACTAAATCAAAATCAAACAGTAAATCCTCAGCTCATCTGCAAACATACCGACTATGCTGAAATGAAAAACTTTGATGATGTGAAAAATAGTTTTTATTTGAGACTAGTTCTTGAAGATAAAGTTGGTGTTTTAAAAGATCTTGGAGGCGTCATGGCAAAACATAATGCCAATGTAAAATTTATTAACCAATATGAAAATCAAAATAGTCAAGCACATGCTGATGTCTTTACTGATCCCATTAGTGAAAAAAATATTACGAATATGATCAATGAATTAAAAAAACTTGATTCAATAAGAGCTATTGAGAGTGTTATTAGGGTGCTAAATTAGTAATACATGATTCTGCTTAAGAAATTATGTTTGAATTTCAGTCTAATGTGTATATAGTAAAATAGGAAACCGTGCATACAATAGTAGAAGAAAAAGCTTTAAAGAAATCTATGACTTTAAAAAGAACACACTTTACAACAAGTTTAACTCAGGCTTGCGTCAAACAAGAAGTAGTTGTCGCTGGCTGGGTTGATACAAGAAGAGATTTAGGTGGAATTATTTTCATCGAACTTAGAGACAGTAGAGGCAGTGTGCAAGTAGTTGCTGATCCTCAAAAAAATCCTGAGGTTCACAAAATTTTTGAGAAACTCAGATCTGAGTTTGTGATTGCCTGTAAAGGTCCAGTATCGACAAGACCAGAAGGTTCTGAAAACACTTCAATGAAATCTGGTGCTGTTGAGATTTATCCAACTTCTGTTGAGATTTTAAACACTTGTAAACCACTGCCTTTTCAAATTGAAGACGCCCATAATGTAAACGAAGATCTTAGATTGAGATATAGATATCTAGAACTTCGTAACGAAGATAAAAGAAAACACCTGGTAAACAGACATAAAGTAGTTCACGCAATGCGTAACTATCTTAACGATGCGGGTTTCATGGAAATTGAAACACCAATCTTATCAAAGTCAACCCCAGAAGGTGCTCGTGACTACCTTGTACCAAGTCGTGTTCACCCTAATGAATTTTATGCTTTACCTCAGTCACCTCAGTTATTCAAGCAATTACTGATGATGAGCGGTTTTGAGAAGTACTACCAAGTAGCACGTTGCTTTCGCGATGAGGATTTAAGAGCAGATAGACAACCTGAATTTACTCAAATCGACTTGGAGATGAGTTTTGTTGAGATGGATGATGTCATCGCTGCTACTGAAGGTTTAGTGGTTGCAGCATTTGCTTCAGTTGGTATTGAAGCTAAAGCACCATTCCCGAGAATGAGCTACCGAGACGGTATGAATTTTTATGGATCTGATAAACCCGATCTTAGATTTGATATGAAGCTAATTAATGTTACAGACATTATGGTTAGCAGTGAATTCAAAGCCTTTGCTTCTGTTGCTCAAGCTGGTGGAATAGTAAAAGCTATCAACTACAAAGGTGGAGCAAAATTAAGTCGTAAAGATATCGATGACCTTCGTGATCTTTGCATGAGCTCTGATTATGGTGCAAAAGGACTTGCTTGGATTACATATAAGCCAAAAGAAAATGGTGAAGGTTATGAAGTAAACTCTCCTATTGCAAAATTCTTTAAAGATGACGAGCTTGCAACCCTAGCAGAAAGACTTAATGTCGAAACTGGTGATGTGGTGCTTTTCGTCGCTGATAAAGCTGATCTAGTAAACCATGTTTTGGGCAAATTAAGACTTCATATTGCAGCAAAAGAAAAACTTTATCATGAAAGTGACGTGAGTCTATCTTGGTTAGTGGATTTCCCGATGTTTGAATATGACGAGAAATCAAAACGCTATAAAGCAAATCACCATCCATTTACTATGCCAATGAAAGATGACTTAGAGAAATTAGAATCTGATCCGGCTAGTGTAAAAACTTATGCTTACGACATAGTATTTAATGGTGTAGAACTTGGTGGTGGATCTATCAGGGTTCACAACACAGACGTTCAAGCAAGAATTTTTAAAGCACTTGGCATCGATGATGCGACTGCTAAAGAAAGGTTTGGATTTTTACTTGAAGCGCTTGAGCTAGGAGCTCCTCCACATGGTGGGATTGCACTTGGTCTTGATAGAATGATCATGTTACTTTCAAACACAGACAGCATAAGAGATGTAATTGCTTTTCCAAAAAATCAAGCTGCGTTTTGTCCACTCACCTCTGCTCCATCACCTGTTGATCTTGATCAACTTGATGAATTGCATTTGAAGTTAGTTCCGGCTGAAGAGTAATTAAGCTGCTACTGTTGCAACAAAATTAACATCTTTTATAATTCTTTGAGCTAGTTGAGCCTTATCACCTACAGTATGTGACTCACTATCAAGCTGATTACCTAACTCAGTAATCATTTTTTCTAGATTGCTAAATCTAAAGGGTGCAATATGGGTATCACCACCATAGCTATTAGCTACAGAGTAAGCAAAAGCTTCTGAAAAACCTTTTTGTGTAGCTTTACCTGAATTTTCTGAATTTTCTTGAACTTGATAAGACATGGCTTTTTGAATTGATTCAGGTTTAGTTTTTAGCTCTAATAAATCTTGCTCATAGGCATCAAATAATTTTCTTACTGTCTCATTATTTTCAGATTGCAGGATCCTTAAAAATACATGACCAAGTTCATGCCTTGCTGTTGCCATGGCAACTCTTGAGCTAGTTGCAATTTCATTGTACTTATTTCTATCAACATATTTTGCTGCAACAATAGCATCACCATTCTCATCACATAAACCAGGAATATTTTCAAAACGTCTTCGATAAGGGTCTTCACTAATAATACCTTCTCTTGCAAAAGCTTTCATTGATTGAGCTATATTCAATTTCTTGCCACTGTCAAGAATCTTTGCTAAGAAACCATAAGGTAAGCTTTCAACACCCATTACAACACTCTCTCTAAAGTTAGGATTTGTTTTAACTTTTGAATCTCTATCTATAGCTTCTTGACCTAAAACTACTTCTTTGCTTCTATCATCAGTCTCACCAGTGTTTATTCCACTATTAAGTTTTGTAATTCTTGAATATGATCTTGAAAGATTGTT
This sequence comes from uncultured bacterium, assembly GCA_903930015.1. Lineage (GTDB taxonomy): Bacteria > Cyanobacteriota > Vampirovibrionia > LMEP-6097 > LMEP-6097 > CAIYXB01. The sequence continues at coordinate 1,900 of CAIYXB010000203.1, read as the reverse complement.
ACCGCCATTTTCATACATAGTCTCAAGTTCATGAACCATTTTTAAAATTGCTTTATCAAAATTAGCTAATTTATCTTTGATAATTTCTGCTCTTATATCTTTAAAGTTTCTAACTAAAATATCTTTCTTGTCTTTTGCTGTCAAATCGCTTCTTGCTCCAGCATTTGCATTTTCAATAATAGTTTTCTTAGCTGCTTCATACATTTTTCCACAAGACCACCACTAGTATTAATATCTGAACTTTCAAGATTCTTTGTTGTTTTTGTATGTATTAAATCTATTGCTAGTTTTGTTTTTACTTCTTGAGTTCTTCCGTCGTTTTTTACAATACCTTCTAAGCCAGTATTGTTATAAAGACCTTTTAATAAAGCTACTTCTCTACCTAAGTTGTCGCTCCCTCCACTAATTACATAGTGAATTAAGGTTGATCTTAGATCTGCACTTGGTAACTTAGATTCATCGCCTTGAAATTTCAAGTCCATTCTTTGAAGAGCAGCTGCAATATCACGAGGGCTCAGTGCTTTAAAACCATCTTTAGCTCCTATTAAAACTTGAACCATTTCCTGTGTTAATTTAGAAGGCTCATTCTGTAATAGATTTAAAATTTGTTTTTTAGTAATAACTTCTTGTACTACTAATCCTTTTTTAGGGATACTGTCTCTAAATTTTTTGTCATTAACAATACTTTCTGGATTATCAATAGCTCCTGGAGCTACTTTAACTAGCTCTGCTCTTTTTGGAGTTTCGTAAGCTTCAGGTAATTTTGAAATTTCCGTTAAATCTACTACTTTTGATTTCATCCATTGAGGTAATTTAAAAAAATTATTTCCAGGTTGAGCACTCATTGCGCTATCAATTTGACCAACTGTTTCATTAGTTAATTTTGCTGTCGAATTAGTTTCACCTTTTGGGAAAACATTATTTAAGATTTTTTGACTCCAACCTTGAGTTGAACTTACGACTGCTGTACCTGCTGCTTTTAATCTTGCTAATAACGCCACAATTAATCCCCTAAAAATATTTCTTTTAAAATTATTTCTTCTTCACTAAACGCAAAATTCTCATCAAATTCACTATCAATAGAAATTCCCTTTGAATTTTTTAAAAATAGAATATTGTTATTCAACTGATTTTCAAAACTTGAATAGTTTTTCTCAGTATCAAATTTCTCAATATTCTTATCCATTGCCCCCATGTAAGTCAAAATAAGATGGTATTTTGATAGGGGTTTTCACTCATCTCTAATCAAAGTAGTCAAAAACACTAAAACAGCCTGGTTTCTTTAGTTTTTTTTGGTAATTGCCTTAGATATAACTAATGTGAATTTGCTAGTATTTTAATTTGCAAAGTCAATTTTGTAATAACAGGTAGTAAAATATGTCACAAGAAATTTTAAATAGCGTTGCTAAAGATTACATGAAAGAATCAGTTTCTGATTTTCAAGTTGGGGATTCAGTAAGAGTAACTGTTCTTATTCGTGAAGGTAACAAAGAACGTAATCAAAAATTTGAAGGAACTGTTATTGCAATTAAAGCTGGAGGGATTAACAAATCTTTCACAGTAAGAAGAATTTTCCAAGGTGTTGCGATCGAAAGAACTTTTATGGTGCACTCACCAAAAGTTTCTGAAATCAAAGTAATGCGCAAAGGTAAAACTAGAAGATCTAAGCTTTACTTCTTAAGAGAAAGAATTGGTACTAAAGCTTCTCGTCTTAAAGAAGATAGCGCAAGAATTGCTAAAGATTTTAAAGTACTAGAAGATCAAGCTGAAGCACAGTAAGATAGACTCTCTTTTCTAAAACAACTCTAAAAAAATTACTAATACAGGTATAATGTTTCTATATGAAAAAGTTTATGCTTTTAGTTTTATTTGCTGTTTTTGCTTTTCAAGTAAACGCGAG
>CAIYXB010000202.1 GCA_903930015.1 uncultured bacterium | reverse complement strand
GCTCAGGCATTTGAGTACTTAGATCTGGAACATCTCCATTCTTATCTTCAAAAAAGTTTTTAACACCACGTTCTGTTGCTGCACCTAAAGCACCACCTCCAGCAACGGCATCATACATACCTCTCACATCGGCCACAATGTCACCAATAGATCTTTCTTTAGCACCTCTCGGGGAGCCAAGAATAGCGTATTGTAACTCCATTTCAAGCTGACTTATAATCTGCTGTTGAGTATCAATTTGGCTTCTTATTTTTGCTAGTTGTTGTGTTGAATTTATTGCTGCCATAAGGCTTCCTTTAAGCTATGACCTACATAAACATCCTAAAGTTAAGTTTCGGTTATTTACTGGAATAAATAAACTAAAGAAACGTCCTTAATAGAGTTTTGATGGGTATTCACAAAGAAATAGAAGCTTGAATTTCACCGGATTAGGGGTATTCAGCTAGGATTTAGTAAGTTCTCTTAAATAAGCTTCAATGAAATCATCAATGTCACCATCAAGTACTCTGGAAGGGTCACGAGTTTCATATTTGGTCCTCGCATCCTTAACCCTACCTTCGTCAAGTATATAAGAGCGAATAGCATTACCCCATGAAGCAGAAACAACATCACCTTTAAGTTCCGCTATTTTCTTTTTATTCTGTTCTTCATGTAAAGCTAATAATTTTGATTGAATCATCTCAAGTGCTCTTTCTTTATTTTGTAATTGGCTTCTTTGTTGAGTACATTTGACTACAATACCTGATGGAATATGTTTTACCCTGACAGCAGTTTCAACTTTATTAACATTCTGACCACCAGCTCCACCAGATCTCATTGTTTCAACTTCAAGATCCTTCTCGTTTAGTTCAATTTTTTTTGCAATATCAACAACTAAAGGCGTAACCTCCACTCCAGCAAAACTTGTTTGACGACTGTCGGCACTAGATTTAAATGGTGATTTTCTGACAAGACGATGCACGCCTTTCTCAGCAGAGAGATAGCCATAAACATTCTCTCCAGAAATTTTTATTGATGCCGACTTAATACCAGCTTCTTCTCCGTCAGACCTTTCTAAAAGTTCAACTTTATACTCTTTGAAATTCTCTGCCCATCTTGTATACATACGCAAAAGCATCTCTGCCCAATCTTGTGCATCAGTACCTCCAGCTCCAGCATTGATTGCAAGAATTGCATCTGAACTATCATATTCGCCAGAAAGCATTTTCTTTAATTCAAAATTTGAGAATTCTTTGTTTAATTTTTGATATTCATCATGTAGAGTCATTTCTAATTCAAGGCAATCAGCTTCGTTACAATCTTTCATCATCTCTTGCATCTCTGAGAGATCTTCAACTCGACTATTCCAACTTTTAAAAATATCTAGTTCTTTTTTTTTGTTACCTAATTCTTGAGATTTTCTTTGCGCAAATTCAGTATTATCCCAAAAACCAGGCTCTGATAATTCTTTTTCTAATTCTCGAATTACAAACTTTAACTGCTCAGGGTCAAAGTAACTCCTTAACAGAAGAAAACCTTTCCTCAAGAACTTTTATATTAATTGTCTGTTCATTTAAAGACATCAAATCTATTATACTAACAAAATGCGCCTAAACAAATATATCGTCGAACTTGGAATCAGCTCTAGGCGTAAGGCAGATGATTTAATTAAAGCTGGCAAAGTCCTTGTCAATGGAGTTACTGCCGAAACGGGATATCAACTACAAGAAGGGGATCAAATTGAGATTAATTCAAAACTATATTCCTTCAGTTCTAAATTAAACCAAAAAATCTACATCGCTCTCTATAAGCCAAAATCCTACATTACTAGTTTTGAAAAAGGTTCACTCAACTTAAATAACTTACTTGTAGAGAAAAATTTTGTTGGTAAAAAAGATGATTTTGATTTAATACAAGGGGTGCAATTGCATTACGCTGGTCGTCTCGACAAAGATTCGTCTGGAATAATTCTGCTAACAAATGATGGTGATTTCAGCTACCATCTCACTCACCCTAAGTACGCATCGGAAAAAGAATATCTAGTTAGAGTGAGAAATATACTTGATGATCAAATGATCAAAAAACTGTCACAGGGAGTTAAGATTGAACCTGAACAAAACGGCGAATCAGTAATAACAAATCCGTGCTTCGTTGAGCAAATCAACTCTCATCAATATAGAATTATCTTAAATCAAGGCTTTAAAAGACAGATAAGATTAATGACTAAAGGCGTTAAAAACCTGGTTCTTGAATTAAAAAGAATCCGAATAGCAAATATAGCGTTAAAAGAATACAAAATCTTCTACAAACAGAGTCTTAAGAAGACTTATACTAATATGATATTTTTGGATCAACTAAGTGAATCTCAGTATTGCTTAATTGAAAAACCAGATATAAATCCATATGGAAAACAATAGAGTAGTCATAGTCAAAGCAGGTATTATTCTTGCAATTCTCACAGTAATTTTTAGTGTAGGTTTATTTCTAAGCCTTCCTATATTTAATAAAATTTTTGGAGCTAGTGATCTTAGAGTCTTTGAAAATTATCAACCAGTTGGAAGTGTTGAAATATACGACTATAAGGATGAATTTGTCGGTGTTCTTCAAGGTGAGGAAGATAGACAAGTAGTTAAAATTAATCAGATATCTGAAAATCTTATTCAAGCTGTACTAGCTGCTGAAGATAGTAATTTCTTTAAGCATAATGGTTTTAGCTTAAGTTCTGTTTTCAGAGCTTCAATTGTAAATTTAAAGGCTGGAAGAGTAGTACAGGGCGGAAGTACTATCACGCAACAAATGGTAAAAAATCTTTTCATAAAAGAAGACCAGAGATACAAACGAAGTTTTATGAGAAAAATTAAAGAGCTTTTAATCGCTCTTGAAGTTGAAAAGAAATACTCAAAAGAAAAAATACTTGAGATTTATTTAAATCAAGTTTATTTTGGAAAAAGAGCATATGGTATTGAAAGAGCAGCACAGAGATATTTTTCTAAGACTGCAAAAGAACTAAACGTAAGTGAATCGTCTTACTTAGCAGGACTCCTAACTGCCCCAAGTTATCTTGGCGAGAACTATGATAAGGCAAGAGAAAGACAATTATATGTCTTAGACAAAATGCTTAATAATGGCTTTATAAGCAAAGAAGAACATGCCAAAGCAAAAAAAACAAACGTAAAGTTTAATTATGCAAGTGGCAACCTCGCTTTATTTCCCTACTACTTTAGTTTAATTGAAAAAGAGCTTGCAAAAAGATACACTGAGCATGAAATTAATTCGATGGGATTAAAAGTTTATACAGGTATTGATCCTGTTGCTCAAAGAATTGCCGAAAGAATTTTAAACACTGGTGTTAGAAACGCAGCTTCAGGTATAGATCAGGGAGCTATAGTTACTATTGATGTTCAAACTGGAGAAGTAAGAGCCCTTGTTGGTGGTGTAGGTAATTTCTTTGAAAATCAGTTTGATAGAGCAAGTAATCCACATACACTTGGTAGTGCATTTAAGCCTTTTGTATATTTGACTGCTTTTATCATGGGTTCAGTTGATCCTAGTACTATTATCCAAGACGAAGAAATTAGAATTAGAGATTATTCAGCAGATGACGGTTACTGGATACCACAAAACTTTGATCACGAATTTCATGGACCACTCACTGTTAAAGCTGCTTTGGTCTTTTCAAGAAATATTCCAGCAATTAAAGTTGCTCAAAAAGCCGGAATGAGTAACATCATTCAAACTGCAGAAAATGCTGGTATTAAATCTAAAATGCAAAATTTACTTTCACTTGCACTTGGATCTCAAGCCTTCTCTCCATTTGAAGTTGCCACTGCTTACGCAACTTTTGCACGTGGTGGCACTTATATAGAACCAATTGTAATTAGAAAAATAGTTGACAATCAAAAAAACACTCTTGAGGTAAATACCTCAAAACCACAAAGAACTCTACCTGAGATACATGTATCTCAATTAGTTTCAATATTAGAGGAAGTAGTAAACGTTGGTACTGGTACCTTAGCTAAAATACCTAACCGAACTATGGCTGGTAAAACAGGTACAGCGGATGGAAGTAGAGATATATGGTTTATAGGATTTACTCCAGAATATTCAACTGCTGTTTGGTGTGGTAATGATCTAAATAAAAAAGTTGACTCCACTTATGCTACCGGTGGAAGTACTCCAGCTTGGATTTGGAAAGAATACATGACTGAATATTACCAAGCGAAGCCAAGAGCACCAAGTGGTTTTGCTTTCGGCAATGGATATAAAATCGTTGCAATAGATCCACTAACTGGTTTACTTGCAACAGACTACACCCCAAACCCTGTCTACAAGAGGTTTATACCTGGCACAGAACCAAAAGATTATGCTCCAACACCTGATGTAGGTAAAATAAAAGAAAGAGAAGAGAAACCATTCCTCAAATTTAAAGAGGGTCTATCACAAGAAGATAAAGATTTAAGATCAGCAAATGATACTAAAAATGAAAACGATGATAAAGAAAGGGCTGTTCCAAAACCAAAAAAATTCACAATCTCAACTAAAAAAGATAAGGAGCCAGAAGCAGGAGAAGCAAAGACGGAGAGCACTCCAGCTGAAGCTAGCCCAGTAAAAGAAGCGCCTGTAGCAGAATAAAAATGGAAGAAAAAAATATCATCTATGGTCGTAATTCGATCTTAGAAGCTTTAAAATCAGAATCTAAAATAAACAAAATCTGGCATGATGCTAATTTAAATCCCAAAATAATTGAGATACTAAATTTGGCGCGTGAAAAAAAAATACCCGTAATGAAAGTTGAGAAACAAAAACTTTATGAACTTTCAGGAACTCAAGATCATAGATCTATAGTTGCAGAATTAAGCCCAATTGAATTTATTGATGAAAAAGATTTCCTTAAACATGACTTCAAAAAAATACTAATTGCTGTAAATGTTGAAGATCCACATAATCTAGGTGCAATTATTAGATCGGCTTATGCATTTGGTATTGATGCTGTATGTTATACCGCAAGAAACTCAGCTCAACTTAATAACACTGTAATAACCAGTAGCGCTGGAGCTGCCCTTAAGTCAAACTTGGTCAGGATAAACAATGTAACTAATTTCATCAATATGCTTAAAGATAATAAGTATTGGATTTACGCGAGTGTTGTTGAGCCAGAAGCAAGCGATAGTCTAAATAATGTTCAATTTGATGATATGTCAGCTATCTTAGTTGGGAATGAAGGTAAAGGTTTGAGTGATAAAGTCGTGAAACATTGCGATTTTAAAATACACATTCCTGTTAAATTTAATAGCTTAAATGTGTCAGTTGCTACAGCTATTATTTGTAACAAAGTATTCAATAATTAAAGCAAAAAAATGGACTTTAAAGACTATTACAAAACACTCGGTCTTGCAAAAACAGCCTCTGAAAAAGAGATTAAATCTTCTTTTAAACAACTAGCCAAACAACTTCACCCTGATACTCAAGGCGGCTCAGAGGCTAAGTTTAAAGAGATAAATGAAGCTTATGAAGTCCTAAAAGATCCCTCAAAAAAGGGCCGATACGATTATTTATATAAAACTGTTCAAGAAGAAAATAATTTTAAAACAAGAGATTTTAAACAAAGCAAAATGTATTCTGACACAGAATCATTTAAAGATTTTTATAACCGAGCAAAGGAAGAACAAAAGAAAGAAGCCCCTCAGCCACAGGGTTCGAGAGTAAACGATAAAACAGATACCAAAAACTTCAGTGATTTCTTTGAAATGTTTTTTGGCAAACACAGGGAAAGAGCCAACGGTGAGTCAAGTCCAAATACTACCACTCAAGAACAAAAGCCTAAACAACCAAAAAGAGGTGAGGACTTTGAAATGGAGACTGAACTTAGTTTTGAAGATGCCTACCATGGTTGCGTACGCAAGATTGAAATAAGCGCAGCACAAGGACAAGTTAGAAGACTTGAAGTTAGCATCCCACCAGGAGTTCGTACTGGAACAAAAATTAAAGTTGCAAACGAAGGTAAACCTGGCAGCAGTGGAGGAATAAGTGGCGATTTATTCCTTAGGGTAAAGCTCAAAGCTCATGATACCTTCTGGCTAGAGAATGATGATGTACACTCAGAAATAAAACTTGAACCTTATGAAGCGGTACTTGGTACTGCAAAAAAAATATCCACAATAAATGACATAGTGGAATTAATAATCCCACCAAATACTCATAACGGGAGGATATTAAGGCTCAGATCAAAAGGTATGAAAAACTCTTCTGGAGTAGTTGTCGGGGATCACTATGTTCACATTATTATAGATATCCCTAAAAAAATCTCAGATGAAGAACTCAAATCATATAAATATTTAAAAGAACTCTCAGAAAGGAAGTTTTAAAAAGCTAAATATTTAAAACCAATCTCGACAGGAAGATTTTCGTCTTTCTTTTCAATATTCATTTTTGGATGTGCTCTTAAAAATTCAATGATTTTCAGATTGTATGAAAGATTTTTCTTATCATCCAAAACTTTAATTGTATCGAGTTTAATTTCTTTAGACTCTTTATCTATATCCATCTCATATTTGCAATACTGATCTTCTTTAATTTTCTTTCCAGTAGTTTTTAAAACTTCCGGTGAATCTTCAAAAAAAACTAATAATTCTGACTTAATTCTCTCCATCTCAGAACGTTTCATTTTTAGGTTCTTGAAATCTAGCTTCATACTTGGATAATAAGCAAATACTGTCTGACTTATAAAAGTCAAGAGAATTATCAATAAATAGTATTTTCTTATCATACGTTAGAATAGAATTAATTGCTATTAACAAATATAGTATATAACAAATAATGAAAATTAAAGCCCGAAAACTAAATCTCATGGATATCATCAGCCACAAAAAAGATATACTCTGGGGTAGAAATTATTTTGGACAATTTAAAAATACAAGACTTATAAATTATTTGATTTATGGTGAGTATCTTCATATTACAAATATAAAAGAGATCTTTCGCACTGATACTTGCAGTAAAGATCTCATTGATGATTTTGTACATTATTATTCACAAAAAACTCGCTATTTCATTAGAGAGTTAGATGAACTAAGAGATTCAAAAGAAATCGAAGTCATGAGGGATTGTGGGTTTTTAAGGTACAATCGAAACTTTTGCTTTGACTTTGATGCGCATATTAATCGAGTTACAGCAGATAAAATTCATAGTGTTTATTGTAGTGAAATTAAAAGATCAGATTTTTCCTTACTTGCTAATTTTGACAGAGACTGTCAAATAATTGAATATCGAGATTTGCTTTACCGAAACGAGGATTTCTTTAAGAACAATAGCGACAAAGTGTTTATTTTCACACAGACTCAAAATCTCAACAATATAGTAGCATATGCAGTAAAAAGAGAGATTAAAGACAAATCAGTATTCGATATAATAGTAAGCCCAAATCAATCTAACATAATCCACGATTGCGTTAGAGCATTTGCAGAAAAATATGTTTTCTTTGAAAAGTTTGATGACAATGTTTATTTTGTAGTAAATGAAAATTTAAAAAACGAAATCGAAGAACTTAGAAAAAACTACCAACTTATTTGGACCAATCAGATGTTAATAAAAGAAGGCAATCTAAAAAACAAAATTGGTCTTGCTAGTAAAAATTTAAATTTCAACCAAGTCGCAAATCAGATTTAAGACAACCTTGGGAAAATTGCTGTGTTTGGTATTAGTGACAAAGTAGCGAAGCAATCGATATCTTGCGTCATTGCTCTAAGGGTCACATAATTCATTGACAGCTTAACTAAAAGTTTTCTTCAAATCGCAACGACCCTTTCGCATTCGGCGCAGTTGCTGTGGCAAGGTTTTTATTGTTTTGCGAAGCAAAACAAATATGCAACGCCAATCCGATATGCTTCAGGGTGTTGCAAATTTTCCAAAAACTTTTCTGGTTTGCAATGTAAATTAACACTAATAGCTTTATCTCAATTATTTCAAGCTGGTCATTCCAATGGGTTCAAACTTCCATCCGCAAAGGAAAACTCTATGATTGTCTCACAAACGCATCCGCTCGCAAATTCACTTTAGGCGCGTAAGCAATTTCAGACTGGTTCGCCAATCATGAATTTTCTCTTTACTACAGTCGTTTTCACCTCATTTCCATTTTAAGCTTGAAATAATTGAGATAAAGCTATTATAGTATTCCTCTAAAGATATGTGAAGCGGTATGGCCAAAACTGAAGTTTAATGAGTAAATAAAGGCATGAAAAAAGAACGCCTTGTTAAAAAATTAGCATCTCTAAAGAAATATGCAGATAAAGAAAAAGAGCCAAGATACTGTGATCGACTAAGGGCT
>CAIYXB010000201.1 GCA_903930015.1 uncultured bacterium | reverse complement strand
TATTATAACTTTATTTGGAATAAAGCGAATACCCCGAAGCTTGCTTCGAGGGATGAGCGCCATGACAAAAGACACGAAGTCGGTCGTCCGTAGGGCGAAAAAATTGCGTAGATACCTCGTCAGCTTTGCTGCGAGGAGTAGCAATTTTTAGGCGGAGTGTCATTGTAAGTTTTTTAAAAATACTTCTTCAAAAACTTATCTAAATCAAATTCAGAGATATCATCTATACCCTCTCCTGTTCCAGTATAGTAAACAGGTAAATTAAACCTGCGAGCTAAATTAAAGACAACTCCTGCTTTTGCAGTTCCATCAAATTTTGTAAGTATAATTCCATCTAATTTAGTTACTTCATTAAAATTTTTAGCTTGAGAAATCGCATTAGATCCTGTTGTGGCGTCTAGGACTAGTAAAGTTTTGAGATTGTATGAGGAAGGGATTACTTCGCCTTCTAGCTCCAATGACGGCATATTTTTTCGAATAACATCATTTAATTTTCCAAGCTCAAGCATCAAATCTTTTTTGTTTTGCAAACGTCCAGCAGTATCTATCAAAAGCATATTAAAATCTTCTGCTTTGATTTTTTCTACTGCTTTATAAACAACAGCAGATGGTTTTGCACCATCGTCAAGTTGCAAAATCTCAACTTCCGCACGACGAGCCCAAAGCTCTAGCTGCGCTTCAGCAGCAGCTCTAAAAGTATCACCAGCAGCAATAAGAGTTTTGTAACCATCTTTTCGAAATTTATTTGCTAGCTTACCTCTGGAAGTTGTTTTACCAACTCCATTTACACCGACAATAAGAAAAATATTTTTTTTATTCTTATCGAGTTTTAGTTTGTGGGATTGCCACGCTTCGCTCGCAATAACATTCTTAGCTGCGCTTGCAATGACGTTCTTAGCTTCTGCGCTTGCAATGGTATTATCAAAAGAACTAAGTAAAAACTTCTTTAACTCATTAGCAAGGATTGATTCATCAATCTCTTCATCTAAAAATTTTGCTTCAAGTAAAGCACTATATTCTAAACTTAAATCAACACCTAAATCGCTTCTTATCAAATCCTCTTCAAGTTTTTCTAGATAAGCATGGTTTATTAAAATAGGGGTGGATTGCGGAGCCTGCAGCGAGCTTCGCGTGGCTGCTTCGCTCGCAATGACCGAACTTGTAATTTTCTCTTCTTTGCCGAGACCTATTTTATTAAAGATATTTTTTAAAAAAGACATTTTACCTTTATTGCGACAGACTGGTTGCGAAATTGCTCAGAACAAGGCCTTCGAGTGTCGAGGAAACGGAGTTTACTTTTGGTAAATGAGTATTCCGAGACACGAGAAAAACGCAGTTATGGGCAATTTCCCAGCCAGTCTATTATATTACATACCAGAGACAGTTACTATAGACATCTTAATTAAACCGAGTCCTGCAGCAGCGTCCATAGCACCAACAACATATTTTTGTGTTGTTTCAGCGTCAGCGACTATATTAAGTGGTGATTCAGCAAATTTTGGGTCTTCCATAATAGCTTTTAGCTCTTGAGTAACAGCTGGATTAACATCCTCTGCTTCAAAAGGCTCTTCAGAAAGCTTCTTGCCGTTTATTGCAATTAGCCCTTCTTTAGATATCTCTAGAATAATTGCTTTTGCTTTACTAGAAACGTTCTGACCATTTTTTGCTTTTGGTGGATCTAATTTAAGTGCGGTTTGATTAATCAAAGGAGCAATAACTATCATGATCAAAAAAAGAATCAAAAAAACATCCGTCAAAGGTGTAATATTAATTTCTGAAAATTCTTCTTGATTGCCGCTTGAGCTAAATGCCATTTAATATCCTTTTTTATAATCTACTTTAAAAAATCCGGGTATGGAGGTCTGTTAGTATCACCTGTTTGTGGAGCTTCGAATCTTTCTCTTTTTGCTTCTCCGTGGTTCACATACTCATTATGATTATGAGCTTGATGATTCATTGGACTAACATCAAAATTTACATTTGCAAAACTTAAAAATAATAATTTAAGCAACATAAAGTCATCGTTATAACGCTTAACGATATTTCCAAATAAATTATTTGCAACAACAGCAATAATCGCGATCGCAAGACCGTAACCCGTTGCTATCAAAGCGTTTGAGATCTCACCAATCATCGCAAGTGAAGCACCTTCAGAACCTTGACTCATTCTAAACAGAGCTTTAATAACACCTGACACAGTTCCAAACAAACCTAAGAATGGAGCGATCGCACCGACTGTTGCAAGAATTGGCAAAAACTTTTGTAATTTTCTTATTACAATCGCTACAGTAATATCATAAGCTCTAGAAAAATCTTCTTTTTGAACAGCAAGTAATCTTACCCCTTCTTCAGCAACTTCACCAGTCACACTGTTTAACTGCGATGCAAGCATTTGAGCTGCTTCTAAGTTACCTTTTTCTAATTGCTTTTGCAAGTTTTGAATAAATTTAGAAATATCTCTATTGTTACGATTATAAAAGAAAAATCTTTCAATCACTGCCGCAACAACAAGTATCGAACAGATAGTAATTGGAATAGAAGAAATTAGATCGCTTTGGAAATACTGCCAAAACGAAGCAAAGAAATTAAATCCTACTTCTTGCGCATTTTCAGTAAGACCAGCAGCTTCTGCAAGTCCTAATCCTTCATTTATAGTCTCTTCTTCAGGCATATAAGTATATTTTAATGCATTTCAGGAAAAATACTAGTACTTATAGTATTAATACTTAATTATGTGCATTTTTATCATCTCTAATGTGATTGGGGATCAAAGTTACTTAGTTAATTTGTGCTCTGGGCTTCAAGCACAAGGCGTTTTAGCTTTTTGAAACCGGAGTTTACTGTTTGTAAATGAGGCTTTCAAAAAGCTAAAATAACGCAGTGATTGGAGTTCAGAGTGCAAATTAATATCGTTGTTTTTGAAAGACATTATAGTCAAAAGTAAACTCAATATCAACATTATCCCCTGCACCAGGAGGTAATGGATCAAAAGGAGATGCTTCAGCAACTGCTTTTAGCGCCGCAGTATTTGCTTCAGGATCAGGACTTGAAACTACGATTTTCAAATCAGAAAGGCGACCTGTTTTAAGCACAACAAAAGTAACTACTATTCTGTTTGACTCTGAACCTCTTGGAGGTCTCCAAGCACGTTTAATTTTTCTTTGCAGTGCGGACATATAAGGGCCAAAATTTACATCTGCTAGTGCAGCAACACTCGGAGGTCTGTTGCCGTACGGGTTTTCACCAGGATTACCTTCAGTACCATATGCACCTCTATTACCTGACTGCCCTAGCGAATCAGGAGCTCTTGGGATACTACCGAGTTGAGAAATAATTTGCGAGCCAACTCCAGATCCACCTGATTTTGGAGCTGGCACCGAGGAAGTTCCCGTACCGCCAACAGTGCTTGATGAAGAACCAGATTTATAATCCATTAACTTTGGTAATGCACCAGATAAATTAATAGGAGATGTAGATTTATTTTCTCCTTCATTAGAAACATGTGGCTTTGGACTTGGTTTAGGTGTTGGAAGAGGTACTGAACTTGGTTTATCAGAAATCTTTGGCTGAGCTGCTTTTGGAGCTGCTGAAGGTGGGGCTGCTTTTGGTTGTGGTGCAATTTTAGGTAAACTTGGTTTTGTTGCAGGTGCACTTGATTTTGGAGTTGGTGGTTTTGGAGTACCTGCAGCTGTAGCTGGAGTTACTTTCTTTTTGGGATCGTGCTTACCTTGGTCAATAGATTGCTTTTCTGCTTTTCTTTTTGTATCTTTAGGAGGTGCTTTCTTTGACTCAATTTGAGTCGGAATGAACTCGATACTGGTTACTTTTACTTTTGGCTTTTCTCTCCAACTTACCAAAAGAGAAAGTAAAATCAAAAATAATATCAAACAATGAATTGCAAAAGACAAAGAACTCGATTCAGTGAAATGTGGTTTCGTATTACTGTAAGTATAAAAAAAACTTCCGTTGTCTCGACGGATTTTTATCAGAGCTGTAGAGTCCTTCTTGGAAGAAAAACTATCGAACAAAACATAACTTACAAAAATCATATTTCCAAGGAAAATAGTGTTGGTGATTGGGTTTGGAAATTTTAATCCTTTTACTATTTCATCAGAAATTTTCAAGTCTATAAAAGGTATTGATTCAAGTACTGAAGAAATATTTGATAGT
>CAIYXB010000200.1 GCA_903930015.1 uncultured bacterium | reverse complement strand
TATCGGATTGATGTAGCATTTAAGTTTTGCGAAGCAAAACAACGAAAACATCATCACAGCAGCCGCGCCGAATGCGGAAGGGTCGTTGCAATTTGAAGAAAACTTTTGGATTTACTACACTTATACTGTCAACGAATTACGTGACCCTTACAGCAATGACTTTTAATTATTTAATTGGTTTACTATAATAAATCAAACGAGTAAGCTTAGTTTAGTTGAAATTCCTTTAATAAACCTTGGCTTTTAGCTTTAGTTTTTATAACTAAAAAACTGGGAATAATATATATATTGACGTAAACATTTAAAAGAGGGGCTTAAAACGCTACCTCTTTTTTTTTGAAGAATCTTTTGCTATTATTATCTTTATGAGAGCAATACCTCAAACACCAGAGAGCAGACTTGAGATTCTAAGGAATTTTGAAGATACACAAAATGCTTATACTATGAGACGTGATCGAATTGCGGAATTAGCTCATGACAGTGAGGATAAAAGTTTGACTGAAAAAAAAAAAGATCTTTTAGCTAAAATTTCAGTGCCTCTACATATTTCTGCAGATTTTTTGTTTGATGACAAGGTATCGAAAGATAAGCAAAATGCACTAGTTCGTATAATTCTAAATAAAAAAAATGGTCTTAATCCAGATCAACAAGATGTTTTACTAGCTTCTTTAAATGGTGTCCAAAAAGCTTTGGAATCTTTTGCAGATACTGTAGTGACTGTGTTTGGTGTTAAAACAGAGCAAGCAGCTTAATACTAATCATTTATTAATTTAAGTATTTGGATTGCCGCACAAGCTTAGGTCCTTACAGTAGTGAATCTGCTAGTGCTATAATTTAGCTGTTTTATGAATATCAAATACAAACGTATACTCCTCAAACTTAGCGGTGAAGCACTTGTCGGGGAGGGATCTTTAGGAATATCTCCTGAGATCGTTGATAGGATAGCTGAAGAGATTTCTATGGCAACAGATCTAGGAGTTCAGGTTTGTGTTGTTGTTGGTGGCGGTAATATTTTTAGAGGTTTACAAAAATCTACAGAGCTTGGTATGGATAGAGCTCAAGCAGATTATGTTGGAATGCTTGCCACCATCATGAATGCACTTGTACTCCAGGGTGTTTTAGAAAAACGTGGAGTACAAACAAGAGTTCAGACTGCGCTCAACATGAATGCGATCGCAGAGCCTTATATTCGCCGTCGCGCGCAAAGACATCTACATAAAGGCAGAGTAGTTATTTTTGGTGGTGGAACAGGAAACCCTTTCTTTACGACTGATACAGCAGCTGCACTTAGAGCGTCTGAGATGGATTGTGATTTGATGCTTATGGCAAAAAACGGTGTTGATGGAGTTTATAGCGCTGATCCTAAGAAAGATAAATTAGCGATTAGATTTTCTTCAATGTCTTATGATGATGTAATCCAAAAAGATCTTAGGATTATTGATACAGCAGCAATTTCACTTTGCCGTGATAAAAACATGCCTATTGCTGTTTTTGATTTTGCTAGACCAGGTGCTGTGCGTGATATAGTTTCTGGGCTTGATGTTGGTACTGTTATTTCTAATTCAAAAGTAACAGTATAGGATTTAGAATGTCATCGCGAGCGAAGCGCGGCGACCCAGTTTTAAAAAATATCACTTCGCTAGGGCTTGTAATGATTGATATAAAAAAACTAAAAATAGGCTCTAGAGAAAGTCCGCTTGCATTAATTCAAACAGACTGGGTTTGCGAGAAGCTACTAAAAACTTATCCGGAATTAAAAATAGAGGTTATAAAAATCAAAACTCAAGGAGATATTATTCTTGATGTAGCATTATCAAAAATTGGTGACAAAGCTTTATTTACAAAAGAGCTTGAAAATAAATTACTAGATGAGACTATAGATCTTGCGGTACATTCTATGAAAGACTTACCAACAAATCTTCCTGATGGCTTGGAGATTTGTGCAACATCCGAGCGGGAAGATGTGCGTGATGTAGTTTGCTTTTCGAAGCATGCAAAAGCAAGTGGTATTTGTTCTTTGGATTTTGCAAAAACTATTGCTACATCAAGTCTAAGAAGAACAGCACAACTCAAGTCATATTTCCCAAAAGCAAAATTCATAGATATCCGTGGTAATCTGCAAACACGATTTAATAAACTTAATGATGAAGCAAATGGCATTGATGCTTTGATACTTGCTGCTGCTGGGATCAAGAGACTTGGTGAAGAAGCTTTGATTGATCAGTATTTGGATCCGTATGAAGTTTTACCTGCTGTTGGTCAAGCTGCGCTTGCTATTGAAATTAAGTCTTCACGATTAGATTTAAAGGAATTGATTCGCCGAGCGGTGAATGACGATACAACAGAAAAAATTATTCATATAGAAAGAGAATTTTTAAGAACACTAGAAGGTGGTTGCCAAGTGCCGATCGGAGTTTATAGTGAATTTCAAGATGCAGAGTTTTTGATTACTGGACTTGTTTCAAGCTTGGATGGTTCTGAGCAGATTGTTCGCAGTCTAAAATCCAAAGATCATCGAGGTTTAGGTAAAGAGCTTGCTTATGAGATGATTGAGTCTGGGGCTAGGGATATTTTGAAGGCTATTAGATGACACACTCGCCTATCACCGCTGCGTATTAATTCAAGATAAAGTCAACAACCATTTTTGAATGTAAATAAGTGGTGTCAAAAACCTCTAAGTCAGTATCTTCTGTTGAAATTAACAAAGGTATTTCAGTGCAACCTAAAATAACTCCTTGAGCACCTTGCTTTTGTAGTTGAGAGATAACAGACAGATAGTAATTTTTTGATTTAGTTGTAATAATCCCTTTACAAAGTTCTTCGTAAATAATTCTTGAGACTGCTTCTATATCGGGAGCTTCTGGTACTATAGTTTCAATTTCATAATTTATTTTAAGATGATCTTTGTAAAAATTTTTAGTCATTGTAAATTCTGTACCTAGAAGCGCAACTTTTTTTAGCTTTCTTTTTTGAATTTCTTGTCCGGTGGCATCTGTAATATGTAAAAAAGGTATTGAGATTTTTTCAAGTACAGCTGGGGCACAAAGATGCATTGAATTTGTGCAGATCATTATTGCATCAACACCAGCGCATTCAAGCTTGAGAGCAGAATCAATCATCATTTGATTTAGCTCATTCCATTTGTTAGAGTGCTGTCTTTGAGCAACTTCTTCCATATTTATACTATCTAAAAGAATTTGCGCACTATTTAAGCCACCAAGCTTTTCTCTTACAAGTCTATTAATATGCTGGTAATAAATACCAGTGGATTCAAAGCTCATACCGCCAATTAAACCCAGTGTCTTCATTTTATACAGCAGCTTTCACAGGAAGCTTATAGCCCAATTTAACAAGTGTTGCTTTTAAGCAAGCAAGTCCAGTCAAAATATCTCTATCAGACACAAAACCAAGATGACCCATTCTAAAGATTTTGTCTTTAAGATGACTTTGCCCGTTTGCTACTGTTATATCCCAATCGCTTTTTAGTATTTTGCGGATATCTGGTACAGATATATCCTCTGGAGGCCAAATCGCAGTGATAGCGCAAGATGCAGACCTATCGTCAGTAAGAAGCTTAAGTCCAAGCTCTTTAATCCCTTGTCTTAAAGTATCACGTAATCTTGTATGTCTTTCTAAAATAGCCATGCGACCCTCTTCTTGCATTAATTTCAAAGCTTGCTCTAAAGCAACAATCAAAGATACATTTGGAGTCCAAGGTGTAGTTTTATCAGCAAGTGCTTTTTTTGCTTGTTTCCAGCAGAAGTAATAGACAGGAGTTTTGCAAGTCTCTTTTGCTTTGTATGCTTTCTCTGATACATAAATAAAACTTAGTCCTGGTGGCACCATAAAGCCTTTCTGAGAGCCAGATACGCAAACATCAATTTCAAGCTTATCGATTTCAAGTTCCATGCAGCCAAGTGAAGTAACAGCATCAAGCATTACTAAAGTCTCGGGACTTGATTTTTTGACAATTGGAATTAGAGAATAAATATCATTTGCTGTACCTGTTGAAGTTTCAGAGTGGGTGATTGTGACTGCTTTATAAGGTCCTTGTGCAAGTGCTGCTTCAAGTTCTTTTGCCGTTACATTTTCACCAGCTTCTTTTTTAATTTCTGTAACTTGTGCGCCGTATAGTTTTGCGATATCTGCAAACCTTTGACCAAAAACACCGATCACTAAAGAAAGAACTTTATCCCCTGGATTAATAGTGTTTGCGATACCTGCTTCCATAGCACCAGTACCAGATGCTGTATAAATAAAAACATCGTTTTTGGTTTGCGCAAGTTCTTGAAGCATCGAATTAGCATTCATGAAAATTTTTGAAAATTCGCCTGATCTATGACCAATTGGGTGCTTTGCCATTGCATGTAACACTGACTCAGGTACGGGAGTTGGTCCAGGGATCATTAGTAATTCTTTTTCTTTCATATCACCTACTATTCTACAATGAAGCGCCATTAGATTTGACTTATTTCTGCGTTAGTTTTCAGATTTGTAATGCTCATTTACGTTCTAGTAAACTCCGCTTACAAATGTTCAAACTGCCTTGAAATAAGCCAAATCTAATGGCGCTTAGGAGCTTTGCTATGAGCCATATTTATATTTCCTTATTCTGAGTAGAGGAGAATACCTCGAAGCTTGCTTCGGAGGATGAGCCGGTACGAGGAACGTCGCCGAACTGGTCGTTGCTTAGCAAAATTTTAGGTGAGGCGTCATTAATTCTCTAAAAAAACTTTAATTCCACGTTCTTGTTTTGCTTGATGAATGGTTTTACCAAGATTATCAAGATTAGTTTTATGGCTAATTAAATCTGATACTAGTATTTTTCTATTTGCAATTAACTCTAGAGCTTCTTTTAAATTATTTAAGTTTGGTGAGTAGCTTCCAAGTACTGTAAGTTCTTTGTAATAAATTTCATTATTACTAAAAGCAAGATGGTCTGTTTTAACACTTGAAAAGACAACAAGCGTTGCACCATTACTAGCGTGTTTAATAGCAAGGTCAATAGATTGATCAGCACCAGCGCATAAGAAAATAAAATCAAAATACTCTTCTTGTAAATTATCAACAGTAATATCGAAACCTAGTTTCTGAGCTAGTTTTAACCTATCATTCATTAGATCACAGCCATTAAGCTCAAACTCTGGTTTATAGTATTTTACTAATTGTCCGATCATGAGCCCAATAGAACCAAGTCCTAGTACAAGAACTTTTGCATTTTTGCCTTGATAGTTTTTAACCCCAGATCTTTCAATTGCTTTGATACAGCATGCTAGTGGTTCTGTAAAACTTGCATCAAGATCATTTAATTCATCAGGGACTTGTTGAACAGTATATTTTAGGTGATCTTCAGAAAGTTCTAGATACTCACAAAATGCTCCTGGTTTAAAATTAGTAGATTTAAATTTACTGCAAAGACTTTCTTGCTTATTAAGGCAAAACTTACACTCTAGGCAAGGTACGTGATGTGAAGAGACAATTCTATCTCCTTTTTTAAACCCATATTTTTTTGATAATTCATCTGAGATTTCAAAAATCTCTCCAACTAGTTCGTGACCAAGCACAATACCAGATTTAACTAGAGCTCTATCGAGTTTAAGTAAGTCTGAACCACAAACTCCAACGCCTTTGGTTTTGACAAGTATAGAACTTTTACTTGCTTGAGGCATTGGTATATTAGTGAGCTCTAAACATGCCTCGTCTTTTTTATTAGGATTATAAACGCAAGCTTTCATGAAGTTTTTATTTCATCCTTAGTTTTTGATTCTGTATATAAATCTGTTTTTATACACGAAGCAAGAGCTTTAATTAAAAGTGGATTTGCTTTGGGTAACCTAGTTATATGATAGTTGGTGATACCAGCTTCATGCGCAACTTCTCTATATTCAATACCTAACTCATGAAGCGTCTCAATATGATCGCCAACAAAACTAATTGGTACTATAAGTACATTTCTAAAACCTTTGTTAGCTACTTCATGTAAAACATCTTCGGTATTAGGTCCTAGCCATTTCACAGGCCCGACTTTGCTTTGATAGCAAATTTGCCAATCAATATACTGCATAGCATCAACAGGCATATTTTTTATAATAGTGCGACAAGATTCTTGTATTTGTCTTTCATAAGGATCACCTTTTTCTATATACTTTGCTGGTAAGCTATGTGCCGAAAAAAGTAATTTGATGTTTTGTTTTTTTGGAAATAGTTTTAAAGAATCTAGAATTCTTGTTCTTATAAGCTCTATGAAATAAGGGTTTGTCTCCCAAGAGCTTGTGTAATTGATTTTGATTTGATCCTTTAGTTTTGTTTCTTTAAAAAGGGTTTTGCATTCCCAAAAACTAGAACCAGTTGTAGCAATAGAGTACTGTGGATATAAGGGAATTACATCTAATGACTCAATTCCAGAAGACAGAATTTCTTTAAACGTATCTTTTAAAAAAGGGTATGTGTATCTCATTGCAATAAAACATTTGTATTCATCTGTTGAATTTTTATTTAATTCTTTTTCTAGAGCTTTAGCTTGGCATTGAGTCTCAAATAAAATGGGAGATCTTCCTCCAATCATTTCGTAGTTAATTGCTACTTTAGGAGCTCTTCTTTTAGCTATAAATTTTGCGAGGTATTTTTGGAAGGGTTTTAAAAAGCTCGGTAGTTGAATTATAAATTTGTCGTTGAATAAATTAAACAAAAAGTTTTCTATGTTGCTTGTGCAACATGGTCCTCCCATTTGTAAAAGTAAAACGCCTTTCTTCACAGTAATTATTTTACCTGAAACTCTTGCAGAGTTTTGTGAAAGCAGTTGTTTTTGGAGTAGTAGTGCTCTTTTGCTGCAAGTAAGTCCTAGGTGTTACAATAGTTTCTTTATGAAAGTTGTTGCAATTCGAGGTGCTGTCACAGTTAATAATAATGAAGTAGAGGAAATCAAATCTGCTGCTGTTGGAATGGTCAAGCAAATTATTGAGAAAAATCAATTTGCACAAGAAGACATAGTAATGGTTTTTATGACCATGACATCCGATTTAACAGCTTATAATGCATCTGCTGCTATAAGGCTTGGTATGAGTTGGGATGATGTACCCTTTTTTACTTCTCTAGAGCCTGATATTACAGGCAGCCTGAAGAGATGTATTAGAATTTTAATTCAAATACAATCAAATAAAGCGAAGGATCAAATTCATCATGTGTATTTAGGTGAAGCTGCTAACTTAAGACCAGACCTGAGTTCTAAATAATGAATTACTTCAATATCCCTAATTGCGTTTGTTATTTAAGAGTAACACTTTGTTTTTTTAGTTTTTGGCATTTTAGTCAAAATCACAATGAAGTTATATTTCTTATAATTACCCTAATTGTCATGTTAATGGATGCTCTTGACGGTTATTTAGCAAGACTACTAAATCAGACTTCAGTCTTTGGCGCAAAGCTAGATGTGTATTCAGACAGAATAGTGGAGCTTTCATACTGGCTTTATTTTGCTTTAGTGGGTAGGCTTGGTCTTTGGGTTTTTATTGTTTTTTTAATTAGAGGTCTTATTGTAGATATTTTGACTTTTAGGTCTCAGAAGCCTTTAGGGAATTCTTGGCTAAGATCAAGTAGATTTATGCGTTTTGTTATGGGCTTAGCGAAGATTTTAAGTTTTATTTCTTTGATTATGATTCCAGCACATTGGATTACATCTGTATTTGTTTATGTTGCAGTGATTTCAAACTTATTGCGAGGATATCCTGTAGTTAAGGGTGCCCTAACAAAGTCCTGACTCTTTGGAAAAACTAAGAACTCTAATATAATGAAATCATGGTTATTAGTCAGAAATTTCTAGAAAAAGAATATGCTCCAATCACTTATCAAGTTGGTTATGAAAAACTCAAGGAATTTTTAATTGCAACAAAGGCAGATAGAGAAAAGTTTAGTGAAATAGTACCCCCTACTTTTCCAGTGGTTTATCAACATGTACTTTTAGCTGAGGTTCTTTTTGATCCAGATTTAAATTTAAATTTAAAAAAACTTCTTCATGGCGAACAAGAGTTTAAATACTATAAGCCAGTTCGTGTTGGCGATACTATTACTTCAAAAGGTAAAATTGTAAAAATTTTTCAAAAGGGACCTCATGATTTTGTGGTTTTTCATACAGAATCTGAAAACCAGCTTCAAGAGAAAGTTTCTGAATCAATTTGGACTTTTATAATCCTTGGTGGTAACGAGAATGATTTTACTTTAAAAGAAAAGTTATCAATGAAATTTCTTAGTCTGTTACCAGAAAATCCTAAAGAGAAGCAAGCTAAAGAAGCTGCTTATAGCTCTTTAATTAAACTTTGTGAACATAATATAGACTTGGAAAAGCCTTTCCAGGATTTATTCTTTTATGAAAAATTTAAGAACAATGAATCAGTACTGAGAGTTTTTATTGATGAATATATGCCACAAGTTTATGCTGGTGCAAGTGGAGATTTTAATACAATACATTTGGATAGAGATTTTGGTAAAAGAGTAGGTTTAGGATCAAATATTTTACATGGCATGGCAACTATGGCACTGGGTGCAAATTTAGTTAGCCAAGACTTGAATCCAAGAGATTTGAAATCTTATAAAGTGAGATTTACTGGAGTTGTTAAGCCAGGGGATGTAATAAATTTTAGAGGTAAATGGAAAGATGAAAAGAATTTTGTATTTTCAGCTAAGAATCATTTAGGTCAAGAGGTCCTCAGTACAGCTTTAGTTGAGCTGAACTAATTTTCTAATATCGTTTCTAATAATTCCAAATCCGAATCATGAGATGTTTCGTCTTCTAGGTTTTTTTCTAAATAAGAATCTGAGTTTTGTTTATAGAAGTTTTCTTCTAGTTTATGTATCTCAGTTAAATCACAATTTTTTCCATAAATCAAAAGCATTATTTTAAGAGATTTAATAACAAAGAAGCTAAATTCTATTGAACCCATATGAGCCCCTGCTTCGATAAGTTGGGTCGTGATTTCTCTTCTATTTTCAAATCTCCTAGGAGCTACATGTTTCAAGTAATGCTCAATAATAGTTTGGTGAAAACCATCTTCTTTTTTATTGATTTCAATAGCTTGAGGGAAAAACTTGCTTCTTAAAGTTGATAGTTTATTAGATATTGAGGAGTTTTTGATTTGCTCATTTGTAGCAAGAATATCCCCTGCAAGAAATGATTTTGTATCAAGAGCTTGTATCGTAAGCATCTGAACAAATTTTTCACGTAATATGTTTTCGTCTGACCCATCTCTCTCAAATAAAATATGAGGATTTATCATATACAGCAAATAAGGTTTTCTAAGATTGTTGTAGGTTCCGCAAGCTTTATCATAATTAGATTTATTGTTTATTTTTGCAATATCAATACATGCAAAATTCCATGCTTTTTCTTTTGCCAGTGCTCTTGAAAAGTATAGTTTTTCAAGTGATTCATCACCAGTAATTAGTACTCCACCATAAATCTTTTCACTTGTTACATAGTCGTGTTCGTCAATATTTTGAAAAAAATAGGATTTGAATTCCTCATATTCTTTTTCAAGTGTTGATGGAATAGGCAAAGTAAATTTATTATTGTCACCATAAATTAATTCATTTCGAGCTAAGTTCTTTGTAGTATTTTGTAAAATTATACTGTTTAATTCAGCTGGATCGAGTTGGTGAATCTTGCCGACAGCTCGTTTTATATCGTGTTGATGGTTATCTTTTAAATTACACATGGCAAATAATTCATAGTTGCTTTGCACTTTAGTTGGGCTATTTAAAACTTTTAAGATTTGCTTAATTACAAACTTTTGGAATCTATCTGAGCCAGAGGCTTCGTTGATTACTTGGAAAAATTCAAAATTGCTAATATTTTTAATACATTCTTCAATTAAATCTTGAACAAAGTGAGTTTCTTCAGTTTTCATTTCTGTTCTGTTGTTTTTGTATTTTCCAACAATTTTTTTTAGAGTAAGAAGATGGATTTGACTTTTAATCTTCTCATCATATTTCTCACATTTTCTAAGTGCATATGCTTTTGTACCATAGCTCTCCATTGGATTTGTGAGAATCTCAACAATTAAATCAATAGACCTTTCTTTTAATTCAGGTAGGTTATCAATAATAGTTCTTCTTCTTTCAAGAGCGCCTTGTGAGGTTCCCTTTTTCATTACTTCAAGAGTAAAAGTATTAATAGCTAAATCAGGATTGATTTCTATTAATGTTTCAGCTGCTTTATAGTAATAATTTGGAGTGCTCTTATACTCATGCCAAGTTTTTGTACACCTCTCAAAAAAATTAGCAAGAACCTGATCTAATGAAAAACCATGGAATGTTTTTATGCATTCAAGTGCTTCGAGGGTAATATAACCCCATTGTTTAGCAGGACCGTTTAAATGTTCTTTAAGAAGATTTGCGGCTTTCTCTTTAGTATCTTCACTTTGAGACATGATCCATCTTAACCATTCTTTTTCTGAGCTATGGCTGTACATGTAAAAAATAGAATCAGACTCAGTTTCTTTGGGATCGTCACTAGAAGTATCATTGGTCTCATCAGTTTTCTTGCGCCTTCCCGTAAAAAACCCATTATCTAAAAAGAAAACTGAGATTGCAATGAAAAACACTATTATCAATGCGATTGTTATAAACTGACTGTTTCCAAAGTTCATATATATTCCTTAGTACTTTGCTTTAGATTTTTCTAAATCTAAAAACGTTTTTGAGTCCATTAATTTACCTGTTGTTAGAAGTGAGGCTTTAAAATAATTTGATAAATAATCACTAAACTCAAAAAGATTCATGCTGGTAGTCGGATCTAGAATCTTATATTGCTCATGATTCTGATGATCGCGAGAAGCGTCTAGTTTAGTTAAAATATTTCCAAGGACAATATTTTTTTCTGCAAGGTTAGGTTTGTTTATTGAAAAACTTTTTGGGAAAAGAGTTTCAATTACTTCATTTTCTTCTGGTAGCACATAGGTTCCAGCGTTATCAGCTTCTAGGTTAAGACTAATAGCACCAATTAAAGTAACCATTGGATCAGCAAAAGCTTGTATCAAATTTCTAGAAAAACTATCTTTTTCCTTGTGCAAAATTATTTCAAGCCCGTCGATAAAGACCAAACACGGTTTGGAGCTTGCCATTCTTTCCATAAGTGCTCTTAGTGTTGAAGTCGAGGATGAGCCAAGCATATCCTCAACTGAGGCATAGAAAAATCTCCATCTTCTTTCTGAAGCAAGAGCTCTTGCAAAAATAAGCTTTTCAAACTCAGATTCACCTGCTAGTAATAAGCCACAAGCTCCTTGCTGACCAATGCTTGCTTGCTTAGAAAAGCTTCGAAATTCATCATAAAGCTCTTTTGCGATCGCAGGTATCTCAATTGCTGTTTCAAGTGACTCTTCTACCATTGGACCTTTACTAAAGCTAAATTCTTTTTCCATATTATTTGGAATAATAATTTTCTTCTCATCATTGTTCAGATTTTTTTGTTCAGCAAGAGCGGTATGAATAATATTGTTTTTATCAAATTGAGTAAACATCAAATTATAAAGTTGGTCGGGAGAAAATAATTCTGGATTTGCTTTAATAGCTTTTTCTGTGAGCCTCACACCTATTGCAGCAGTGTGTAGATTATTGCAACTTTTTAAGATGATTTTAAAGCCCTCTTCAGTTAAGTTACTAAATATAGATTGAAGAAAATCATCAATCAACCTTAATTCATCAATCTCAAAAGGATTTTTTTTATTTAAATATAAATCACTGGTTTCTAAGATTATTTGAAGTGTTTTTTCTTCACTTCTTATTGTCATGAAGTTTAAAATCTCCCTTTTTGCTTTATAAGTAATTTTTTCATTGCGAAGAACGCTTATAACCAGTGCTCCCAAGTCGATATCTTCACTAAATTCTTGCATAGCTTTTATAATAGGATCTGCATGGCTTTCCATGCTTAGTTTATTTATTTCATTTGAAAATATTTTCATGGCATCTTCTTGGCTAATTTTTATTGCAGAAATTAGTGTTGCTTCATAGCATTTTTCACAAATCTTATATTTTTTCCAGAATTTTTTACATCTTATTAGTAAGTTTTTAAAATATTCAATAAATTCTTTGTTATCAAAATATCCTAAGGCAATGATTGCCTCATAAGTGATACCGCCCCAAGATCCCGGATCCATTTCAATATGGTTTACTAGTTGCTCTACGGCTATGTTTTGTTCTTCATTGTTCTGTGTTCTGATCCATTCAGTCCATGCTTTTGAGTTTTTATGATTATATTTATAAAATATTTCTGCTAAGATACCATGATTATCACTTGTTGTAGAAAGTCTCAATCGGAGTTTTTCTTCAAGCATTTTTTCTATTTGTGGATAGTAATGTGTGCCAAGCCCGACAACAACAGTTACGCCAATAAGAGTTATTAGGATATTAATAAAGGTATCCATTTACCCTTAATGCCCTCCTTTAGCTGGTGCCTCTGTTTTTTCTCCAGGAGTAATTACATTAGAACCCCTTCCTGTTGGGAATTTGCTTCTAAATGCTTCTCGAGCCTTTTTTTGTTTAATTTCTTCAAGACTTAAAGGTTTTTCTACTTTGCCAGCGGTTGATTGATATTTTTTAACATCAAACTTGCCTTCTTTTTTTAGCTGAGATTCAGCTAGCTTTTCATTCTTGACTTCTTTGCCATATTCATCTTCTTCAAAAATATAACTAGGTTTTAATTTCTCTAATTCACCCTCTTGTAAAAGTAAAATAGTTACTCTTCTGTTTGCCGCTGAGTCTGGCACGTCAGGATGTTTTGGTTGGCTGTCAGCATAACCTTCGATTTTTGCAAATCTTTCTTTGAGCATGCCACCGTACATTAATCGGTTTTTTACTGCGATTGCTCTATCGACAGAGAGATTCCAGTTGTCATAATTCCCATAACTAAAATTTTCTCCATCTGTATGTCCTGCGACAACGAGCGGACTTACTTTCATTCTTAGTAATTTGGCAAGTCCATCTATGATTTTTCTTGCTTGGTCTGTAAGTGAAGAAGAGCCTTTTTTAAAAACTTCTCTATTAATTGAATCTTTAATTTCAATAAGAATACCTTGCTCAGTTAAATTAAATTCAACGTTATCTAGTAATTCTTTATCCGCTTCAGTTTCAAGCTCAGCTAGCAATTCCTTTTTAAGAAGTTTTGCAATTTCTCTTTTATTGGCTTCGGTGATAATCAGTTTTTGGAAATCTAAGAAACTTGCACCACCTTCAAATTTTCCTGGATCAGCAGGTTTTTTTGCACCGCCAAAAATAAATATATTTCCATTGAGCGGACCACTGGTTGAAGGTTCTTTAAAGTAGCTTGAGATAGCAGATTTTGAACTTGGATCAACGTTTACAAGCCAGAGTAACAGAAATAAACACATCATTGCCGTAACGAAATCGGCATATGCAACTTTCCATGCACCACCATGCGCGCTAGCATGGCCTACTTTCTTAATTATCTTTTTGATAATTATAGGTTGATCTTCTAATTTTTCTTTATCAGCCATATTAAGTTTGCTTTCCTCTTTAATTTATTCCTTAACTTGTATAGTCTTTTTAGATGATCCCCTAAGCTCAATAGATGATTTTTACTTGTTTTACTTTAGCTTGGTCTAGATAAGCCGAAAGAATTTGTTAGGAGAACAGCTCTTATGCAAATAAAACCAAAAATCACAGGTAAAAATAAGCAATATCTCAAAAATATGGTTGAGTCTGCAAGTCCAATGCAGTTAATAGTGCTTCTTTACGATGGTGCCGTTCAGTGGTTGCAAATGGCAAAAAAAGAGATTGAAAAAAACAGTACAAGAAAACCACCTAATTGGACTGAGTTTTCACATAATATTGATATGACTTTAAAAATCTTGACTCATTTGCAAGAGAGTTTAAATCATGAGAAATCAGAGGATCTTTCTGAGAAATTATTTTCATTATATGAGTTTTTGAAAAATCTTGTAATTAAAGTAAATGCTTATAAAAAAGAAACAGACATTGATGATGCAATTGATATCATCAAAAATTTAAAGAAATCATGGCAAGAGGCCATGGTAGAAAAATCTAAAGCTTCAAAAGCACCTATGTCTGATCAAGTATAGCAAAGCAAAAAAGTTTTCTTCAAATTACAACAACCCTTTCGCATTCGGCGCAGCTGCTGTGGCAAGTTTATTGTTGTTTTGCTTTGCAAAACGATATGCAACGCCAATCCGATATGCTTCAGGGTGTTGCTAATTTTCCGAAAACTTTTTTGCTTTGCTATATAATCTTGTCAGTGCTAAAAGTGAGTAAGTTAAATAAATCATATGGATCTAAATTAGTTTTAGATGAAATAGATTTAGAAATATCTGATTCAGAATTTTTAGTATTAGTAGGACCAAGCGGTTGTGGTAAATCTACCCTAATGCGTATTTTAGCTGGGCTTGAAAAAGATTTTTCTGGAACGATTAATTATAAGAATAAAGATCTGACAACTTTAAGTCCTAAAGAAAGAAACCTAAGTATGGTTTTTCAAAATTATGCACTATATCCGCATAAGTCTGTTTTTGATAATATTGCTTTTCCGCTTAAATTAAAAGGTTTGGCGAAAAAATTTATTGAAGAGAGGGTGTGTGATATCGCTGCAAAGCTTTCTTTGTCAGAACTTTTAATGAGGAAGCCATCTGAATTATCAGGTGGTCAAAGACAACGAGTTGCTTTAGCAAGAGCTTTAATTAAAAACCCAGATATTTTTCTTATGGATGAACCTTTGAGTAATTTGGATGCAAAACTACGTGTTCAGTTAAGGCAAGAGATTTTCAAATTAAAATCTATGTCAAAGGCAATGTTTATATATGTTACACATGATCAAGTCGAAGCACTTACTTTAGGAGATAGAATTGCTGTTTTAAATGATGGAAAAATACAGCAAGTTGCAAGTCCAATTGAGCTCTTTGATAAGCCTGCAAATACTTTTGTTGCAAGTTTTATAGGATCACCAGCCATGAATTTAATTAAAGGATATAAGGACGGAGTCATATTAGGCTTTAGACCAGATCCTGTTTCTTTAGTTCAGGAATCTCAATCTGATTTGAAGTTTTCTGGATCTATTGTAAATATCGAAAATTTGGGAAATGAGATAATAATTTATTTAAATCTAGATAATTATATTTGTGAGGGGGCAATTAGCATGAAATTAAAAACCACAGCTAAAGTCCAGGGGCTTTTTGAGACTTATCAACAGCAAAAAGCTAATTCGGAAAAACTAATAAATATAGAGTTTTTTGTAGCAGAAAGTTTGCTATATTACTTTAGTGAGCTAAATAACAAGCTCCTTTATAAAGGTTTTTCAAATGAATCAAATTAATAACGACCCGTTTATCTCTCGCCAAATTGACCTTAATTTAAATCTTGGTCAAGGTTATGGCGATGAGTTAATTGAACTCGGTCTAATGCAATATGCAACTTCTGTAAACGTATCAACCGGTGCTCATGCTGGTGATCCTGCTTACATTAATAAAACCTTGCAAGCATGTAAAGAGCATGAAAATTTGTCGGTTGGAGGATTAATCTCTTATCCAGATCTTTTAGGGTTTGGTCTAAGAAAAATTCAGTTAACTAACGATGAACTCAAAGCCAGTGTCATAGCGCAATTGGGAGCACTTGCGGCACTTGCAAAAATTAATAATTATGAATTAGTACATGTAAGACCTCATGGATATTTGTATCATCAAATGGCTTCAAATTATTCAATTGCAGAAACTGTTGCAAAAGCAATCCAAGATTTTTCTAAATGGCTTATTATTATTGGTCCTTACAGTGGTGTGCTTCGTGAAGTTAGTGCTTGGACGAATGTCAGAGTAGCTTTTGAAGCAAGATTTGATCTGCGTTATCGTAATGATGGATCTTTAATTAGTTTTGAAAGAGAAATTGATGGGGATTTAAAGCTTGAGACTATTTCCGAAAGGGCCAGAGATCTGGTATATAAATCCTCAGTTACTACTGAAGATAAAGAAGAAGTTGGTATCAATTTTGAGTCAATTCACCTACCAAGTAGACTTAAAAACTCTGAAGAAATTGCCAAAATGGTAAGAGCTATGGTTCTTAAGCCATTGCCGCTAAAATCTATTGATTACGAGCCTTATCTGTCGGAATTTATCTAAAAACTCATATTCTGTAGATAATTGCGTCTAGATAGTTAGTTTTTTAAGCTTATTATCAGTAATAATTCCTTAAATTTATTTAATCAACAGGAATTAGTGGTTTGAAGGATTCTTAACAATAAAGTTCAAGGATTGTGTAAAGAATGCGTGCAAAATCAACAAGGGCATTGCCTTGTGAAGAGATCAGCCGATTACTT
>CAIYXB010000199.1 GCA_903930015.1 uncultured bacterium | reverse complement strand
TTCCAAAACAGCCTTAGCTTTAATCTCGGAACTTGTTTGTTTATATTTTCTTGACATTCTTTTCTCCTTATTATCTTATAGACGATCTTAGGAAGGAAAAGTTTTTAATTTATTTTGGCCCTTTTTCGCGGGACATTACATGTTGCAACAGAAACAAAAACTGAAACCCCTACTCAAACTTCTGAAATTAAAGTCTTAGATTATTCATCACAGAAACCAGAAGATGCTGAAAAAGCAGTAAAGAGATTTTTACAAACAAGAGTGATGGTTATGATAAATTTAAAGCATTTCAAGATTTACTACCTAATATCAGACATGTTTTAAATAGACCTAATTTAAAATTAGCAGACATAAATCAACTTTATAACAATACAAAAGGCGGCACTACTCAACAAGCATATAACAGGTTAAGAGAAGCTCTTCAAACAGCAGTATCTAAGAAATTACAGAATCAAAAAGCAACAACTGATACTTTAACAACATTCTTTAAAAGTGAGCCAGGGAAAGAGGTGCTTAAAAAACCTGGTGAGATTTTCATGATGACAATCGCTCATCTCTTTGCTCAATCAAGAAAAGAACAAGTCAAGGCTGAACATATTACTGGTGCTGTGAAAATTTACTTAGCTACAGCAAAAGCACTAGCGGATCAAATTCAAGCAAAAAAATCTTAAGATTTTTTGAGAAACCTAAGCAAAAGTTCTAAAGCGTCGAAAATGCCATTTAATGTACCAGTCCTGCGCGTTTGGCTTAGTTCAAGGCAGTTTGATCCCGAACAACCGGAGTTTACTTGAACCTAAAGACAACTATAGTATTTCGCTAAAGTTTTACGATAGAGATTGTAACTACTAAGTCGTCATTGCGAGTCACGAAGTGGCGAAGCAATCCATTTCACTATGTGGATTGCTTCGGGCTAAAGCCCTCGCAATGACGCAAATATTTTCCTTTGCTAAGTAGCTACCCAAACTTTTGCGAAATACTATAGTTCCTCAAAAATCAATTTAATAAGCGTTGATTAAGAGCGTCGAAAATACCATTTAAGGCATTTTCTCCTATGTAAAATACTCTGCATTGATTCTTATATATTCATAAGATAGATCATTACCAAAGACGGTTATTGACTTAGATCCACCAAGCTCAAGTACGATATCAAGTTCAAAAGCTTTTTTCATTTTTTTAATTAGACCTTCACGATCAAAATCAGTATTAATTCCGTTTTCAAACAAAACCACGCCGAATATTGATAGCTTAACTTGTTTCATATCAATATCTAAATCCTCTTGCGCTGCATACTGACCAAGCGAAGCGATAATCCTTCCCCAATTAGGATCATTACCATTTAGAGCGGTTTTTACTAGTGAAGAATTCAGTATAAATCTACCAAGCTCTCTTGCAACAGCAGCATCTAAATTAGAATTGATTTTTAATATCGCAAGTTTAGTTAAGCCCTCTCCATCAGCAACAACCTTATAAGCAAGCTCCATGCAGACTTGAGTTAAACTTGCCATAAATTCTTCTTCAGAAATCTCAGCGCCCGTTAAGTTATTCATCAAAAGACACATGTCATTAGTACTAGTATCACCATCAACAGTAATTGAATTAAAACTTTTATCAATTGCAGCTTTCAGAGTCTCTTGCATAAAAACTTTGCTTTGAGCTTCATCAAGCCCCTTGATTCTCTTATCAGTAATCACAAAAGCAAGCATTGTTGCCATGTTTGGGTGTATCATTCCAGAACCTTTTGCAAAACCTAGAAAATTAGCTTTTGAGTCTTGAGCAATTTTCATAAAAGTATCAGTTGTTAAAATAGCTTGGGCAAAAGCTTTGATGGATTGTTTTGGGGCTTCATCCCTTGCAATGACGCTAATAATCTTTTCAACAGGCAAAGTAACACCGATCTTACCGGTACTTGCAAGTAAAACTTGCTGAGCAGTCGCTGAGACACTTTTAGCAACATACTCACGAATACTTAAATCCGCTTGCTTACCAGCGTCACCAGTACAAGCATTTGCATTGCCTGAATTACAGACTATTGCTTTTATTTTTGAATTTAAAGATGCTATATTTTGCTCTACACAAAAAGCTCTTGCTTTATTTGTGGTAAAAGTACCAGCCCAGATTGCTTCTTTCTCAGATTTGATAATCCCAAGATCAAGATTTTTGGTGATTTTAATTTGACAAGCTCTGGATTCTAAACTGAATCCCTTTGGAACTTTGGGAAGTAAAGCGACCCCTCCACTTGAAGTCCCTGAGAAGCTGCTCTTAAAGCTGGTTCTATTAATTCATAGCTATAGGCTTTAATGTCGTGTTTTAGTAAAATTATTTTTTCTTGGTCTGTAGGCTCAATACCCTCTTTCAGGCAAGCTACTTTTATTGCTTGGGGATTATGCTTATCCACATATAAATCCGAGATAGGAATAAAGCCTAAATCCTTAATTGCTTTACCACAAAGATTTAAATGATCAGCAATACGATATTCACCCTCTAGACTTGAGTCCAAAGGAAAAGCTACTACTCTTAGTTTTTTTATTGTTGCAGTCATTTATAAGGCTTATTGTAACTGGATCTCAGTAGATTTACTTAAAAAATTTCCAATATGGTATTTTTAAAATATGGTCGATAATTTTTATTCAGAAAGTTTTAGAGCAGAATTCTTTAAAAATACTGCTTTTGCATGCTATTCAATTCCAGGAATATCTATCCTTCAAATCATAGTTTTCGATAAAAAACTCTGCTTCTTGGTAAGTCCCAATGCTTTATTTGCAATTTTTTTCTTCTTTGTTGGTCTATATTTCACTTCAAAAGCATATTCAATTTGTGAAGACCTTGATAAAATGAATAAAGGAGGCGGTTCAGTTGGAAAATCCTATTAGCATTTTTGAATTTTTTATTCTGCTTGGCATTATGCTTATAATGTTTATATGCCTACATTACGTAGTAAAAGTTGATCCTTTTGAAGGAATCAAAAATCTCTTTAAACCAAAAAACAAATCTAACTAAACAGCAACGCTAACTTTGGCTTTCACCAAGTCAACAATCTCACTTGGAGTTTTTGCAACTTTAACGCCAGCAGCTTCAAATGCTTTTGTCTTAGATTCAGCAGTACCTTTGTTTCCTGAGATTATTGCACCAGCGTGACCCATACGTTTACCTGGAGGCGCAGTACGACCAGCGATATAACCAATAATTGGCTTTTTAATATGCTCTTTAATATAGTCAGCAGCTTCTTCTTCTGCAGAACCACCAATTTCACCAACTAAAATAATGATATCAGTATCTTTATCAGCTTCAAACAGCTTCAGTGAAGTGATTTGATCAATACCAATAATAGGATCACCACCAATACCAACTGCTGTACTTAAACCAATTCCAGCTTGCTTTAAACCTAAACCAATTTCATAAGTCAAAGTTCCAGAACGAGAGATTAAACCAACTCTACCAGCCATATAAATTGAACCAGGATGAATCCCGATCAAACACTCACCAGGAGTGATAATTCCAGGACAGTTTGGACCATTTACAAGTACACCTTTCGCTTCTGCTGCTGCGTGTAACTTTACAGCATCCATTGGAGGAAGACCTTCAGTGATAACTGAGATTAAAGGTATTCCTGCATCGATAGCTTCTAGTGCTGCGTCTAAACATAAATAAGGTGGTACGAAAATAACAGAACAGTTAGCGTCTGTCTTTTCAACTGCTTCTGCAACTGAGTCATAGACAGGGACTCCGTCAACTTCTGTTCCACCTTTACCTGGAGTCACTCCAGCTACGATCTTAGTGCCGTAAGCTTTCATTAAACCTGCATGAGTTTTACCCATCGCTCCTGTGATACCTTGAACTATTACTTTTGTATTTTTATTTATTAAAACGCTCATAATTTTCTCCTCTGTCATTGCGAGCGGCACAAGCCGCGTGGCAATCAATTTCTACGCCGCTACCGCCACTGCTTTTTTAACAGCTTCATCTAAAACATTTGTCATTGGAATACCAGCATCATTCATTATTTTCTGAGCTGCTGTTTCATTATTACCAACAAGTCTTACAACAAGATTTGCATTTGGTCTTGTCTCTTTATAGTACTTAAGAGCATTCGCGATTTCAACACAGTCAGTGATACCACCAAGAATATTCACAAGTAAAACTTTTACATTCTCGTCAGATGAAACTAAGTCAAGCGCTCTTGCTACATGAGCTTTGCTTGCACCACCACCAACATCTAAGAAGTTAGATGGCTTTCCACCGTGATGAAAAACTAAATCCATTGTTGCCATAGTAAGACCAGCACCATTACAAAGGATACCGATATTACCTTCAAGTTCAACAATATTTAAACCAAGCATTTTACCTTTAAACTCACGTTCACCTAAGTCTGTAAGATGCTCAGCAAGCTGACCTTGGAATCTTGGTTGACGATCAACAGAATCTTCATTGATAGTTACTTTTCCATCAAGAGCAACAAAATTATCATCACCATCAATAATAAGTGGATTAATTTCAACTAAATCACAATCATTAGTAGAGTAAACATTCCAAAGTTTTTGAACGATATCAGCATATTTAAGAACATCTTTCCCTTTGAAACCTAATTTGGTAGCCATTTTGCGACCAAGGAAAGGATGATACTGACCACCAGGAATTGGCACTATCTCGATCGCTCCAGAAGATTCAATTTCAACTCCACCTTCAGCAGATGCCATGATAATTGGACCACGATATGCTCTATCAATAAGGATTGAGGTATAAATTTCTTTTTTGATTGTTACTTTAGGCTCAACTAAAATTGCAGTTGGCATATCGTCTTTGATTTTTAATTTAAAAATATTTTGTGCATGCACGTAAGCTTCTTCAGGGTTATTAGCAAATTGAATACCACCAGCTTTACCACGTCCACCGGTGAGGACTTGGGTCTTTAATGTTGCAGGGAAGGTTTTAATATTAAACGCTTCTTCAGCTACTTTAATAACAAGTCCCTGTGGAGTTGGAATTCCAAACTCTCTAAATAATGCTTTTGCTTCGTATTCTCTTAGTCTCATGTATATAATTCTACCTTTTATTGCTGCGATTCTAAATCAATTAATAGAATTGTTGCGAAAGGGCAAGCCCTTCCTTAACAACTCTATCAAAACCTTCGGTTTTGTGTCTTTGTTTAGACCTGTTCTAGCTCAAGTTGCACTTTTGCAACAAGTCTAATATTCAGTATTAATGATCGACTTTTTTTTATTTGGCTAAATCGTATCACGCATTATTTCGACCATATAGACTGCTATTTTAGATAAAATACTCAAGAAAGCTTAAAAAAGAACCTTCAATATAAGTCTTTAAAAAAATAATGTTAGACTAGTTTTCATGGCTCAAATCGGCGATGTATTTCAAGAAATGTCTAAACACTTCAACCCTACTGCGGCAAGTGGTTTAAATGCGGTATACCAATTTAATATCTCAGGACCACAAGGTGGAATCT
Source organism: uncultured bacterium (assembly GCA_903930015.1). Classification (GTDB taxonomy): domain Bacteria; phylum Cyanobacteriota; class Vampirovibrionia; order LMEP-6097; family LMEP-6097; genus CAIYXB01. The sequence continues at coordinate 20,570 of CAIYXB010000199.1, read as the reverse complement.
GGGCATTTAAAATAAACAATGGTAAATGTGATTTAGTAACCGGTGGAGTTGAAGCACCATCTGTTGAAATTGCTCTTGCTGACCAAGATTGGATGGCCATTCGTGAAGGCAAATTAAATTCACAAATGGCGTTTATGCAAGGCAAATTAAAAATCAAAGGCGACATGAATTTAGCTATGAAGCTGCAATCCATGTTCCCTATTAGCTAGACACTCGCGGTCTTTTTGTCCACTAACTTCGTTATCGTCGCATTTTGTTCATTCATTTACGCACTAGTAAACTCAATCACAAAATGCTCCTCTGCCTCGTTATTGAACAAAAATCCTCGCTCCCGAAAGATTGAGAGACTATTGTTAATCAATATTATTTACAGAGTAAACCAGAAAGGTTTTCGGAAAATTCGCAACACCCTGAAGCATATCGGATTGGCGTTGCATAATTGTTTTGCGAAGCAAAACAACAAAAACCTTGCCACAGCAGCTGCGCCGAATGCGAAAGGGTTGTTGCAATTTGAAGAAAACTTTTCTGGTTGAGTATATAATATCGCCAGCAAATTACCTAACTCTTATAGAGTTAGCCAGCATCAAATATTAGTTTTCACCAAACTCAACTCTTTAAGCAAAGCCCTAAGCTTGTCTTTCATCACTTCATTTTCATTGTGAGAAGCAAGCATAGTAAATTCTTCAAATTTAACAACAAGATCTTCATCACTAATTAAAGTTTGAATTTTTGCTTTAAAGATTTGATCAGTAAGTCTTGAATCAACAAACTCATCTGAAGTTAAAAGCTCCTCATAGAGCTTCTCCCCTGGCTTAAGTCCGATTATATCTATAGAGACATCATCTAAAGAAAAACCTGATAACTGTATGAATTGCTCGGCAAGATCATAAATTTTCACAGGCTCTCCCATATCAAGTAGCATCACTTCACCAGTATGAGCTTTGGCACTAGCTTGAATCACAAGCTGTGAAGCTTCAGGAATAGTCATAAAATATCTTATAGCTTCTTTGTCTGTAACAGTAATTGCTTGTCCAGATGCAATTTGTTTTTCCCAAACTTGAATAACAGAACCTCTTGAACCTAGTACATTACCAAAACGTACTGCTGTAAATTTTGTACCTGGATAATTCTTAGATGTAATTAGAGTAGCTTTTTCAGCAAGATTTTTTGTTGAGCCCATTATGCTTGTTGGGTTTACAGCTTTATCAGTACTAATCAAAACAAAAGCTTTTACTTTATGTTTACCTGAAATTTCCGCAACAGTCTTTGTACCAATAACGTTATTTTCAAAAGCCTCACAAGCATTGAGTTCCATAAGATACACATGTTTATGTGCAGCAGCATGAAAAACTATATCCGGTTTAAATTCTTCAAAAATAGAATCAATACGAGCTTTATTACGAACATCAGCAATTTTTTGAACTATTTCTAAATCGGTATCACGACCTAGTTTTTCGTACAAAGATTGAAGAGTATTGAAAACAGAATTCTCACCTTTACCTAAAAGACAAATACTTTTTATATTACATTTTGTTGCAAGTTGTAAACAAAGCTCTTGCCCAATAGAGCCACCAGCACCTGTTACAAGAACTTTTTTGTCTTTTAAAAACTCTAGAACCTCTGGTGTATTGAGGTCAATTTCTTCTCGACCAAGTAAATCTTCCATACTTAGCTTACGAATTTGCTCAATGTTCACTTTGCCACCAGCAAGTTGATCTACGCCTGGTATCGTACGAACATCAGCTCCCGTATGGCTACAAAGGTTATAAATTTCTTTTAATTCACTTCTAGATAGACTTGGTAAAGCAATAATCAATTGATCAATATCTTTTTCACTAACAAAATATTTAACATCGTTAATAGCACCAAGCACCTTTGTGTTTTCAATTATCATTCGATGTTTTCTTACATCATCATCTAATAATCCAACAACCTTAAGTCCTAATTCTGGATGGCTTTGTATGGATTTTATTACTTCTATACCAGCTTCACCAGCTCCGACTACTAAAGTGCGCTTTTGAGTATCAGAAAATTCTCTAAGTCTTTTTTTGATATTTCTTTGCTCTATTAAGTAATATCTCAAAAGCCTTACTGTTGAAAGTAAAATCAAAGCTAGTAAAAAGTTTATTGCTAGCACACCAAATGAAAGCGCAAAAAGATCCGAATTTTTTGGATTAAGTCCCAAAAATCTTGGGATTGCAATTAACACACTTGAGATCAATAGAGATCTAGCTAAAAAAATCAAATCATTGATAGTGGTATATCTCCAAAACCTTCTGTAGCTGCCAGTTACAATAAGCACTGTAAGCTGGATTAATACAACGACTGGCAGGATTTTAAACAATTGCTGATACCAAACGAATCTATCAATATTAGAATTTATTTCTCCTTCAAGTCTGATCACCGTTGAGAGTATCAGTGCAAGTGAAAGTAAAAAACCATCTAAAAAAATCCTAAAGAGATTTTTTTAGACAGTTCTAAAATTTTATTTTTCTTTTGCATCTTATGAATTTATTTCTTTTATCGCCTTAATAACTCTTTGATTTTCATCAGCGGTTCCAACTGTAATCCTTAGTGCACCTAGGCTTAGCATTTTTCTAATAATGATACCCTTTTCAAGTAATCTCTCAAAAAGATCTTTATTACTCGTTTTAAACAAAATAAAATTCGCATGCGATCTATAAACTTCAAAACCAAATGCCTTCAATTCTTGCTCAAGCAATAATGCTTGTGAATTATTATTTGCTACCACTCTTTTCAAATGTTCTTTATCTTTTAGTGCCGCTTGAGCTGCTACAATACTCGAATTAGATATCAGGAATGGAGTAAGTAAGGTCAAAAACCTCTCCTGAATTGCTTTGTGCATAAGCGCATAACCTACTCTAAAACCTGCCATTGCATAGGCTTTTGAGAAAGTATAACCCGCTATCATATTAGGATAATTTTTAATAATCTCCCTAACATCAAGTCTTTTTCTATCCGTAAACTCAATATAGGCATGATCAACAAACAATATAATATTTTTTTCTTGGCAAACTTGAGCGACTAGTTTGATCTGATCAAGCTCAATCACAGAACCGTCTGGATTATTTGGACTACAAAGAAAAATTATTTTAGTATTCTCTTGGATAGATGAAATTACCTTTTTCAAATCTATAAAATATTCTTTGGTAGTATCACCAAAAGATTTGATTTCTCTATCAACATTTATAATTTCAAGCCCATGTCTTTCTGCAGCAAAAGCATAATATATAAAAGTCGGGCTTATATTAATAACAGAATCACCTTTCTTAGTAAACAAAGTTAGACAATGCTCAATCATGCTGTCCATACCGTTTCCACAAGCAAAAGCAAGTCCATCTAAACTAACATCACCAGAGAAATCTTCTTCTAGCGTTTTTAATAGGGACTCTGATTTTGGTTCAGCATAAAAATTTGAACTTAGGCAAGACTCTTGAGCAGCTTTAATTGCTTTTGGACTTGCTCCGATAGTGGACTCATTTCCAGCAAGTCTTAAAATATGATCTTTAGTAAAACCATAATCTCTTGCAATCTCTTCAAAAGTTTTACCTGCTTGATAGGGTTTAGTTTCATTGAGCCATGAATTAAATAGATTTGATTCAGTCATTAACTTACACCTATCATTTTATTTGATTTAGATTTTAGTAATCTTGATAATTTGACTACTAAGTTATCAGCTATTTCTTTTTTACTGGTATGTAAAGTTTCTTGTTCATCCTTAGAGATAATCACAACATCAGCACTATCAGCACCAAAAGCAGCAGTGGAGTTCACCACAATATAATCCAAATCTTTTTCCTTAAGCTTACGACTACCTTCATTGATGGCATCATCACTCTCTACACTAAAGCCAATTAGGACTTGGTTAGCTTTTTTTACTTTCATTAATTCTTTTAAAATATCTGGGTTTTCTTCTAAAATTATCTCAGGCAAACCATCTGCTTTCTTTAACTTGGTACTCGATATCTCTTTTACTTTATAATCAGCAACAGCCGCAACCATAAAAAGTGCATCGACACTCGGGAAACTCTGCAATAAAACATCAAGCATGTCTTGAGCGGATTCAATCTTCACCATTGTTAATCTTGAGCCTCTCTGCAAATCTCTATTTGCAGGCAGGCTCGCATCGTCAAAACCGTGCACTGCTATGACATCTGCTCCTGCTTCTAAAAGAGCGTCAATTAAAGCAAAGCCCATCTTACCCGAGCTTCTATTTGATATAAAACGAATTGGATCAATTTTTTCTTTTGTTGCTCCAACGGTGACTATGACCTTGCGCGCAAAGAGATTCTCCTCAAGATTATCATCTTCTAACTCAGTATCAAACTTAGAAAAATATTTTTGAGAAAAACTAGAAAGCTTTTCAACTATAGAATCCAGATCAGCTAAACGCCCTTTGCCGACTGTCTTACAAGCAAGCACTCCCACTTCAGGATCAATCACACTGTAACCAAAATTAACAAGCTTCTCTAAATTAGCTTGAACAGTTGGATGCTCCCACATATTTGTGTTCATTGCAGGACAAACAATTACAGGCGCTTTTGAAGCAAGTACAGTATCAAATAAAATTTCATCAGAGATACCACTCGCAAGTTTTGCAAGAGTATTTGCTGTTGCTGGAGCAATTAAAATCAAATCTGCTTTTTTAGCAAGCTCTATATGCTCAATATCTGAACCCCAAGTCTGCTCTCCCCCATAAACTTTATTTTCAGACATTACTTCAAGAGCAAGAGACGATACAAATTTTGCAGCTTTTGAACTTAAAATAACGTGAACATTTGCGCCTTCTTTTTTAAGTTGGGACACAAGCTCAACAGTCTTATAAGCAGCAATACCACCGCTAATAGCTAGTATTATGTTTTTGTCTTTTAAAGACATAGTTACATATTCTAGCAAGGCTTTGATTTATTCTGTAATAGATATTTGTTTTCAATCGTTAGCTTTGTACAAGCAAGAATAATAGAATATATTAAATATTCATATTTATTTAAAAGGCTTTCATCTGCAATACTTGCAAGCTTAGGGAATACCATTTCTCGGTCCTAAAGAGCATTTTAAGCATGAAATATCGAGCGGCAAGCGATAAGTTACAGATAAACTCAAGTGATATACTAATTAGCCGTATGGCAAAAACAAAAGTACTTGTAACCGACAAACTTGATGAATCAGGACTTACTATCCTTAAACAAGGTGGGTCAGAAGTTGATTATAAGCCTGGGATTAATGCTACTGAATTAATAGAGATTATTGGTCAATATGACGCGCTTCTTGTACGCTCTCAGACCAAAGCCACAAAAGAAATCCTTGAATCAGGTATCAAACTAAAAATTATCGGTAGAGCTGGGGTCGGGGTCGATAATATCGATGTTGAAACAGCAACTGAAAAAGGGATTATTGTTGTAAATTCCCCAGAAGGTAATACTATTGCAGCTGCTGAACATACACTTGCGCTAATGATGTCACTTGCAAGACAAGTAACTATCGCAGACAAATCTTGTAAAGAAAATAAATGGGAAAGAGCTAAATTTATGGGTACTGAACTTAAAGGTCAGACACTCGGGATTATTGGACTTGGCAAAATCGGGCAAAGAGTTGGTAGCGTAGCAAACGCTATTGGGATGAAGACTCTAGGCTATGATCCTTTTGTCTCAAAAGAAAGAGCTCTTGACTTAGGTTTTGAGAAAGTTGAACTTGAAGAAATTTTCACAAGATCTGATTTTATTACTTTACACGTACCTAAAACTAAAGAAACTCAAAACATGATTTCTAAACTTAGCATCGACAAAATGAAAGACGGTGTTCGTATCATCAATTGCGCTCGTGGTGGACTTATTAACGAGCAAGATTTAGCCGATGCCATCAAATCAGGCAAGGTAGCAGGAGCTGCAATAGATGTGTTTAATGAAGAACCTTGCACCGATTCAGCTCTACACTCATGCGGCGATAAAGTTATACTAACTCCACATCTTGGAGCAAGTACAAACCAAGCCCAGCTTAATGTTGCAATAGATGTCGCAGAACAAATAAGAGATGTTCTTGCTGGTGGTGTTGCTAAGTCTGCGGTGAATTTACCTGGACTAAAACCAGAGTTAGTAAAACAAATCAAACACTATCTTGGACTTGCTGAGTATATGGGCTCTATGGTGAGGCAGCTTGCAACAGGTGCCATACATTCAATTGAGATTGAGTCTTTGGGTAAACTTTCAGAAAAAAATACAGAGGGTTTAAAACTTGCAATACTAAAAGGAATATTTTCTTGCAGCATGGATAGTGTTACTTTTGTAAACGCTCCTTTAATTGCTAAAGAAAAAGGTATTAAAGTTAAGGAACTAAAGTCTGAAGATAGTGGTGCTTACGTAGATCAATTACGCATTAAGCTAGTTACAGAAAATGATACTCGTATTATTGCTGGTACTATTTTACAGAAAAAAATTCCTGCGATTATTCAGATAGACAGCTATCCAGTAAATATCAAACCTGAAAACCACTCTATCATTACCTATCACCATGATAAACCTGGTATTGTTGCTCAAGTGTCAAAAATACTTTGGGACAATCAAGTAAATATAAGCTCACTTAACCTAGGACGCACTGAGGATAGCGCTTCTGCTGTTATGGTTGTGAATATCGATAGTAGTGTTGATGATGCAATCTTAAAACAGATTGAAGAAATTAATGGTATTGCGCTTGCTAAGTATGTGAGACTTAAGGGCAAGATTTAATCTCCTGTCATTGCTGTAAAGGTCATATAATTCGTTATATTTGCTCAGTCATGAATCTCTCGCTTGATTTCAATAATTTCAAGCTATTAGTGTTAATTGAGGCTAATGGCAATCAAATTAATTTACCTTTTTACGGAGCCTTTTCGAAGATCAGGCGTAGTAAAAAGAGTAAATTAATTTGAATATTGCAATAGAGTTAATTATTAGTACTTAAAGTGTCAACCAATTACGTGCCCCTTATAGCGATGACAATAACATTAAACCACAGTTACAGTGCGCGTCCACCAGCAATTTCAATATTCTGACCAGTTAAATAATCGTTCTCTATAATTAGCTTCACTATCTGACAAAGCTCATCCAAGGTACCAAGCCTATTCATAGGAATTCTTTTTAAACAGTCCTTAGTCTCAACAGTATTTTCCATACTACCAGGAGAGATCATATTCACAGTTAGATTATTACTTGCTTCCTGCTTGGCAAGAGCTTTTGTCAAAGCAAGTAAAGCTGTTTTTGCAGCTTGATATGCAAAATGATCCGCAGGTGGTGAGAACTTCTCAAGACCACAAAATCCAATATTAATAATTTTACCTTTGGACTTTCGTAATTCAGGTAATAAATACTTTGTCATAAAAAAAACAGAATCTGTGTTTGACGCGAACATATCTTTCCAAGCTTCAACACTAAAATCGTCTATATAACCTGTTTCATAATTTCCAACGTTATTTACAAGTAAATCTATTTGCCCATATTCAGTAATAAAATCCTTTGACAATCTTTGACAATCTTCATGCTTAGTTAAATCATAATCACTAGACCGAACTATCATAGGCACTTCATAACCATGCTGTTTCAGAAAATTTGAGATTGCTTTACCAATCCCTGTATAATTTCCCGTTACTAGTGCTAGTCGCTTCATGACAACAGTTATTATAGACTATTCTAAACTTGCTAAAAGACAATCTACTCTTTTTTCTACGCGTGGTCACTTCGTTTAAACGCTCCAAAAAAGGTAGATTGTCTTTAAAATTTAATAAAACAAATGGGGTCAGATCCGGACAATCGGACATTAAAAAAGTCTTTAATTAATATAGTTAAGTCAGGTTGCATTTTGATAGATTTTTAAACCTTTGATTATATTCTGTTATAGCACTCAAGCTGGTATATAGTACCTTTTGATGACATATTTCTTGTTTCTGAAATGACCAATTGTCCGGACCTGACCCTAAAATCTTTCGCTAGAAAGGCGAATTGCGAGACCTGTCCCTATTGTGCCGGAATGATGCAGCGAAACCCGACATTGAAGCTACGACTGGGCTGGATGTCGCCTGACGGCGAGAAAGACTCCCAGTCCGACGCGAAGACACCAGCGTACGTGGTGAAGAACCAGTCGCCGCCATAAAAAGCAGCGAATGTTGTCCCTGAAATAAGTGAAGTGCTATTTATAATAATTTTTCCAACACCATTTGTTGTGTTGTCATGACTTGAAAATTCTGTAGGGATTACTGAGATGTTAGCTGATCCATTAGGATTATCGTGCTCGTAAGCTGGGACCGCTGCATCTATATCATAAACATCCGAAGGAGCTGCATTGTTATGCAGATCATCAAACCATTCCATTACGTTTCCAGCCCAGTCATAGACTGAGTCTTGACCCGTACCCATGCGCCATGCTCTTCCTTGATTACTCGTATAATAGAAAGTACCGCCTGTTGGTTGGCTTGCTGTGTAGCCTTCTGTAATTCCCGCTAAAGGACCTGATGAGTCTGCATTACCTCGTGAAAGATTACCAGAGCCTGGAGTTCCGCCAGACCAGTTGATACCATCATCAACAATAGCTTGACCGATTTTTGACCACCAGTAAACTGTAAGAAGTTTTCCACTAGTAAGTACTGTGCCATCTTTTTTTACAAGGTCATTAGCGCAAGCTGCTGCTGCTTCGTTTCGAGTAATTTGAGTAATAGGGAAAGTGTCAGCACCATTTCCTTTTGCTGTAATTTTTTTACCTACACCTGATGAAGTTACATAATGCCAGCCTTCCTCAACACCCCAGCTATCATCACGAATCCATATCGCTGTATCATGTGGAGTCATCTCGTACTGAGAGACACACCAACCTGCTCCAAAAGCTGCGTCCGCTTTACCAAAGCTATCAAAACCTGCAGAACCTGGGATAAAAGCGAAATTTGTTGGACAACCAAGTGAAGTTACAGTCCATGCATCTGAAACACTGCCGATAGTTACTGTCGCTGTATGACTTTGACCTAAAGTAGCGTTTGAAGTAAGTCTTAATTGAACTGATTGACCTGTAGAAATAGTTCCAGCTGTATTTGTAAATAGACCTGAATCAATGCTATACATCGGGTTTCCTTGACCTGATATCGAGATCGGTGCATTTTCAAAACCTGTGATAGTGAGAGTGCTTGAACTTGTGAGGGTTGAAGGTTGCGCACTTAAATTTGGGAAATTAAATGCTCTTGGTGCTTGGTCGGTGCCTGAAGCGCAGGTGCCGGTACCAGTAAGCCTGTCCCATGTTCCTGCTAGATAAGCGCAGATTGCTGATGACGAATCATGATAAATATCACCTGCTACTGGAGATGTTGGAGGATAATCTTGTGCTTCTAAATTAAAAACACCTTGCATAGTTGCCTTAGTCGTGAAGATTGGATTTGCTCCACTAAAACTCCCCTGAGGACCTTCCGGTCCTGCTTGCCCAGGAGCACCTTCCGGTCCTGCTTTCCCAGGATCACCTGGTGATCCTTTAGGACCTTCTTTGCCTAACTCTTGACGAAGTCCGTTTTTTACTAAATAAAGCTTCTTGCCATCAAACTCCAAAGTTCCATCTGCTGGTACGCTGTCTGCTCTTAATTCTTTTGTTTTTAATTGCACTTGTTCAAAAGAAAAATTTCCTTGAGAAATTAAACTTATTACTTGAGCCGCGCTCAAACCACCTAAAGATCCTTCACCATCTGTTACTGGTCCTTGCACTATGTTATTTACAAAGCTTGCACCTTTTGATCTTACTAGCGGCAAACTCACTGTGTAATTACCACTTGTTTCTTTTGAAATAACCACATCGCTATTTTTCGATGGTTTTGCTTGATAACTTATTGCATTTAAAATATACTGAAGCTGACAATCTCCAAATTCTTCTTCAGTGCAATCCGCTGCTTGCAGCACTTCAGTTTCTTGACTTGGGTTTTGCTCGATGAATTGCTTGAAACTTGCTTGCAGCTTACCATCAGCATCATATATATCAATTAAAACTTCATTTGAATTAAAGCTTGCTGGAAGCTCTAGTGTGAATTTATAATTAAGGGCTTGTTTGCTACTTAGTATTGTTGAATTGATTATTGAAATTATGTTTTCTTTTTCGTTTAAATCTTTTGTATATGTTTTTACTTTTATCGACTGAGGATAAACTTTTGTCATCAATGAGCTTGCATCAAGTAAGAATCTAATTTCTTTTGGATTTGTTATTTCGTTATCTTGCTGTAGATCAAGTCCATTTATCAAAAGATCTACTTTATCAGCTTGAACTTCATATGTTTTTTCTACTGAGATATACTCTTCTGAATTTATTTTTACTTGCTTTGAATAAACTGGAGAAAATATCGATGACAAAGTCAAAATACTGGCCAAGCTTAATCTTGTAATTTTTCTGATTAATGACATTTCTAGCCGCATTACAAACTTTTTCATTTGGTTATCATATCGTCATTCCCTACTTTGAGCTTCACCCCACCCCTTGAAGATTAGAGAAGTTTAACCTTATTTACAGAATCCCTGAAAAAAGGCAGCTTCGAATGACATTCATAACAAAAGAACCCTCTATTTCTAGAGAGTTCTTTAAACCGTAGTAAATTGTAAATTAATCTAAAGACTATAGATTAATAATTGTTTGTAGGATCTCATCTGCAGTCGAGATTGTTCTTGACTGAGCTTGTAATCCTCTTTGCTGTTGAATCATTTCAGCAAATTCTTCAGCAAGATTAACGTTTGAAGTTTCAAGCGCACCAGAGACTATAGTCGTACCTCTTAAAGAAGGTGCGCTACTATTGAAAGGTCCACCAATAACATTCAGTGCCGCAACACCAGAGTTAGGGGATTCTTCATACCTGCTATTTCCTTTTGCTGACAAACCATCTGGGTTAGTGAAGTTTGCAACAAGCACTCTTCCTAAATTCAAATTCTCTGAGCTTGGACCAAAGATGTTTATAGTACCATCACTTTCAATAGAAAAATCTATCGTCTCCACTTCAAGAAGAGGATCTTGTACATGAAAAAAATTAGGTACTTTGATTTTATCAACAAGATCTCTGATTTGAGAAACCGATAGATGATTTAAGTCCGCATCAGCAACTGTAACGGCTGAACCAGACTGAGTCGCAGGATCTGCACCAGAAAAGGTTAATGTGTCAGAACCTAAAACAGGATCATAATTGACATCTTGAAACACTTCATCAAAACTACCAACTCCAGGCTCAAGTCTAATTCTAAGTTGAATGACATCGCCTGCTTGATTTGAGAGCTCAACAGTCTGAACATTATCCAAAATCTGCTGGGTTGTATCAAAAGATGCAGTGAAAGTACTTATTGGAGTACCTAAATTTTGATCATCAAAACTAAAAACCATCTTACCGTCAGCTTGTCTAGAAATCTGTAAATCTCCATTCAAACCAGGTCCTGTCGCAATACCTGTATTTCGATCAATAACACCACCGCGAACACTTAACTCAGAAAGAATATTTGGATTAAAGATTGGTGCAACACCAATACCAGAAGTATTTACAGATGCTGGAACTGGAACTGGTAAATTTGCTCCGATACCATCGGTAGCAACATAGGTAGGAGAATTAATATCGCCTACACTTTGATCTGAAAAATAGGTTATATTTTGATAAGTATCTACAGACTTAATTCTTCCAGATAATGGCTCATACAACATTACACCCATCACAAATGCACCATCAGAAGTTACTAGATTCTGATCAGCATCAATTGAGAAGTGACCATTTCTTGTATAGTGACCATCAAAAGTATTAACGTTATTAGAGTTTGTTGAAAGATTCGAAGTCAATTCATCTGTAACAACAAAGAAACCATCATCTCCATTTATAGCAAGGTCTGTAGCACTTCCCGTACTTCTTATAGGACCTTTAGTATGATTAGTACTAATATCAGCAATCTTAATACCTGTACCAGTTTGACCAGGGTTTAAACCACCACGAGTAGTAGTTGGTGAACTGCCAAATTTCTTAGTAGTATAAGTTTGATCAAAGTAATGTACTCTTGATGCTTTAAATGCTGTTGTGTTAATGTTTGCAATATTGTTTGCAATAACAGAAATACCTTCTTGCATTGTTGTTAGTGCTACTGCTCCTATGAATAATGACATTTTATTTTCTCCTTAATGAAAGTCTTTTAATTTCCTAAATTTATTGTTGTCTGCAAAATTTCATCTGCTGTTGTAGTAGTTCTTGAGATCGCTTGATACGACCTTTGATACGCCATCAAATCAGTCAAGGACTCACTCAAGTTTGTGTTAGAGAACTCTAGCGCGCCTGAAACAATACCCGTCTGAGATGTCTGACTACCTGTCTGACCTGCAGTTGAAAAATTTGGTGATCCTGATGCCACGCTTTCGCGATAATTATTTCCACCAATATGCTCCAATCCAGTCGGATTAATGAAGGTAGCTAATTGAATTTGATCGTAAGGTTGAAAACCAGTTATATCATCAAAAGCAACATTAACTTCACCATTAACACTAATTTCAACTTCATGTGCATTAGCAGGGATAGTAATTCTATCTCCGTTAATAGACATTAGAAAATTACCTGATGGATCAACCATAGTGCGATTACTATCTGTAAGAAAGTGTCCTGCTCGTGAATAAACAATTTCACCAGCAGAATTTTGTAGACTAAAGAATCCCTCTTGCTGAATAGCTAAATCCGTAAAAGTACCAGTGGGCTTTATGTCACCTTGTGAAAACACTGTTGTTGTAGCATTAAGCGCAGTTCCAGAGAGACCTTCACCTAATCTATTACTAGAACTAACTACCGCTTCATAATTAACCTGTTGCTTTTTAAAACCAGTGGTATTAATGTTTGCAATATTATGAGAAACTGCATCAATACCAAATTGAATATTTTTCAATGAAGACCCAGATGTTTTTAATGTATGAAATGACATATACTTTCCTTTTGTTACACATGCATTATTAGCAAAAAAATAGTTTTTTGAACCTGACTCTTTAGTTGAAACAAGAGTCTCTAAATGGCCTGTTTTAATGAATTATTTTGCCTTCTAATACTTTTAAACTAGTCCAGAGTATTAATTCCAAACTTTTTAAACTAAAAATGAATAAGCATTCTTGCCAAAAGAGCACCACAACCAAGTGCCAAAATCCAAGAGCTTAACCAAATAATCAAAGCGGATTTCCAATTGGATTCTTTAATCATTACAGCAACTGTTGCAATGCAAGGCACAAAAAGAGTCAGAACTACACAAGAAGTAATTAGCTGGCCTGCTGACATTGGTATATCCATTAAACCAAAGGCACCAAAATCACGACGCACCATACCTAAAATAAAACTTAGAGTAACTTCTTTAGGTAAAAGTAAAACCTCACTCATCAATGGTTTACAAAAATTTATAACATTATCAAGTATCCCAGTGACTTGTAAGAAAGCTACTAAGGCTGCAGCAATAAAAAATGCTGGAGTAGCTTCATCTAGAAACACCTTACTTCTACTTAAAGTCTTTTTCAAAATATTTTGCAAAACTGGGATTCTCATAGGTGGGATATCACTTACAAAATCACCACATTCACCCGGAATTAATTTATTCATAACTGTTCCAGCAAGAACAAAGACCGTAAATAAGACACCAGACCAAATCAGCCAAGGTAAAGGACCTCCTATATTACTCAAAAGTCCTTGAATTACTCCCAATTGTGCTGAGCATGGGATACTCAAGCCCAATAATGCCATAGTGATAATTTTTTCTTTTTTAGTTTTAAGCAGTTTAGTTGTAACAACCGCCATCGTCACACAACCCCCACCTAAAATAAGTGGGATTATTGCTCTTCCATTCATACCAAGTCTTGATAAAACACCATCTGTCAAAACCGCTAACCTAGGCAGATAACCACAATCTTCTAAAATTGCCAGGCCAAAATAAAAACCAAAGACAAGTGGTGCTAAAAGACCATATAGGTATGTGATCGTTAAAGTAAGCACACCATAATCACCTGCTAAAAAAGTACCTAACGCTGCTTTAAAATCTGTAAAAATTAATGGTTCTAAACTTCCAGAATTAATAGTCAAGAAACTACTTACAATCATCCTGACGACTGGTTCATAGTATTTAGCAAAAATTTGATTCTCAAGAAAATCAACAATAGTCCCAGCAATAAAAACACCTAAAAACTGATATAGGAAAAAGTATAAAACTGCTAAAGCGACTAGCGTTCCAATTATCGGATTTAAAAGTAATCTTCCAAGTATTGCTCTTTTAGAAAAATCCGCTTTGGTAATTATTTCTGAGTAAATCTTATTTACTTCTTTTCGACGCCTTGTATAAATTTTTTCTCTTAGAGATGAGCTTGAATCATCTAATACTATAGCGTTACGCTCAGCGACAACTAAATCACCTTCAGCTATTAAAAGAGCTTCAGCTCTTGATAAAACCTTTTCTCTAAATTCTTTTATATCCTCTTCTAATTCAACATTAGTTTCAGAAACAAGGAAAGTATTTTCTTTTAAATTTAGTTGATCTAATATTTTTTGTTTTAGTACATCAAGCGATTTTGTTTTGATCGCAATAGAAGTAATAACTTTAATCCCAAGACTTTGTTCGAGTTTTTTAAGATCAATCTCTACTTTATTTAATCTTGCTTCATCATATTGATTAATAACAAGTAAAGTTGGTTTGCCAAGCTCAGTGAGCTGCTTTGTCAAAAATAAATCTCTTTTTAGTGTTGTTGCAGAAACTACATTAATAATATAATCAGCATCTAAAACAAAATCTCTTGTTGCCTTCTCTTCATCGTTAAAACTAGATATTCCATAAACACCTGGCGTGTCGATAATTTCTACAGCTTTATCAGCTACAGCGAAATTTTCAAGCAAAGCTTTTGCAACTTCAATTGTAGTTCCTGGATAATTACTAACCTCTGCATAGACACCCGTTAAATAGTGGAATATAACTGACTTACCAACATTTGGGTTTCCAACTAATACGATCTTTATAGTCTTGATTAGATTTTCAGTATTCATCATTAACTCACTAACTTGCACTCAATTTTTTTTGAAAAAGCTTCGCCTATGGCAAGTTCCTGCAATTCTTGTTGAAGAATAACTGGACCCCCTGGAATTGAACTTATGCAAGTCAAAACTTCACCAGCGGAAATACCTAATCTCAATAATTCATCCTTTAATTCCTGTGGAATTAAAGTTATTTCTATTTTTTGACCAACTTTTATGCTTTTGAGATTCATTCTCATTAATAAATGATAACCTGTCCGTATCAGCATAATTCAGATGAATAATGATCTTTTTCTCAAATTTTTGGAGCTTTCTGAGAGTGAGACCACTGCATAATTTCAGATTCAAGGCTTGCGAAAACGAAAAACCGGAATTTGCTGTTTGTAAATGATTCCCGAGGTCATGAAAAACTTAAGTTGTTAAAGTCTCTTCTTAACCCTCGGTAAGGCACGAAGTGCCTTGTGACTAACAAACTAGCGTTAAAAAATTGCGCAGCAATTTTAGCGTTATCTTACACAGAAGATGCAGTAGTCTCAGAGTTCGAAAAAATTATTATAATAAAAGCTAAATTCACTAATGAGTGCTAGTATTTTGCTGCAATGGAAAAGCGAAGCGCGGCAAGAGAATTAGCTTTTTTAGTACTCTTCCAACTGCCACAGAACACTGACAAAATCAAAATAGATAAGCTTGCAAAAACAGATTTTCACGCTATCTGCTTGTCTGCGATTAGAACTCTATCCGATTTTGCCAAAACCAATTTAAAAAAAGCTGAATCAAACTTTATAAAATCCGAAAGATCTTTACTTGAATATCAAATTAATCATGAAGATAATGAAGGTCTAAATGAAGCAACACGAAGTGTTACTCTACCAAATACTCAAGAAACTATTGAACTCATCAATAATTGTTATAAAGCTATATCGTATGTTAGAGAAAGTTTACAAATTCCAGAACTATACTGGCATTATCAAGATCCTGAGATTCAAGAATTCACATTAGCCTTACTAATAAAGTACATTGATCACAAAGATGAAGTTCAGGCACTTATTAAGGAAGTCTCTCAATCTTGGGATATTTCAAGAATGATGAAAGTTGATAAGAAACTAATTGAACTTGCAGTAACAGAACTTAACTATACAGATTTACCAAACGCTGTAGTAGTCTCTGAAGCAATGAAAATCTCGAATAAATATTCAACTGAAGAAGGATCTAAATTTATCAATGGGATCTTAGCTGACGTCATTAAAACCATCAAAGATTAGCTCAGTTCCAATCTACCTGTAAAATAAGATAGTGATCTTTTACGCTTTTATTTTTTGCTTGATGATAGCTTTTGGCGTTTCTTGGATGAGGTTCTTTCAAGCAGCTTCAAATCCTGGACTTTTATATCTACCTCTCGAAAGTTATTTTTTTACAAATAGTTTTGATCTAAGTCATGAACTTTATAACAAACCGTCCTATTTTCTTTCATATTTTGACTTTAAACCTCCTAGCTATGCAAAACTAAGCAATGAGATTTTCATTTGGGTCTTTTGTATTATGGCTGCTCTACTTTTCTTGCAAGTTTTGTCATGCAACGAATGGTTCATTTTCAAGTCATCAAAATATCAAAAAACTGTTCCATTTTTTGGAAAGATTTTCAAAAGAATCTCCGTGTGGATCCATAACAAAAATAATATTTTCAACTTAAACTTCCAACAAATTACTTTTATATCTTTCTGTTTTGCTTTAGTTTTTCTTTCAATGATCCCAAATGATTCATCAGACATGTATGGCTATTTAGCTCGAGGAGCACAGCAAGCTTTCTATGGCATGAATCCATATCATCATACCATCTCTGAAATTACTAATTGGTGGGATAAACCACTGCTTGCAAATATTAATTCAATCTGGTCATATAATCCAGCTCCTTACGGACCTGCATATATGCTGATTTATGCTGGGATTGCATCTCTTTCAATTGGCAATTTTTATATTGCTTTTTTCCTTTTTAAACTATTTAATTTGGGTGTTTTTGCAAGTCTCTTACTTTTACTTGCAAGAATTTTGAATGATGAAGCGTTTGATAAAGAGTTCTTTGAAAAAAAATTCACAGATACCAGACAAATTTTTTCATATAAAAAAATCATCTATAGTCTTGTAGCTTTAAATCCATTTTTAATGGCTGAGATTTTCTGGAATGGACACAATGATCTTCTCATGGGCTTTCTAATCTTACTCAGCCTATATCTATGCTTTAAAAACAAACTCAACTTAGCACTTATTACACTTAGCCTTTCTATTCTAAGTAAATATTTAAGTATAGTGATTTTGCCCTTTATATTAATTTATGTGTTTTCAAGGGGACTTAAAAAATTTCCTTGGTTTGGGCTTAGCATAAGCTCTGGGTTATTTTATTTATCTTGGTATTACTATGAGCCTTTTGCTCTTCATTTTAATAAAATCTCTAATAACATTTTACTGTGTCACAAATCATTACAAAGATCTTTTAACACTATATATAAAGCAATTATTGGGGAGAGTTTACCTGCAGAAGCAAATTTACTTTTCCTTGGAGTATTTTTACTTTGTTTAATTTTCCTATATTATAAATTCTTAAAAACAGAAAACAAAAAGCTTGATATCTTCCATTTTAGTTTTCTTGCGCTCTACATGTTGATTTTTATTTTCAGTGCGAAATTTCACTCTTGGTACTTGCTCATGGTCTTGCCATTTGCAGCAATAATTCACCCTAGGCTTATGGTGATTTTGAGTCTAACTCATTTGCTTTCATTTACTTTTTTAGATCAAGCAAATCTTGCTAATTTTGTGATTATGACTGCAATACCTTCAGTAGTATATTTTAAATATTTGGTTAAACAAGATCTTTAAGAGACCGCTGCATAACTCATCTTCTGCGTTATACTCACGCTCAAAATGCTCATTTACAACCAGTAAACTCCGCTTTTTCGCGCTCGCAAGCCTTGAATCTGAAGTTATGCAGCAGCCTCTTTAAACTATTTCAGCACCATCTAAGAATCTACTAAATACTTCAAATACTCTTTTTAAAGTAGCTTCTAAACCACTAGCTTCAACATGACCTTCAGGCTTTAACCATACAACTGCTTCACCAGTAGTATTATAGATTTTAAAAACAGTACCGCCTCTTTGTCTTTGCTCTTGTGAAATTACTTCTGTTGGATAAAACCAAGTTGTGATTTTGTCACCATTTGATTTTGACTCGATCATTTTTTCCAATTTTTTATTTGAGTCTAAAAGATACATTATTTCAGTACCATCTGTACAAAATTCGTGCATTGCAGGAAGACCTTTTGAGTCTTTGCTTAAGTGAAAAACTTTTGATCCATCGATACAATGCTCAATTGCTACATCCACACCTTCAAGATCTTGAGTAAAAATTACTTTGTTACCATTTTCATTTTTATAGAAACCTAATTTCTGACCTTCAGCATCTGAGATTGTAAGAATACTGTCGATATTATTAGCATAGATAAATCTTTCTTCGATATAACTAGTGTCTGCGATCTTAGTTTGTGTGTTCTTCATAGTGAGTATATAAGGTTTTGAAAAACTACAATTTACAAGAAATACCTTAATTGGACCTTAACCCTTTGATAACAGAATTTCCTAAAACCCAGATTCTACGGGCGAAAATGCCTATTTTGCCCCTCCACGACCGGGTCTTTTTGCGACAAATTTCTTAAAAAATTCAGCTAAATATCCGCTAAAGCAAGAGCCTAATTAATCATTAACAACAAATTCAAAACCATCTAAGTATTTATTAAATACCTTTACTAAGTGGTTTACATGCTTCTCAGAACCATGAGCATCGATTGTACCATCATTATGCAACCAAATAAAAGCTTCTCCAGTATGAGCATCCATCTTAAAAACAATGCCACCATTTTGTCTTTGTTCTTGGCTAATAATCTCACCATTCGCTGAATACCACTCAGTAAGCTTATCTCCATTAATTTTAAGAGTTACTGCTTTCTCAAGCTTCTTTTCAGCATCAAATAAATAAATAATTTCAGTCCCATCAGGTCTAAATTCATGCATTGCGGGCAAGCCTTTTGAGTCTTTTTCCATGTGAAATATCTTGGTACCATCTGCACAATGCTCGATCGCAACTTCAATGCCCTCAAGGTCTTTAGTAAGAATAATTTGGTTTCCCAAAGCATTTCTGGTAAATCCTAGAGATTGTCCTTCTGAGTCGATTATGAAACTTTTATTTTCAAGCTTTTCCTTGAAAATAAATCGTGATTCAATAGCTTCTATTATTACCATATATTTATATAAAGGTAATTGAGCATAATTTTTGACAGTATTTACGATATTAACGACAGGGACCTAATCTGTCGAGAAGTAATTTTTGCCCCTCCACGACCGAGTCTTTTTGCGACAAATTTCTTAAAAAATTCAGCCAAAAGTCCGCTCTCAATATAAGAGACTTATCAATTTATCTAAATCTTCCTTCTTATGATCCGAATGTACGCAAATTCTTAAACATGGTTGAGGGACTGTAGGAGGTCTTATCGCTTTCACCAATATCTTATTTAATAAAAGCTTTTCACTTAAATGAAGAATCTCTTGATTCGTTGCAAAAACAACTGAAAAAATTGGGGTTAGATCATTTTGGTAATCTACATTAGACCTTTTGTGAAAGTCGGAATTATCCTTAGCGCAACTTCCGCCGAGTGGCATCGTTGCGACCTTTTTTCGGGCGACATCTACTGCGAAACGATGTTTCGCAAGATGTCTATTCAAGCTATCTAGCTTTTGCCTTAGATATTCTATATTCTCATTAAGCAGCTTTCTTTCCTCATCAGCGTTTACCAAACGACTAAGATTTTGTCTAACCATTGCAACTACATAAGGAGATGGGGCTGTGGAGTAAATAAAAGTTCTTGCGAAATTAATTAAGTATTCAATCAAAACTTTTGAACCAGCTATATAAGCACCTTCAACACCACAGGCTTTTGAAAAAGTACCCATTTGCACCTCAACTTGATTTGCTATAACTTGATTTTGCTCTACCAAAGACGCATAGAGACCAGCTCCTTGTCTGCCCATAGTGCCGGTCGCATGAGCTTCATCAATATAAACAGAAAAATTAAATTCTTGTTTTAAATCAATAATTGATTTTAAATCAGCGCAAGTTCCTTGCATGCTAAAAACTGTATCTGTGATAACAAAAGCATTTTGATATTTTGCTCTATGTTCTTTTAAAAGTTCTTGAAGATGATTTATATCTAAATTCCTATAAAAGTATTTCTTTGCACCACTTAAACGAATACCATCAAGGATACAACTATGATTAAGTTCATCAGAAAATATTACGTCTGCAGGTCCAGCTAAAGCACTTATAGCACCTAGATTGGCTAAATAACCAGAACCAAAAAAAAGAGCAGCTTCTGTTTTTTTCCACGTTGCAATTTCTTTTTCTAATAACTCTAAATCAGGTGAATTACCAGTAATCAGTCGAGATCCAGTTGATCCAGATTTTAAATTATCAAAAACAAAATCTTCTTTTGCAAGTCCTAAATAATCATTACTA
>CAIYXB010000198.1 GCA_903930015.1 uncultured bacterium | reverse complement strand
GGTTTGCAATATTGGCTTTGCTCCAAATAAATTTGCCTTGAGTCAAAGCTTGATAGTGGCTTAAATCCTCACTTCCAATTCAACAAAATAACAAAATATTTACAAAAAAGAAGAATATCTCTTGCAAAGCCTTAACCTAAATGTTAATATAAACTTATAAGCTAACAAATTGTTAAATCTAAAGACAATATTCGCGGTTTAAGGAAATAAATTGATCTCAGGAATAACTAACTTTTTTTTATCAGCTATAAGATCTGCTCAACAGCAGGGAACTCAAGCTGTGTCTGCTGCTCTTGAAGTTCCTGTTAATACTCCTGAAGACAAAAGAGCTACTGGTTTATTATTAGCTTTACCTGGGTCATTACTTAATACAAACAGTTAATCTTACTACGAGTAAAGTCAAAATCTTACAAAAAACCCCTGCCGGAGACAGGGGTTTTTTATTGTTAATAACTATTTTATTAGAGACTAAGCAGCTGGGGCTTCAGCTTTTGCAGCAGCTTCAGCTTTCTTTTTCTTAGCTTTAGTATTTTTTGTACTTTGACTTAAAATCTCAGCTTTGATTTTCTCTTTTTCAGCTCTTGGTGTTTCTTTATAAACATAAGGACCATTTTTAAGGTCATGAGTTGGCTCTTTTGCAATTAAGAAAGCGACTGTTTCAGATGGTTGAGCACCAATTCCTTTCCAGTACTGTACTCTCTCAGTATTAAAAACTAAAAGCTTTGAAATTGGGTTGTAAAAACCTAAAACTTCAGTTGGTTTACCTTGTCTTCTTTGGTTTTTTTCAATAACTACGATACGATAAATCGGAGCTTTTTTCTTACCAAATCTTTGCATTCTAATTTTTAACATCTAATATATTGTCCTTTTCAAGAGCGACTTTGATTTTAACCTAGTTGCTATCAAAAAAACAAGCTAATACCTAATAAAAAGCCTTATTTAGGCTTAGTTTAAGTAAATTTACATATTTCCTGCCCCTCCACGACCGTGTCTTTTTGCGACATATTTGTAGGTTATATCAAATAACTAAAAGCATTTGTAAAGAAATGTCGCAAAAAGACCCGGTCGTGGAGGGGCAAAATCAAGCGGCTTGAGCTTGAGTCAGCTTTTCTGCTTGAGAAATCGGGTCAGCTATTGGCGTAAAATCAGCACTTGGGAAATGGATTTCTACTTCTCTTTGAGCAGAACCTGGCTCTGTATCACTACCGTGAATAGCATTATCACCAATACTTTTTGCAAATAACTTGCGTATAGTTCCTTCAGCTGCGTCAGCAGGGTTTGTTGCACCCATTACTTCACGTGCTTTGGCTACAACATTCTCACCCTGCCAAACCATTCCAAGAATTGGGCCAGCTGTAAAAGATTCAATTAATTCACCAAAAAAAGGTTTATCGCTAAGTGCTTCATAATGTTTTTCGGCAATGGCTTTACTTGGAGTATAGACTTTCATTGCAACGCACTGCGCACCTAGTTTCTCGTTAAGTATTTTCACGATTCCAACTGCATCAGCTCTTTTCATGGCATTTGGTTTAACGGCTAAAAATGTTTTTTGCATAGTCATAGGATTAATTATACACCCCAAAAGCAAAGTCACTCATCAACCTTGATAGAATTAAGCTATGTTTGATGGAAATGATTCCAAACCATTAAATTTCAATTATCTAATACAAAAGTTCCAGGTAATAAAGAGGTTTGAAATCATTCCCACAAAGGCAATAAAATTAATTAATAGTTTCACACAATACTTTTAGCAATTGCCTTTGATTTTGGGCGTAGATTCTTCCAAAGCTAAAGAATTGCATAAATCAAGATTATTAGATAAAATCACGCTTTGGAATCACGCCCCACTATGACAAAAGAACTTAGACCCTTAAAATGGAATAACGCAAACTCACTAGCTGAGGTTATTGACCAAAGATTGCTTCCTCACGAATTTAAATGGATAGAAATAAAAAATACACAAGAAATGGCTTTTGCAATCAAGGACATGATCATTCGTGGTGCACCTTTAATTGGTATTGGGGCTGCTTATGGCATGGCGATGGCTGCAAGAGATGAACTTGATCTTGATGAAACAGATACTTTACTAAGATCGACTAGACCAACTGCTGTTAATCTAATGTGGGCACTTGATGAATGTAAAAAGGTAATTCATCAATGGGGCTTAGATAGAAACTCTTGCGGCAAACCTGATTTTAAAGTATTACACCAAAAACTTTTAGAGAAAGCAAATTGGATACTAGAAGATGATGTAGAGCGTTGTAAAGAAATGTCCAGGGTTGGTGCAGAGTATATTAAAAAGAAGTTTGGCAACAACAAAAAATTTAAAATTCTTACTCACTGCAATGCAGGTGCACTCGCTACAGGTGGCTACGGCACGGCACTTGGAGTGATCAGAAAATTGCATGAAGAGAATTTAGTAGAAATGGTTTATTCGGATGAAACAAGACCTCGTCAACAAGGTTCAAAGCTCACAGCCTGGGAACTTGCTCATGATGGTATTCCTGTGACAATGATCTCAGACAATATGGCTGCCCACTGTATGAAAAAAGATATGATAGATTTTGCTGTAGTCGGCTCAGATAGGATCACCGCTAATGGTGATGCCGCAAACAAAATTGGTACTTACCAAGTTGCAATTGTTTGTAAACATCATAATGTACCTTTCTATGTTGCTGCTCCTCATAGTACTATTGACCTGAATTTAGCGACTGGCAACTTAATTCCAATCGAGGAAAGGGATCCAAGCGAACTTCATACTATTAATGACAAATTGGTAACAGCGTCAGAAGGTGTTAAATTTTTCAACCCTGGGTTTGATGTTACTCCTAATGAATTAATAGAAGCAATTTTTACTGAGAAAGGCTTGTTCAAGAATTAAGCAACTAGAGAACCAAAGCTTTTTCAAGAAGACTCGTCGAAGTCATTTCTTTAGGCTTCTCCAATCCAAGATACTCACAAATTGTCGGTGCAATATTAGACAAAGAGGTACTAGCAAGTAAGTCATTCTCATCACTTTTTACTTCCTTAAGTCTAATTTCCTCAAAAGAATTAAAAATTATAAAAGGCACTAAATGCGTACTGTGAGCTGTTCTGGTACCACCATCAAGATTAGCCATCTGGTCTGCATTCCCATGATCAGCTGTAATCATTAGTACGTAATCTGTCTCTTTTGCTTTATTACAAACTTTTTCGACGGAAGCATCCACTACTTCAACTGCTTTAACAACAGCGTCCCAAACACCAGTATGTCCTACCATATCAGGATTCGCAAAATTACAAACTATCAAATCATAATCTTTATCCATAGATCCTAAAAGGTTTTTAGTTAGTTCGGGCAGACTCATCTCTGGCTGCAGATCATAAGTAGCAACTTTTGGGCTTGGCACTAAGAGCCTATCTTCACTAGTGTAAGGATTTTTCTGACCTGAATTAAAAAAGAATGTTACATGATTAAACTTCTCTGTTTCGGCTGTCCTAAATTGTTTTAAACCCTTTAAGGAAACCAGCTCACCAAGATTCATATTGAAATTTTGTTTAGGTAAACTTGATTCATCAAAAGCGATTGGCAAAAGCTTATCCGTATTATAGTTAGCAAAACATACATACTGTAAATTTTTTAAACTTGGATCATTCGTTAATCGATTTGATATCTGGCGAGCACGGTCAGGTCTAAAATTAAAGAATACAATCGAGTCACCATCTTCAATTAAGCCGTCATTATTGATGATAGTAGGGAAAATAAACTCATCAGAATCTCCAGTTGCGTTTCCACCTTCTTTAGCAAGCTTATAGCCGTCACTAATAGCATTAGAACCACTAGAAGAATTTAAACCAATACCTTTAACAACACAATCAAAATACTTTTCAACTCTATCTACATTGTTATCTCGGTCCATTGCCCAATAACGTCCTGATACTGTCGCAATATTAATCTTAGTCTCTAAGCGCTTCATTAAATTGCCCGCAACATAAGGAGGATCATCACGACCATCTGAAATTGCATGTAGATAAACTTTTTGGTTTGCAATACCAGATCTTTTTGCAAATTCAATCAAACCGTCTAGGTGACCTAAATGTGAATGCACATCACCCTCAGAAATCAATCCCATAAAATGCACTTTGGTATTGTTTGCTTTTGCATGAGTAAAAGCATTTAAAAGAACTTCATTTTTAAAAAAATCTCCATTGACAACCATATCCGATATTAAAGTTAGCTTCTGTTTATTAATGCGCCCTGCTCCAATATTTTCATGTCCAACTTCCGAATTACCCATAATGCCTTTTGGTAGTCCGACAAAAAGACCACTAGCATTTAAAAAAGTGCAGGGTGAATTTTTCATCAAGGAATCAAAGCAAGGAGTATTTGCAGCTTCAATAGCATTAGATTTATCTCCAGGATTATATCCCCAACCATCAAGAATCAACAGTAATACTTTTTGCTTCATTAGCTTTCATTTTAGCAAAATATGCTTCATAAATCTTTCTTGCTACAGGAGCAGCCACACTTCCTCCATGTCCGCCACCTTCCATAAAGACTACGATTACTATTTCGGGATCATGAGCAGGTGCATATGAAGCAAACCAACCGTGAGTAGTGTGTGCGTAACCATAAACCTCAGCTGAACCAGTTTTACCAGCAACAACAACATCAGTGAATTTTGAAGCCC
Organism: uncultured bacterium; assembly: GCA_903930015.1. GTDB lineage: Bacteria > Cyanobacteriota > Vampirovibrionia > LMEP-6097 > LMEP-6097 > CAIYXB01. The sequence goes on along the minus strand of CAIYXB010000198.1, from coordinate 2,822 downwards.
CTCCAGTTCCAGAATCAATACATTGCTCAAGACCTGTTTTAACTATTTTTATATTTTCAAGACTAACACCTGAAACAGCTTTTAATTTATACTCCCTATCATCCTTGACAAGATGTATCTCAGGCAAAAAACCATTATTCGCGATACCTGCATAAAGTCTTGCTACTTGAAGTGGAGTAACCATTAAAAAGCTCTGCCCTATAGCAAAATGCAAAGTATTGCCCGGATACCAATCTTGTTTATAGGTTTTCTTTTTCCACTCTGGACTTGGCAGAACACCTTCAGACTCACCACTTAACTCAAGTCCCGTAATTTGACCAATACCAAACGCACTAGCAAGATCAGAAATCCATTCTGCTTGCATATTTTTTGCAACCTGATAGAAAAAAGTATTTCTTGACCAAGCTAGTGCTTCATAAATATTCATAACACTACTTGCACTTGTCCAATCACCAAACTTGAAACCTCCCATATAGTAAGCGCCTGAAACTCTGTAATAGTCAGAGGTTGTGAGTACTCCATGCTCAAGTGCAGCAAGTGTAGTTAAAGGTTTCCAAATACTTCCTGGAGTATAAGCGTTTAAAGCTCTATTTAAAAAGGCTCTCTTTTCAGCAAGTTCACTATAGACTGAACTTTTAACTGGTTTAGTAAATAAATTTGGATCAAAGCTTGGCGAACTTGCAAGAACTAACACTTCGCCGGTTTTAGGATTGATTGCAACAGCAGCACCCATATTTTCGCCTAAACCTTCATAAGCTGCTTTTTGTAAATCAAGATCAATAGTTAAACGCAAATCCTGCCCCTTAATCGGCTTTTGGATATTTGGCTTATCAAAATTTTCATTCACCAATACTCTGCCATATCTATCTACAGCAACTCTAGACTCACCCTTAACTCCCTGGAGGGTTTCATCAAAACTTTTTTCAATACCATCCTTACCAACCAAGTCTCCAAGACCTAGTCCACGATCCTGACCTTTTTTAAGTTCATTATTATTAATCTGACCAACAAACCCAAGGACATGCGCAGCAACACCTCCATAGGGATAATAACGAGTTGCCTCTTCCTGCACCAATACTCCTGGTAGTAGTGATTCATTTTCATGAATTTTAATTGCAGTTTTGATATCAACATCATTATCCAAGGTTATTGGCAAAGGAGTTGATGGATCAATTTTTTTTAAAATTTCAAGCAAATCTTGCTGCTCAAGATCAATATACTTTGATAATTTTCTACTGAAACCTACTAGATCAGATTCGTTTTTTAAAATAGCTGGATAAAGAACAACACTTAGAGACTGTTTACTTGTCACAAGAATTTTTCCAAATCTATCATATATAATTCCCCTAGGAGCTCTAGCTAAGCTTCTACGAGTAGTATTATTGTGCGCTAAACGTTTATACTTATCGTGTTCAAAAACTTGCAGCTGCAGCAAGCGGAGCACTAATAACCCTACTAAAGTGAACAATACTATATATAATAGTGATATTCTTTGCAAAATAATTTGAACTATTGTTTAAATTCCAATTGACTACTAGAATGCAAGATTCAAATATCTAATTCTTTCAAACAATTTATCAAAATCTCCTTTTTTGCTCAAGTTTTACCATCACTTAAGCTCTATTGTATTATTAAAATACTGACTGCGGATAAGACTATTGTTAATATAAAAAACCTTTCTAAATCTTTTGGCGATTTAAAACTTTTTGACGATATTAACCTTGAAATCAAAGAGGGTGAAATTCTTGCAATTATAGGATTTTCCGGTTGTGGAAAAAGTACTTTACTTAAAATGATTGCCGGCTTGGAAAGACCTAGTTCCGGGACAATTGAACTAAAAGAAATTTGTAAACTTGGCATGGCTTTTCAATATTCTGCTCTTTTTGATTCATTAACTGTTGCTGAAAATATTTGTTTTCCTCTTGTTGTTGGAGAAAATCTAGAAAAGGAATATTCAGAAGAGGAATTATCAAAATTAGTTAAAGAAAGGCTTTCTCTTGTTGGACTTGCGGGCATTGAAGATCAATACCCCAGTGAACTTTCTGGTGGAATGAAAAAACGCATTAGCTTTGCAAGAGCAGTTGTTCATGACCCCGGACTTGTTTTATACGACGAGCCTACAGCTGGACTTGATCCTGTGGCAAGCACTATGGTCGAAGATTTGATTTTAAAATTACAGAAAGAAGTTAAGGCTTCAGCAATTCTTGTAACTCACCAATTTTCAACAATACAAAGAGCTTCAGATAGAGTTATTATGCTCCACGGTGGACATATTGTTTGGCACGGCACACCTGACGAACTTTTTAATTCCTCAGATCCTTATGCAACCCAATTTCGTGATGGTAACCCTGATGGACCAATGAAAGTTCAGAATTAACTCCTTACTTTGGTACTGGAAAACGACTTATTAAATCAGCCCTTTGTTGTTCTGGGCTTGCATCACTTAAAAAAGTTTTTCTTGAAGCAATATCTAGCACGATATCTATTGGAGCAAAAGATGTCCCTTTCTTCTGTACACTTGCTTTTTCACCAGATTGATAGTCAAAATCAGGATCAGATAAAACAATCTTTCCATCTTTAATTTGAACAGTTCTTATACTTGACCCTAAAAGATAGTAATAGCTATTTTCATCAATTGCAGAAATATCTGGATTAATTGCTGCTGCTACTCTATTAAATTGATCTTTTTTATAAAAGACCTTACTTGGTTTAAAATTTTGGTTCTTCTGCAAAATCAGTGGATTAAGTAAATACTATAGTGGTTTTAGCATGAATGTTAGCACCTTCAATCGTAGGTATTCTTCGTCTTTGATACCATATGC
>CAIYXB010000197.1 GCA_903930015.1 uncultured bacterium | reverse complement strand
TAACCTGTTGAAAGTTTTTCAATGCTTTTTTGAAGATTGAAAGTATTGCCGCCGAGGGCTCTTTGTGCAAAAATACTTTGCACGTTTGTATTAACGTATATTGACATGGGGGGTCTCCTTTGTGTCTAGTACTGTGGGATTACTAGCAACAATTGAGGTATCGGCCTCTTAGCCTACAAACTTGAGTCTAATTTAAAAACTTATTTATTAAAAATCACTAATAAACTTTGCTTCATTGGTGAAGTAAAGTAGTAATGGGGCTTTCGCCCCTAAACTACTTGATCCCTCCCTAGAGAAAATTTAATCTTAATTACCTAGGGTAACAGATTTAAAGCTAATTGCGGTGTCTGGTTAGCTGATGAAAGCATTGCTGCAGATGACTGTTGAAGAATTTGATTCTTAATCATCTCACTACTTTCTTTTGCTACATCTACATCTTTAATTCTTGATCTAGATGACATAGCATTTTCTTTAGCTACGTTTATATACTCAGCCTTAGATTCAAGTGAATTTTGTGACGCACCAAGCTCTGACCTCATTCTTGAAACATTATTAATCATGTCATCAATGTCATCTAAACTTGTTCTTGCACCAGCTGCAGCTCCAGCTTGATTGTTTACGGTAGTAGAGCCTGCACTAATAGCATTAAGGTTAATTGCGTTTTCCCCAACAGAACCCACTGCGGTCGAATTAATTGAGCTGTTAATTAACGTGAAGTTAATTGACGTAGTCTGTCCTTGATCCGATCCAGTTTGAAGCGTAGTATTACCAAATACAGTCGCTGAAGCAGCTGCACCAGTCAACAGTGTTTTACTATTAAACTCAGTATTTGCAGCTATATCACCAATAGTTGTAACCCTAGCATTTACCTCTCTTTGTATTGCAGCAAGCTCATTTTCTGAGTTTGTTCCATTAGCAGCTTGAACAGTAAGTTCTCTTATTCTTTGTAAATTGTCTTGGACAACTCCAAGAGCACCCTCAGCGGTTTGAACTAAAGAAATACCATCTCCAATATTTTGTTCTGCTTTTTCTAGCCCTCTAACTTGTGATGTTAATTTCTCACTTATTGATAGACCTGCTGCATCATCTGCTGCTTTATTAATTCGAGAACCTGTTGATAATTTCTCTATATTTTTTTGTAGACCCGTTGTGTTTCCACCCAAAGCTCTCTGAGCAAAAACACTTTGTGTGTTTGTATTAACGTAAATTGGCATGTTGACTCTCCCTTGTAACTAGAAGTCTCTAGTTCCCTTACAAATACCAATATCGGTCAAATAGACTAGGTTCTTTAGACTATTTTGAATTAACCATTTAAAATGAGATTAAACAAAATCTCTAGCTCAATCTCTTGTCCCCGACTGAGCTGCGTAGCAGCGAGTTACCTACAGCAGAAGATCAGAAACGCTTAATGACACCTCACCTAAAATTTTGCTTACCTCGCAGCAAGCTGACGAGGTATCTCCGCAAAATTTTCCATTGCTACGCAACGACCAGTTCGGCAACGTTCCTCCGTGAAAAAAAAGGAAGGCTACAAAGTAACCTTCCTTTTATAAGAATCCCCTCCGAAAACCTACAGCAGTCTCAAAATTACGGTAGTAAATTCAAAGCTAACTGTGGTGTTTGATTTGCAGAAGATAGCATTGCAGCTGATGACTGTTGAAGAATTTGATTCTTTATCATTTCGCTACTTTCTTTTGCCACATCTACATCTTTA
>CAIYXB010000196.1 GCA_903930015.1 uncultured bacterium | reverse complement strand
GTCATCGCTGTAAGGGTCACGTAATTCGTTGACATTTACAATTAAGCAGAATTATTTTGAAATTGACTTTAAATGATTTGATTACTTAGACAACCGCTCATTTTTTGCTGACACCTGTGATTTTAATCAGGATTTATAACTTAAGCTAACTTAACCGTGCCCGTCGCAAAAATTCGGGCTGCCTAAGCAATCAAATCAAAAAAGTTTTCGTAAAATTCGCAACACCCTGAAGCATATCGGATTGATGTAGCATTTAAGTTTTGCGAAGCAAAACAACGAAAATATCATCACAGCCGCCGCGCCGAATGCGGAAGGGTCGTTGCAATTTGAAGAAAACTTTTGGATTTACTACACTTATACTGTCAACGAATTACGTGCCCCTTACAGCGATGACGCCTAAGAAGATTAATAAACCCTATAAATTAATTTCGGTTCTTTAACTTTCTTTTCTGAAAATGCGTATGCTGCAATAATTTCATCTGCACAAGTTTGAATCGCATTCTCTTCATTACCATAAACTGTAAACAACAGATCTCCCGGATTTACTTTGCTGCCAATCTTTGCATTAAACTTTGCGCCGGCACTGTTGTCGATGTGGTATTTACCACCATCAATAGACTTATATCCCAGTTTATGTACGGCTTTACCTACTGCTAAGGCGTTTAACTCTTTTACAGAGGCTTCTTTAGTCGCTTTGATTTCTAGGCTTAGCTTAGCTGTATTTGCTTCTCTTAGCTTAGACAAATCCCCACCTTGAGCAGAAACCCATTCTTCAAGCTTCACGTAGGCTTTACCAGATTCAATGGCGTCTCGCACTTCGATTGGACTTGCAATTAAAGATGCTAATTCAAAAACCATTTTATAAAAATCAGAATCTTTATTTTTACCTTCCAAGCATTCCATTGCTTCAATAACTTCAAGACCATTACCAACAGAAGAACCTAGAGGTTGGTCCATATTCGTTATCATTGCTCGGGTGTTTAAATTTAGTCCTTTGCCAATCGCAACCATTTGTTTTGCAAGTTTTTTTGCATAGCTAAGATCTTTCATAAAAGCTCCTGAGCCAACTTTTACATCAAGTAAAATCACATCCGCTCCCCCTGCGATTTTTTTGGACATAACGCTTGAAGCTATTAGTGGTATAGAGTCTACTGTTCCAGTCCTATCTCGAAGAGAATAAAGTCTTTTGTCTGCTGGAGCGAATTCCAAAGTTTGACCTGCTAAACAAATTCCGACATTCTCGATTTGTTTTTCAAAATCTTTCATCTCTATATCTGTTTTAAAACCAGGTATAGCTTCGAGTTTATCTATAGTCCCACCAGTATGTCCTAAAGATCTTCCTGAGAACTTAGAAACTTTGAAACCTAGTGATGCAAGTAAAGGAGCGAGCGCGATAGTTACCTTATCGCCAACTCCTCCTGTAGAATGCTTATCTACGAAGCCTCTACTCATGCTTCTTTGATTAGGTCCACCTAAGTCACATTCTGCATGCCTCTGTAAAGTAAGCACATGACCGCTATAAGCCATGGCACGTGTTAGTTCTTGTGTCTCAGTTTCATTGAGTCCATTTAAACACACAGCCATCAACCAAGCACTTAGCTGATAGTCTGGGATTGAGCTAAGATTATTTATCATCCAATAAATATCATCAGTGCTATGAGTTAGACCTTGTCTTTTAGTCTCAATAAGCTTGATCATATTTGGATTAGCAGCAATGTCATTATTCATATTCTGATTCTCTTTAGCATCAGTGTTTTTAAACTTGTTGAAGTCATAAGTTTATTCTAATGCAGCAGCGCCACCAACAATCTCAGAAATTTCTTGTGTAATTCCTGCTTGTCTTGCTTTGTTATAAGCAAGTACAAGTTTGTTGATGAATTCTTTTGCATTTTTTGTTGCATTACTCATTGCTGTCATACGAGCAGCGAGTTCACTTGTAGTAGATTCAAGTAATGCTTGGTAAATTAAGTTTTGAGTGTACATAGGTAGAAGTGTGTCTACAATTGCTGTTGCACTTGGCTCTAAAAGAACATCTGGGTCAGCAGTAAACTTAGAGTTTGCGTCGACTTTTGGTTTTTCTATTGGCAAATAATTACTCAATTGAACAGAACTTGCAACAAGAGAAATAAATTTTGTAGAAACGATCTCAACTTTGTCGGCTTCATTGCTTAAGAATGCTTCCATTGCTTTTTCGGCAATCAAGCTTGCTTCAGAGCTATTTGGTAGTGAACTTAAATTTAAGAATGATTCAAGAACTTCAACGCCTCTGTTTGCGTAGGAATCTCTATTGAAAGCGGTTTTAGCTTTACGACCAACAGTGATTAGTTTAACTTTTTTGGCTTGTGCTTGTAGCTCATCAATGCGCTTTGCTGTAGCTTTAATAATATTTGTGTTGTAAGCTCCGCAAAGACCTCTATCAGAACTAATAATCACTAACAAAATAGTCTCTTCTTTATTCCTAGTCGCAAGTAAAGGAATGGAATTTTTTTGATCTTCAGATAAAGATGCTTCTAAGTTGGTGAAAATTTCTTTTATTTTTGCTGCATAGGGTCTTGCTTGAACAAGAGTTTTTTGCATTTTATTTACTTTGGCTGCCGCAACGAGCTTCATCGCTGAAGTAATCTTCATCGTTTTTTTGGTTGAAGCAATTTTGACCCTAATTTCTTTTTGGTTTGCCATTAATTAGTATTTTATCCTATCAAAAGCTTCTAAATAGTTTGAATTTAATAAGAATTCGCAAGTTGCTTTACGTAAAGACTTATTCCTCAAGGGTAGATCTTAAATTAAAAGCATTTCTTTCAAGTAAGTTCTTTGCCTCAAGGGCAGATAGTTTTTTGTTAATCATGACAATGGAGTCTTTAACTTTATAAGATGACTCTAGAAGTGCTTTGCTAGCTTCTTGTTCACTGCACTCACATACTTTCATCACTAAGTTGGCTGCTCTTTCTTTTAGTTTTTTATTTTTTGCCTGAACATCTACCATCAAATTACCATAAACTTTACCGAGCTTAACCATGAGTCCAGTGCTAATAATATTTAGAACAATTTTCTGAACTGTACCAGCTTTTAATCTGGTACTACCTGTTATGATCTCTGCTCCAGTATCAAGAAAAATTTTTTCTTTTGCAATATTAAATATTTGAGCATCCTCGTTATTGGCGATCGCAACAGTGAATACTCCCATCTTTCTAGCAGATTCTAAAGCAGCCTTCACGAAAGCAGCGTTGCCATTGGCACTAATGCCAATTACGATGTCGTTTTCAGTAAGATTTTTTTTAATAAAAGTTTCTGCTTCGAGTGCATTATCTTCGGCATTTTCAACTGAACTAGTGATTGCTCTTGTGCCACCAGCGATCACTCCGTTAAACATTTCAGGGTGAGCTGAAAAAGTTGGAGGACATTCTGATGCATCTAAGACTCCTATTCTGCCACTAGTTCCTGCACCAAAATAATATATTCTTGGTCCAAAATAATCCTCCCCACCAGAATAAGGTATGTAAACTTCATTATGTGATTTGATACGAACATAAATCTCTTCAATTACATTAGCTATTTGCTCTTTTGCTTTTGATAATGCCTCAATCACTGTTTTTTCTTCGTCAATAAAACATTGAACGAATTCATCACTTGTTTTTAAATCAAGATCACTTGTATTAGTATTTATTTTTTCAGTATTTTTTGACATTGAGTTTGAGGAGTTTTACTATATTTGATATTCTAACCGAATCTCTAATAGACATCTTGCGAAACATCGTTTCGCAGTAGATGTCGCCCGAAAAAAGGTCGCAACGACGCCACTCGGCGGAAGTTGCGCTAAGGATAATTCCGACTTTCACAAAAGGTCTAATATAGTAAACAACCTACCAAATGAGAGTCTGTTTTTTTCTCTGAGCTACAAACATTCTTTAATTTTGGTACTTGGGATAGGCAAGAGTCAATTTTGACTGGACATCTTGTATGAAAGGTACAGCCTGAAGGGATTTCTGTTGGTTTTGGAATTTCGCCTGTTAAAAAAATCTTTTCTCTGTTGCGTTTTTTGGGGTCAGCAACTGGAGCTGAGGCTATCAAAGCTTTTGTGTAAGGATGTTTAGGGTTTGAAAAAATATTTTGTGTTGAGGAGATTTCAACAATCTCACCAAGGTACATGACAGCCACTCTATCAGAGATCATTTTTACAACTGCCAAATCATGAGCAATAAATAAAAAACTAATCTGTAAGTCTTTTTGTAATTTTTTTAATAAATGCAAAACATTTGCTTGAACCGAAACATCAAGTGCGCTGACTGCTTCATCGCAGACAACAAGTTTTGGATTTAAAGCAAGTGCTCTTGCAATACTAACTCTTTGGTTTTGACCGCCAGAGCATTCATGCGGGTATTTGGTGGCGAAGCTCTTAGCTAGATCGACTAACTCAAGTAGTTCAAACACCCTTTTTTCAATAGACTCTTTAGTACCTTTTTTGTGTACGATCAAGGGTTCTGCAATAGAATCAAAAATAGTAAATCTTGGGTCTAAACTACTAAAAGGATTTTGAAAGACCATTTGAAAGTCTTCTCTTTTTTGTCTAAGTTTGCGAGCGGGCATTGATAACAACTCTTCATTTTCAAACAAAACCTCGCCTTGATCGGCTTTAACAAGATTTAAGATTAACCTTGCTGTGGTAGATTTACCGCAACCAGACTCTCCCACTAGTGACAAACATTCACCTGGGTAAATTTCAAAATTAATATCATGGACTGCTCTAAGAGACTTAGTTGTTCTACCAAAAAAGTTCTTTTCAACACTAAAACTTTTGCTAAGGTTTTTAACCTTAAGCAATGGTTCTTTGGATTCTAAAAGATCATTCACGTTTATCAGTTTATATCATTAAAGCTTCATTTCAAAACGCAGATTTGGGGCGTTAAAACTAGAGTGATAAACCAGATTAAATACAAACACTCCAAGCTTGTCTAATGTATAATAGACTTATGGGTTTTTTCGACAGATTTTCAAAAAATATTGGTATTGACTTAGGTACAGCAAATACTTTGGTATGCACTTCGGAGGGTGGAATTATTCTACGTGAACCTAGTGTAGTTGCCGTTAGTAGAGATACTGGTGATGTACTTGCAGTTGGCGAGGAAGCAAGGGCTATGATTGGAAGAACACCAAGTCATATTATTGCAACAAGACCACTTAGAGATGGTGTGATTGCTGATTTTAGGCATGCAGAAATGATGCTTAGATACTTCTTAGAAAAAGCAAACGGCAAAGGAACTTTTAGACCTTTAAGTAAGCCGCGTATCGCGATCGGAATTCCTTCTGGTATTACTGAAGTAGAAAGAAGAGCAGTTCGTGAAGCTGCTGAAAATGCCGGAGCTGGAACTGTATATTTAATTGAGGAGCCAATGGCTGCTGCAATTGGTGCTGGACTTGCGGTTGCAGATCCGATCGGAAGCATGATTGTTGATATTGGTGGTGGTACTACTGAGGTTGCTGTTACTTCTTTATCTGGAATTGTTATTTCAGAGAGTGTAAGAATTGCTGGTGATGAATTAAACGAAGCGATCATGTCTTATATGAAAAAGGTATATAACTTAGCAATTGGTGAAACAACTGCTGAGATGGTGAAAATCAGATTAGGTTCTGCTTTTAGAGTTGATGATGTATCTGATGCTGATCAACTTGAAGTTAGAGGATTAAATTTACTAAATGGTTTACCTAGAACAGTTCTTGTTGGCAGACCAGAGATCAGAGAAGCAATGTCTGAGCCACTTTCACAGATTGTTGATTCAGTGAAAAGAACTCTTGAGAGAGTTCCTCCTGAACTTGCGTCTGATATTTATGATAGAGGAATTGTACTTGCTGGTGGTGGTGCGTTATTAAAAGGGCTTGATGAAATGATTGCTCATGAAACTGAAGTCCCTGTGCATATCGCTGATGACCCTCTTTCTTGTGTTGTTCTTGGAACAGGAAGAGTGCTTGTAGACAAAACTTTAAGAAGAGTTCTTGAAATTGCTGGAGAGCCAGCTTTAAATTAGATGAACTTGAGCAGGATTAGAAATCTAATCGTTCCTATTTTTGCTTTGCTGATATCTTGTTGGGTATTTAGTAGACCCTTGGGTGCTTTTGCGCTTTATATTTATAACAATACAGCTGCGTATCTTCATCAAACAGTACGTGGATTAAAAACCACCAAGAAAGAAGCAGAAGCATTACTTCACGCAGAAGCCCATGCAGAAAAATTAGAAAAAGAAAGCAGAGCTTTGAAAATCTCAAGAGATTCTTTTAAAGCGCAAGCTGAGACTGGAAAGGATTTACAGAGAGTTTTAGGTATAAAAGAACAATTTGCATACAAAACAATTGTTGCTGGTGTAACTGGGCGTAGTCCAGACTCTTGGCATGACCAGTTCATTATAAATAAGGGTAGTAACGATGGTATAAAAATTGGCCGTGGAGTAATTAATGAAGAGGGTGTTTTAGGGCAAGTTAGTAAAGTTGGTCCGACTAGTTCTATTGTTCAGTTGATCTCAAATCCTGATTGGAGAATGGGAGTTAAAATTGCAAGATTAAATCAATATTGCATTTTGAATGGTAATTACCCTGAAAAAGCCCGTTTACAGTTTGTTACTGTTGATAGTGAAATTGAAGCTGGAGACGAGATTGTAAGCTCTGGAGTATGTACTGACAACGATATTTGCCCTTACCCAGAGAATTTCCCAGTAGGGAAGGTCGTTATGGTAGGCAAAGACCCTAATGAAATTGACCTTGTAGTTGAGGTAGAATATTATGCTGACCTCAATAAAACAAAATATGTTTTTATTCTTGAGTAAAATATAAAAAGGATAATTTATCACTGAAATTAATATCAAACTAAATAAAGCTCCTGCTGATCTGAAAAATACTAGAGAAGTAGCTTTTTATGTAGCAAGGTTAGCTGAAGACAAAAAAGCTCATGATGTTGAAGTTATTGATATTTTAAGTCTTCAAGATATCGCTGATTTTGTGATCATCTCATCAGCTCCATCAGCACCGCAGCTAAAAGCGATCGCAAGTCATATCGAAGACAGTCTAAGCAAGCTTGGTATGGAACCTGCTCATAAAGAAGGTCGCTACGGAGAAAAGTGGTATCTATTAGATTACATTGATTTTGTAGTGCATGTGATTCAAGATGAAGCACGTCATTTTTATAACTTAGAAGAACTTTGGAGTGAAGCTATATTTATTCCAAGTCCTGAGTGGAATGAGTAGTTATAAGAGCTTTAAGGTTTCAAAACACCTAGCTTCATGTAATAAAAGGTCGACAATACAACCCCTATTCTCAGCTTGGTTATTATCGAGTATTTATGGGTATAATTAGGCATCTATGGATAATAAACTCTGTTTTGATTTGCTTAGTGAGCTTCCTGTAATTAATTCAGCGTTGAGAAATATTGATGAGTTTAATAAAACTTGGTTGAGTTTAGAGAGGATAAAGCAGGAACGAATTTTAAAAGAACTCAAATCTTTATCTACAATTCAGAGCATTGGATCTTCAACACGTATTGAAGGTAGTGAATTAAGTGATGAAGAAGTAAAAAACCTAATTGAGAATCTTAATATAAATCAACTCACATCAAGAGATACTCAAGAGATTGCTGGCTATAATGAAGTTTTAGAATTGATTTTTGAAAATCATAAACATATCTTGATCAGTGAATCATATATAAGACAGCTTCATGGTTTATTACTAAAATATAGTGATAAAGATACTAGACATAAAGGCTGCTATAAATCTTTAAGTAACAAAGTGGTAGCGAAATATCTAGGTGGGTCTGAAAAAATAATTTTTAATACAACTGAACCTTATCTTGTCGAAACTGAAATTCAAACTTTGCTGGAATGGACTAATAAAAACCTCTCTAAGAAAGAGATACACCCATTGATTGTTATTGCGGCTTTTGTTTATGAGTTTCTTTCTATTCATCCCTTCCAGGATGGTAGCGGACGTTTGTCTCGATTGCTTACCAGTTTACTCCTGTTAAAAAAAGAATATTTTTTTATTCGATATATTTCTTTTGAATATGTGATAGAAGCTAGAAAAAAAGAGTACTATCAAAATTTAATGGAATGCCAAAAAAATCGCTATAGCAAAAATGAGAATATTGCACGATGGGTGATTTTTTTTCTTGATTGTGTTGAAGATATGATTTTTAGATTGCAGGCAAAACTAAATGATGCTCAAATCAATGCCCATAATAATTTTGATATTAATGCAAGGCAAAAAAAGATTATGGCACTTTTTAATGAGGATTCAGCTCTGAGTATTTCTGATATTTGGACTAAATTAAATATTAATCGTGACACTCTGAAAAAAGATCTAGCTTTCTTAGTGCGTGAAAACTGTATAGAGCGTAAAGGCAGTGGTAGAGGGACTTGGTATGAAATAACCAAATCCTGATTATCACAAATCCAGCATAGTTTTCAACCCCGGACTCAAAGTCAAAAGTTTCGCAGCAGTGTTCATTAACATAGATACAGTGCCAGTTTCGCAGCTAAAAGCGATAGCAAGTCATATCGAAGACAGTCTAAGCAAGCTTGGTATGGAACCTGCTCATAAAGAAGGTCGCTACGGAGAAAAGTGGTATCTATTAGATTACATTGATTTTGTAGTGTATGTGATTCAAGATGAAGCACGTCATTTTTATAACTTAGAAGAACTTTGGAGTGAAGCTATATTTATTCCTAGTCCTGAGTGGAATGAGTAGTTATAAGAGCTCTAAGGTTTCAAAAATATTCTGCCAATGAATTGCAAGCACATTACTGGTAAGTGGAGTTTTGTTTTTGCAATTACAGACAACAAAAGAGTTTGAATTAGTTAGTAGTTTGTTTACCTTATCTAATCCAGAAGCATGTTCTTTTTTAGGAGTCATGGTAGTTTTAATTTCCAGTAACAAATATTTATTTTCATGTTCTATAATAAGGTCAACTTCAACACCTTGACTATCACGAAAATGATACAAAGGTGGCTTGATACCTCGATTACAAAAATACTTATAAATTTCTGTAATAACAAAATTTTCAAATAAAGCACCACTCATGGGTCCATTTTGAATGATTTCTTTATTTGTATTGCCTGATAAATAGCTCACCAATGCTGTATCAAGAAAGTAGAGTTTTGGACTTTTGACGATTCTTTTACCGAAGTTTTTATAATAAGGTTGTAAGAGGAAGATAATTTGACTACGCTCTAGTAAAGCAATCCAGGATTGTATCGTTAGAATGCTTACACCAAGTTCTTTTGCAAGGTCTTGGTACTTAAGTTCTTGACTGCATCTTACGGCAAGTAGTTTAAGAAATCTATCATAAGTTCCAAGATGTTCTTTTTTTAGATTGTCTCTTATATCTTTATTGAGCAAACTTTCGATATAGGATGAATACCATAATCTAGGATCAAGCTTAGGATCTGCAACTAATTCAGGGTATAGTCCTTGCAAGGCATAATCAATCCAAGTGGATATTTTTGATTGACTTAATTCCTCAATGGCAATTGGTGTAAGAGTTGCCATACCAAGCCTGCCAGCAAGACTTTCGTTGATATCAGCAACTAAATTAAATTGTTGAGAGCTAGTAAGTATATACTGCCCTTTCTGTTTTCTATTCTCATCAATCTGAATTTTGAGATAAGAAAGTAAATCAGGTGCATTTTGAATTTCATCAATAATGACTGGGGCTTTATAAAAATCTAGAAATAGTTTGGGATCAGTTTTTGCCATGTCTCTAGATTGAAGATCATCTAAAGTTACGTAAGTATAATCAGGAAAATTCTTTTGAAGTAAGGTTGACTTTC
>CAIYXB010000195.1 GCA_903930015.1 uncultured bacterium | reverse complement strand
TAAAATTGAGTTATTTGCAGTTCAGTCAGAAGTAATGAAAAGTTTTCCTTAAATTTGTGACAATATGGAGTTATATATACGAGAACTGAACGAAAATGATTACGATGAAATTCTTGTGGGATGGTGGAAACAGTGGGGATGGGTACCTCCTAAAAGAGATTTTCTCCCTGATAATGGGAAGGGTGGTATTATAGTATTTGACCAAGATGTGCCGGTATGTGCAGGTTTTATGTACATAACCAATTCAAAAGCAGCTTGGGTAGATTGGATAATATCGAACAAGGAATATACGAAAAAACCACAAAGAAAGGATGCCATTAAGTTATTGGTGTCAACACTTACAAATATTTGTGAAAAAGCAGGAAATAAATACATATACGCATTAATTAAAAGTGAAAGCCTTATAAATATATACCAAGATACAGGCTATATAAAAGGAGGCACTTATACAACAGAAATGATTAAAATATTATAAGATGGGAGTAGCAACAGCAGTAGCAATAACAGGATTGGCAGCAACAGTAGTACCTACTGTTATGTCATTTGCACAAGCAGGTAAACAAAAAAAAGCACAACGTCAAGCTGAGGCAGATGCTGATAGAGCTATGCAAGCAGCTAGGCAAAAGATTCAAATAAATTATTATGACACATTAGGTGTACAAAAAGAACCATATGAGTTAGAAAGAGAATCTCTTCTTTCTCAAGGTGCTTTAGCTATTCAAGCAGGTGTTGAAAGTGAAAGAGGTGCAGCAGCAACTGCAGGAAGAATACAAATGAGTATGAATAATGCACAAGCAGGTATAAGGTCTGCAATGGGTCAAGAATTAAGTGATCTTGCAAAATTAAGTGCTCAAGAAAAGAGTAGACTTCGTGATGTAGGTACTCAATTAGATTTGGAAGAGGTTGCAGGGGCTCAGTTAGCAGCAGCAAATAAAGAAGAATTAAGTGCTATGGCGTTGAAACAAGGTATGGAAGGTGTTACAAGTTTTGGAAAAAAATTATATGAATCAGCACCTTTATTTGGATAAAAGAATTAATATTTAAAAAAATAATAAATGCCAACATATTATAAATACGCAGAACGGAACGCAGAGAGTCAAGTAAATTGGGCAGAAGTAGGTAGGGATATTACTACTATGCTTGATGATGAGACAAAGATTAGGGAAGAAAAAAAAGCTGCTATTCAAAAAGCATTCCAAGATGATATGGAACAACTTGCTAATGCCCCACAAGGGAAATGGCAAGATGGAAATAATGTTGTTAATAATTTTGCTCACGATATGATGGAGCAAAAATTAATTGATAATAGACTTTTGAAAAGTGGTAAAATGAAACTTAGAGATTATACAGGAAGAGATGCAAATTATAGTTCTCAAACAAATGTATTATTTGATTTAGGGAAATTACTTCAAACTGAAAGAGAAAAAACCATAGATTTATATCAAAAAGGGCAAATACAAGCTTTGAATATTCATAATATGTCAACAGTTGAAGCGTATCAAAATTTTGCAAAATCAAAAGCTATAATAGACCCAAGATCTGCTAATATTAGTATGGGTATATATGAAGACGAAATTGTAGATGGTAAAACTGTTCCTGTTTTAAAAAAGAGTACTCCTGTAAATATTTTAAGAGGTCAAATTGTTCAAAAAATCCCTACATTACAAATTGAGGAAATAATGAATAAGTGGGTACCTACAGTTGGAACTCAAAAAGATTACATATATCAAATAGCTACTAACTCAAAAGCAGGTAGTGTTGTTGAGTTGATGGGGGTTGGAGCTTTAGATAATCTTGAAAAAGAACACCCTGAGTTAAAAGGTAAATTAGGAGATTATAAAAAAGTAATTGATGATTTTAATTTAGCAATAGACCAACAAGTAAAAGCTTGGTTACCAACACCATATCAAGTTTCTTCTATACTAACTGAAAATATAGG
>CAIYXB010000194.1 GCA_903930015.1 uncultured bacterium | reverse complement strand
ATCCGATATGCTTCAGGGTGTTGCGAATTTTCCGAAAACTTTTTTGATTTGATTGCTTAGGCAGCCCGAATTTTTGCGACGGGCACGGTTAAGTTAGCTTAAGTGATAAATCCTGATTAAAATCACAGGTGTCAGCAAAAAATGAGTGGTTGTCTAAGTAATCAAATCATTTAAAGTCAATTTCAAAATAATTCTGCT
This sequence comes from uncultured bacterium, assembly GCA_903930015.1. Classification (GTDB taxonomy): domain Bacteria; phylum Cyanobacteriota; class Vampirovibrionia; order LMEP-6097; family LMEP-6097; genus CAIYXB01. Next base: position 31,832 of record CAIYXB010000194.1, on the reverse strand, counting down.
TAATTGTAAATGTCAACAAATTATGTGACCTTTACAAGCACCTGAGCAATATCCAATACTTGGCATCCTTATAATAATACCACGCTATTTAAGATAAAAGCCTCCAATTTGTCAGTATTTGCTTACACTTTTTTCAAATTAAAGTAGAATATAAGCGTGGAAATTGGACAAATTGGTTTAATATCTCTTGTAGCTCTTTTTAACGGCCTTATTTTGCTTGGTCTTAGCGCTGTTATTCAAAACTTTTTTGGCATACATAATCCTGGTGGTAGAAAAACAGAAGTTTATGAATGCGGCATGGAATCAGAAATGGGCGCTCAGGTTCAATTCGATATCAAATACTATTTGTTTGCAATCATTTTTATTATTTTTGATGTTGAGTTTGTTTTTTTAATGCCATGGGCAAACCTGTTTAACATGACTCAAGGCAATAGAACATTCATTATCATTGAAGCATTTATCTTTGTTGGAATTTTAATGCTTGGGCTAGTTTACGCTTGGAAAAAAGGCGCACTAAATTGGAATCAAGACTAAACTTATCACCAAATCGTCCATAGCTGCGTTACGCTCCCTTCTCGACTCCTCATTTACCACTAAGTAAACTCCGGTGTCTCGAAGCTCGCAAGCCTTGCTCTAAACAATTTGGTAACAAGTTTACTTATTTTCTAACTAGAACTTTTTAATTTTCTAATATCTTCAGCCATCTTAGGTAACTTAATCAAGGACCGGTGACGTTTCATGTACTCACCATAAGGAATAGCTGGTATGCCTAAAACCGGCAAGAATGGATCTAAGTTAGAATTCACAGCACTAAAAGCACCCACTACAACATCATTACCAATGACAACTCCATCACCGATTCCACAGCTACCAGCAATAGTTACTCGATCTTGGATCTCTGCGCTGCCAGCAATCCCTGTCTGCGCGATAATTAGACAATCCTTACCGATTTGAACATTATGTGCGATCTGACAAAGATTATCAATTTTAGAGCCTTGTCCAATTTTGGTTGTAGCAAGTGTAGCCCTGTCAATGCAGGTGTTAGCACCGATTTCAACATCATCTTCAATAACTACATTGCCAGCAGAAAGTACCTTGTGTTGAGTTTGCCTATCCATATTAAAGCTAAAGTCACCCTTTTGCATTTTTTCTAAATTAGTAGCTTCTTGGGTACTATAGCTATAACCATCAGCCCCTATAACAGCGTTAGCTTGGATTTCTACTCTATTACCAATGATGGTATCATCTTCAATCACAACTCCACTATGAATCAAGCAGTCTGTCCCAAGCTTAGAATTAGCGTTTATCGTCACACGTGAATGAATAATAGTATTAGTACCAATCTCAACACCTGGGCCAATAAAACACAGAGCACCAACACAAACTCCACTAGATAATTTTGCAGTCTTATCAATCACAGCAGTCAGGTGAATATCTAAAGGCTTATAACGCTCTTTAATAAAAAAAGGCAAAAGTTGACTCATTGCAAATTTTGGTCTTTCGACAAGAAGTAAATTAACTTTTTTATCAACGATAAAATCCTTGAATTGCTTATCTTCATTGAGTTTCAAAGAAATAATTAATGTGTCTGATTTGTTTTGTGTGAGATACTTTCTTGCTTTAGAAAAGTTATTTGGAAAAACAAAGGCCGCTTCTGAAGCCTCTGCTTCTTTAGGTAAGGTTGCTATAGCAAAAATATCATGATTTTTATCTCCAATTAATTCTGCATTAATTATTTTAGATATTTGTTCAAGCTTCAAAATCGTCTATTTAATCTTTTCCAACTCTGTCAATAACTGAGTTGTAATATCATCTGCAGCAAATACAGAAAATGACTTATCCATCACTGCAAGGTAAGAAGATTGGTGGGCTAATTTTGTAATAGTATCTTGAATATTACGATTTATCTTCATATTGTAATTTTCTTTAAGATCCTGAACATCCTCAACCTTGTCATCAACAGTGGCTTGTATTTCATCTTTTCTTTTTTCAGATGCTGCGTCAGTGACTGTCTCAAGTTTTTTCATTTCACCTTCAGCAGTAGCTATAACACGCTTTAGACCTTCCTCGCCTTCTGCAATCAACCTGTTGGCTTCTTCTACTAAACTATATTGTTGATAGATTTTAACAAGATCAACCACAGCAACTTTTGTCTTAGAAAAAACTGGTTGACAAAAACTTATAAGGATAAGCAATAAAGATGCTTGTATTAGATCTTTATTTAAGGTTTTTAAGAACTTCATCAGTAACATCAGTGCCTCCAAATAAAATAGCTTCTTTAACAACAACAATATCGTATTTAGATTTTGCAGCAAAATCCTTTATTACAAGATCAACTTTGTTTTCAATTTCTTCACTCTTACGAGCAGACTCATCTTCAATACGCTTAGCTTCTGGCTCTAATTCTAATCTGATTTTCTCAGCCATCATTTGAATTTCAGTATCAGTCTTTTTTGCTACTTTAGCTTTTTGAATTTCTTGTTTTTTTAAAAGTATTTTTTTATTCAATTCTGCTTCAGCTTTTGATAAATCCTGTAATAACTTCTGAGCTGCAGGATATTCTTTCAGAATTCTTGCAGAATCAATATAAGCAATTTTGTATGCAGTTTCAGCAGCTTTTAAGGGCAGGACTGAAACCAACAGTAAAAATATAAATAACACACTTTTCTTCGCCATAATAATATATTATACAAAAAACTCTAATTACTGGCACCTGCATAAGGTAAAATAAAGCTAACCGATGTTAAAGAAATACTTTAAAAACCTAATAACTATCTCTTTGCTCACTTTTGTGCTGATTTCTTGTGCCAAAAATGGTCCAAAGTCAAATTCATCAGAAGATACAGATGGAAAAAAACAGGTAACTATTTACTTCACAAAAGCATCGGATGAACTTGGGGTTGTACTAATACCTGTTGTAAGAAACATAACAGAAGGTAGAACAAAATACGAAACTGCATTTAGAGAGTTGTTCTTAGGACCAACTATTAAAGAGAAAGAGAAGTTGAAACTAAACACAGAAATCCCTGAGGGTACTCGACTGATTAAAGTTGAAGAGTTAGCAGACAAAGTAAACATTGATGTTTCAGGTCAATTTATGAGTGGTGGTGGTTCAGAGACCATGCAAGCACGCTTTAGACAATTAAGAGAAACTGCTTTGACTAATGCCAAAGGAAGACCTGTTTTCCTTTACATTGATGGTGAGCTTTCTAAAAGAATTGGCGGTGAGGGATTAGAAGTTCCTCAGCCTCTAGGCGCAAAACTCGATTAATCAGAATTTTGTGAAAACAACTTTTCTTATTCAAAATTTAAATGAACTTGAAGTTTTTACTCAAGATTTAAAAAAAGAAATTCTTAATTTTAGTTCGGAGTTTACTAATCAAATTTATTTTCTTAAAGCCTCAATGGGTAGTGGAAAAACGACTTTCATACGATCTCTGATTCAAAAATTCAGCACGGATATTAAAGTTACAAGTCCAACTTTTACTGGCATGCATTTATACACCGGGATTGACTTTGACTTTTATCACTACGATCTATATCAAGTAGCACTAAATCAGGAAGAATTTCGCGAGATATTAGATTCAAATATCAACAAAATTATTTTTTTTGAATGGTCCGAAAATCTTGATGAAAGCACTATAAAATCTTTTACTGACAAACAAACCCTCATTAGAACTATGAAAATTGAAGTTTTAGAGGATGAAGTTAGAAGATTTGAGATTTCTATTTAATTTTCTTAAATGCTTCAAGTGCTATTTATCAGGGCTTGCACGTTTGGCTTAGTACAAGGCATATTCGAGGCGAAAAAGCGGAGTTGACTGGTGCGTCAATGAGCATTTTGAGCCGAGAATTAACGCAGTAATAAGCCGAACGTGCAAGCCCTGTTATTTGATTTTCTTAAATGCTTCAAGTGCCTCAAGGCGAGCGCTATCATGATTCACAATTGGTTTTGGATAGTCAACACCTAGTTTAACGTTTGCTACTTTCAAAATCATCTCGGGAGCATCAAAAGGTCTATGTATCCATTTATTATCAAGGTTTTTCAATTCTGGTAACCAGCGACGAATGTATTTTGCTTCACCATCAAACTTTTCACTTTGAGTCATAGGATTAAAAATTCTAAAATACGGGCTTGCATCAACACCAGAACCAGCAACCCATTGCCATCCCATAGAATTATTTGGTAAATCTGCATCAAATAAAGTATCTTCAAACCAGCGTGCACCTTCATGCCAGTGAATCATAAGATCTTTAACTAAAAAAGAGCCAACTATCATTCTTACCCTGTTGTGCATCCAGCCTGTCTCCCAGAGTTCCCTCATCCCAGCATCTACTATTGGGTAACCAGTAAGACCTTTCTGCCAAGCAATTAGAGCTTTCTTATTTTTTTTCCAAGGAAAATTATTAAACTTTTCATTTAGATTAGAATGACTTGAATGAGGGAAATGATAAAGAATATATTGAGCAAACTCCCTCCAGCACAGCTGTCTAAGATATCCATCATACCCATTAGATTCTTTTATATCTTTTGTTATAGTTGATCTTTCTTTCTTACTATCTGCAATTTTAGTTTGTTCAACATCAAACCATATGCGAAAAGGACTTATCATCCCAAAATGTAAATATGGTGAAAGTTTTGAAGTACCAACTAAAGCTGGGATATCTCTGTTGTGAGGATAAGCAATTATTGTTTCAGCTACAAAATCAGCTAAGAGTTTATTAGCACCATATATTGATATATCCCAATGTTTAAGCATCTTTTCTTGCCATGCTGTATTCCATTTAGCTTCTAAGCCCAATAATTTTAAATCTTCGATTGTCTGATTAGACTTAATTTTAAGAATATCAATATGACTTTTAATATCATTGCTTAATTGATTTTTTAACTGATCAACAATATAGACTTTAGTTTGACTCAAACAATGCTTATAGAAGGGGGTAAATACTTTAAAAACTCCACCTGATTTATTTCTGATTTCATCAAAATTAAAAATGTTATTTACGTTTAAGGACTCGAACTCAATAGACTTATAAGATTTTGATAAAGCTTTATAATCAAGTCCTGTTCTAGTATCCGCATGAAAACTATACAAAAATTTTGTAGGTTTATGATCTTCAATTATTTTCTTTAATTCTGATTGAGAAATTAAGATCAACAACTTTCCATCTAATGCTCTATTTAAATCAACCAGACTTTTTGATAACCATAGTTTTTCTGCAGCCCCAAAAGCTGCTAATTGATCTTTCTCAAATAAGACAAAAGGAATAACTGTTAAATTATTTTGCGCACAATAGATCAGCAGCGGATTATCCTGCGCTCGATGGTGGTAGTTTAAACAAACTAAAGCTTTTGACATGAATATATTAAGGATACACTAAAAAATAGAAAATTTTAGTAACTCGACAACTCATGCTAAGCATGGTTTCTACTTTTTATCTATACGCCCGATTGAAAAAATTCGCTTTTCAGGGCATCCTTAAGCACTAGGAGAGGATTTTGATTTATGAAATAGTGGCTTAATAACATCAGCATACCTTGCTCTAATTACATTTCGCTTGATTTTTAGCGTAGGTGTCAGTTCTCCGCTGTCAATAGTTAATTCATGTTCTAAAATATGGAACGCTTTTACTTGTTCATAGCTTGCTAAATCAACACCATGTTTTTCAATCTCTCTTTCTACTAAAGCAATGACTTCTGGAAGATCTTTTATTTTAACTCCCTGAGTTACCTGAATTTTGTTTACTTTGAGCCAATTTTCAACTTCATCATAATTTAAAACAACTAAGCAAGCTAAATATTTTTCTCTATCACCAAGAATAATTACCTGAGTTAAATATTTACTTTGTAATAAAAACTCCTCTACCCTTGTTGGAGAAACGTTTTTACCACCTGTAGTAATAATCAAATCCTTTTTACGTCCAGTTATTTTCAAATAACCTTCATCATCAAAACTACCTAAATCACCTGTGTGAAACCAGCCATCTATAATTGCTTCTGAAGTGGCAAGTGGATCTTTATAATACTCTTTAAAAACAGAATCGCCACGACAAATAATTTCGCCATCATCAGCAATTTTCACTTCAAAATGTTTAAAAGGGATGCCAACTGTTCCTGGTTTATTTGCCCACGGAGGATTAACTGTAATTGGCGCTGAAGTTTCTGTAAGTCCATAACCCTCTACCACATTGAAACCTATAGCTTTATAAAAAAGTGCTGTTTCAATTGCAAAAGGTGCGCCACCAACAACAAAAATTTTCACTTTTGGAGCAATTTGTTCTTTTACTTTATCTAAAACTAATTTTTTTGCAGCAGAATACTTCAACTCTAATTCCCATGAAATAAACTCTCTGTTTATCTTCTTTTTAGCCCACTCAATACCAATAGCAAGTGCTTTATTAAAAAGTTTTTGCTGTATTGGACTTGCTTGACTAACTTTTAGTAAAACTCTTTCATAAATCTTTTCAAGAATTCTAGGAACAACATTCATCAACTGGCATTCAGACTCAATTAACATTTTTGGTAAATGTTCTATTTTCTCGCAGTAATGAAAAACTAGACCTTGATCTATACCATATAACTCTGATGCAATTCTCTCAAAAATATGAGCCAAAGGCAAGAAGGATAAGGTTTTCATACCTTCCTCTAAAGGAACGTACTCATAAAAAGATAAAGCTGCAACTAAAAAATTACGATGCGTAAGTACAACACCTTTTGGTTGACCTGTTGTACCAGAAGTATAAATGATACTTGCAACATCATCATAATCAATCTCAGCAACTTGATTTGAAAGAAATTTAGGATTTTTAATTGCTTCTCTTTGTCCAATTCTTTCAATATCATCTAATGTAAGAATTCTTGGGTCATTATTTGGAATATCACCTTTATTTTCCATAACAATCGCATATTTCAAATTTGGTAATTTTGTCCAGTTTGCTCTAACTTTCTGTAATTGGATTTTATCGTGAACTATTATTACTTCCATATCAGAATGCTTTGCTATATATTCGATGGATTCACCTGTTGAATTATGATACAGAGGTATGGTTATCGCTCCGAGTGCCATAATCGCAAAATCACAGGCAAGCCAATGATGACAAGTCACTGAAAGCAAGCCGACATTATCATTTTTTCTTACACTCAATTGTTTTAAACCTAAAGCAATATTTGCGATTCTGATTTTTGTTTCGTTCCATGTGAAATAAGAAAAAGGAGAACTTGGACGCTTCTTATAACGCATCATGGTTTGATTGCCATATTTACTGGCACGTTTTAAGAATAGCTCTAGAACATTTTTGTACTTCATATTTAAAGGAAAGTCTAAAAATTGAAATTCTCAATTCCTATAATTAGAATATACCTAAGTAGAGTTCTTTCGAAACCCATAAATGGGTCCGAATGAACTCTAGCAAAAGATCTAAAGATTTTGGTGGCTTTATTACGATCTCTTTTTACGAAACCTACGGTTTCGAAAGAGGTCTAGTAGATCTGAGAACTAACAAGCGGCTAATCTTATCTTACCACCACTCGTTTTTTTAAATCTGGGAATAATATATAAGTAAGAACAAAAAACAGTGTGAACACGTCACTAGAATTTTGTCTCTTAATAAGGTAATGGCAATATTCAAATATCTAGCAAGAAACGCAAAGGGTCAGACCAAGTCTGGCGAGATTGAGGCTGCAAATACAGATGTTGCAAAATTTTCTTTAAAGAAACAAGGGCTTTGGGTAATCAATCTAAGAATACTTAGTGTTAAAACAAAAGCCGGTGCAACAAACATAAAAAAAGACAAGAAAGAAGGTTTGAGTTTTTTTAAAAAGAAAATTCAACTTAAAGACATGGTTATTTTTTCTAGGCAATTCGCTTCAATGATTGAAGCTGGTATTGCGATGTTAAGAGTACTTACTGTTTTAATTGACCAAACTGAAAGTGAAGAACTACGAAATCATCTTAAAGAAATGAAGAATGATGTTGAGCAGGGTGTTCCTTTATCAGAGTCAATGGCTAAATTTCCTAATGCATTTGATAGGCTTTATGTCGCGATGGTAAAAGCCGGAGAAGCAGGTGGTGTACTTGATAAAGTACTCAATAGACTTGCTGGATTCCTAGAATCAAGAAGTAGATTAACTCACAAGGTAAACACTGCGATGACTTATCCAACAACAGTAATTATTATTTCTGCTGTTGTCGTATGGTTCATGCTTACTTTCATCTTGCCTAAATTCTCTGAAATTTTTGCTGGTACTGGCGGCAAACTGCCTGCTTTCACTCAAGCCTTAATTGACGTGAGTAATTTTATTAGATCGCCTTGGATTATTCCAACTGCACTTATATTTTGGTTTGGAATCGAGTCGGTAAAATCTTGGTATAAAACTGAATCAGGAAGATATACCTTAGATAGTTTGATTTTAAAAGCTCCTATTTTTGGAGACATCATCAGAAAAGTAGCTGTTGCTAGATTCACAAGAACATTTGGAACATTGATTCAATCAGGAGTACCGATCATAACAGCACTTGAAGTAGTTAAAGATTCTGCTAGTAACGCAGTCCTAGAAGAGGTTATAGAAAAAGTTCAAAAAGAAACTGAAGAGGGTGGAGAAATAAGTACCCAACTTGGCAAATCAGAAATTTTCCCTCCTATGGTAACTCAAATGGTTGCTATCGGAGAAGAATCTGGTGAACTTGAAACCATGCTAGAAAAAATTGCAGATTTTTATGATACAGAAGTTGATAATGCTGTTGAATCATTAACTTCACTCATGGAGCCAATTTTCATCGTAGTACTTGGTGGTATTGTTGGTGCGATTGTTGTTGCGATGTACTTACCGATCTTTGATGTTATTAAGCAGATTCAGTAACAAAAATCTTTAATCTCTTTAATAGTAACTGTCCCAAAATGCAGAATCGAAGCTAAAAGAGCAGCATCAGCTTGAGCTTCTTTAAATACTCGATCTATATGTTGAACAGATCCAGCTCCACCACTTGCTATTACAGGCACACCAGTTTGCGTGCTGGCAAATTTTGTAATCTCGATATCATAGCCTTTTTGGGTACCATCAGCATCCATACTAGTAAGTAGAATTTCACCTGCTCCTAAATCTACTACTCGTAAAATCCATTCTTGAGCATCCAAACCTGTTGCCTCGCGCCCACCTTTGACAAAAACTTCCCAACCACTTCTAGTTGAACCTGTTTTTTTGACATCAATCGCTGCAACCATACATTGAGCTCCAAAATTATCAGAAATTTCTTTAATTAGATTTGGATTTCTTATAGCAGATGAATTAACACCTACCTTGTCCGCTCCAGCTTTAAGCAATTTATCTGCATCCTGAACACTACTCACCCCACCACCAACAGTAAGTGGTATAAAAATATTTTTTGCAGTATTTGAAATAATGTCATAGGTTGCCTTGCGAGCATCAGTTGTTGCCGTAATATCTAAAAAACAAATTTCATCTGCACCTTCAAGATAGTATTTATGTGCAAGCTCGACTGGATCACCAGCATCTTTAATATCAACAAAATTGACGCCTTTTACAACGCGTCCTTTATCAACATCTAAACAGGGTATTAATCTTTTTCTGAGCACAGACTTATTGTAACCTACACAAATGAATGCTGTCATCGCAGTAAGGGTCTCATGATTCGTTGACCGTTTAACTAATAATCATTAACTCTATTGCAATATTCAAATGAAATCACTCTTTTTTCTGCGCATGAGCTTACGCAAATGCTTCGAAAAAAGGTGATTTCATTTGATTGCAATTAGACTCAATTAACACTAATAGCTTTGTTTCAATTATTGATTAACTGTCAACGAATCATGTGACCTTTACAGCAATGACAACTGATTATTTACAATACTGAATAAAAGCACGTCTAACTTCTGAAACACTCCAGGCTTGAGCTATACAACCATGAGCCACAAAAGGTTCTGTAGCATCAAAGATCTCTGAGATACTATTTAGTCCTGTCTCATCCATATGGGAATTAAAGTTTAAAAGAAGCTTTTTAATAAGTTTTTTAGGAGCTTTTTTATCATGAGAATACTTCATCAATGCATCACAGTAAGCCCCCAAAAGCCAAGGCCAAATAGTTCCATTATGATAGGCTTTATCTCTTTGTTTTGAATCACCCTGATATTTAGAAATAAACTCTAAATCATCAGGACTTAAAGTACGCATACCGCAAGACGTTAAAAGTTTTTCAGAAATAACTTTAATAGCAGATTCTGCATACTCGCTAGGGATTTCTAAGCAATCAAGAGCTAACAGAAATAATTGATTTGGTCTTAACTTAGTATCTTGCTTTCCATCAACTACAAAATCCGCAAAGTATCCTAAATCCTGATTCCAAAAAGTTTTTAAAATATTTTCAGGTAATTGTTTCAAAAGCTTAGAAGTTTTTTCTTGAATTTCAGTATCATTAAATTCTTTAGCAAGCTCAAACATTAGATTATTAGTATTTAACCAAAGTGCATTGATTTCTACTAAATAACCATATCTAGGGCTCGCAGCTTTTCCGTCAACCATTGCATCCATCCATGACATAGTGTCTTCTGGATTTCCGGAGCTCAGTAAACCATTTGCATCACAATAAATTCCTGGTGCTTTATTGTCAGCATATGCTTTATAAATATCTTTTAATGACCCCCAAATATCTTTTAGCCATTCTCTATTTTTAAATTCATTAACAAATTTTTCTAAAGACCAAAACATCCACAACGATGCATCAATGCAATTATAGGCAGAGTCTTCGATTGATGAGCCCGTCATATTTGGCAACAATCCATTTTTTTGCAAGCTCAAATAATTTTTCAAAATATTTACGTAGATCTTTTTTTCTTTTGTTTTAAGCAAAAGTCCTGGTAGAGCTATAAAGGTATCCCTACCCCAAGAGTTGAACCAATGATAACCAGCGATCACAGAATAGTTTTCACTATCAATTTTCACAAGAAAATCTTTTCTTGCGTTATTTAATCGATTTAGCAAAATGCTTGAATCGCTTTTGATGATTTTTGACAAGCCTAGATTAGACTTTTTACGAAGTTTTTTTTCTTGATACCAGATATCATTAAGCTCTGCCGGAATGAGCTCTTCAGTAGATAGACTGACTTTAAAATCAGGATTTTTTTCAAGACTCACTTTAAAACTTAAAGGACAAAAAAGATCTTCAACTGCTTCATAGCCTCTTTTAACTTCTTCTTGTAGTAAAAAGTTTTTATACCAATAAGCATCTTCCTGAATCTCAAATTCACAATTAAATTGTATATAAAGACTTTGTTCACTAGACTCAGAGCTAATTCTAATACCACTTGAACAATGTTCTAATTTGAATTTTTGATTACTATTTTCCTTTAAAATTTTATGGAAATTCCTAAAAGCTAAAAGGGGTTTTAATTCTAGAATAGAGTTTTTAGCTGGGCTTCTTAAAAAATCGTATTTTAAAATAACCAAATCTTTTGAATTAATCATCATCAAATCTTTTTTTAAATAAAGATCACTTGCTTTCAAATACCAACTTGGATTTAAATTTAAACTAAAATCGATTTGTGTTTCTTGTTCTAAAGGTACATAAATTCCTGGCTGATAATAATGCAAAGAAATATTTCTAACTTTACCGTCATAGATTATATTTTCATCAAATTTTGAAATTAACAAAGTTCTTTCAGTAAGCTTTTTAGATGAACTAATTAAAAGTCCATGATATTTTCGAGTGTGGCACAAAAGCTCTGTACTAGAAGAGTAAGATCCGAGTCCATTAGTTTCTAACCACTCATTTGCTAATTTTTTTTTCAAAGAAGATAACTTATCAATCGAACTATGCTCTTGCACATCTTTCATATCTATATTCTAATAGACCTTTTGTGAAAGTCTGAATTATCCTTAGCGCAACTTCCGCCGAGTGGCGTCGTTGCGACCTTTTTTCGGGCGACATCTACTGCGAAACGATGTTTCGCAAGATGTCTAATAGAGTTCTTGCCAAACCCATAAGTGGTCTGCAAGAGTTACTACCTTTTATCTAGACGCCCGATTGAAAACGGCCAACTTCGCTTTCAGGACATTCTTTTTTAAATATTATATTTTTAACAAAGTAGCGTTTTTATATAAATACCCCTTATAATTCTTAAGAGGTTAACTATTTTGTCACTGAAAATATTAATGTATGGCTGGGAGTTCCCACCCTTTATAAGCGGTGGACTCGGGATTGCTTGTCATGATATAACAAAAGCCCTGATTGAGTTTGGCGTCGAAGTAAATTTTGTATTACCAAACTTCCCATCAAATTTAGAAAATAAGAGTCAAGTTAATATAATAAACTCTTCAAAAATTAAAGTAACAAGAACAGATCTTCTTGAAAGAAAAAATTCAATAAAAGAGTTTTTAAATTTTTATGGCATAGATACTATACTTTCGCCTTATATAACAGAGCACGAATATTTGGAAAAACTTGAAGCGATAAAAGACTTTTCTTATTTTGAAGAAAGTACAAATTCTTACCAACTAAACATAAACTCCAACTATGGACCAAATTTACTTGAGGAAGTATCAAGATATGCTTTCATTGCTGGATTTATTGCTCAAAAACTTGAGCATGACTTAATCCACGTACACGATTGGATGACTGTACTTGCAGGGATTGAAGCAAGAAAATTTAGCAAAAAACCTTTGATATATCATGTTCACGCTCTTGAGACTGATAGATCAGATAAAAGTGCGTTGAATATAAATGTATTTAATATTGAAAAATATGGCTTAGAACAAGCAGATAAGATTATTGCTGTTAGTTATTACACAAAAAATAAGATTATTGAAAACTATGGAATAAATCCAGATAAAATTCACGTAGTTCACAACTCTGTCTCAAAAGAAAAAGTAACAACTCTGAATAACAAGATCGTTACCAAAAAAGACGGTGAGAAGCTTGTACTGTTTTTAGGTAGAGTAACTTACCAAAAAGGCCCAGACTATTTTCTAGAAGCTGCTGCGAAAGTACTTCAATTAGACAAAAACGTTCAATTCGTTATTGCTGGTCATGGAGATATGATAAACAAACTTATTGAAAGAACAGCCGAGCTGAAAATAGGCAATAAAGTACGTTTCACAGGTTTTCTTAATCGGGCTGAAGTTGAGGCTTTATTTCAAGCAGCTGATATTTACGTTATGCCAAGCGTATCAGAACCTTTTGGAATCTCTGGCTTAGAAGCAGCCTTATTTGATGTACCAGTGATTTTATCCAAGCAATCAGGCATTTCTGAGGTGCTGCATAATTCACTAATGGTTGATTTTTGGGATACAAATGAGCTTGCAAACCAAATAAGTTCCTTACTTAAAAATCCTGCGCTCGAAAAACAAATTCTCTTAGGTGCTGCAAAAGAGCTTCAAGAGTCCCAATGGGCAAATTCAGCAAGAAAAATCATAGAGTTATATGAGACAATTATTAAAGGAACACTTAAATATGCCTAGCATTTGTTTTTATTTTCAAGTTCACCAGCCTAAACGCTTAAGAAAATATACTATTTTTGATATTAATAATTCACATCATTATGAAGATGAAACGGCCAATTCTCAAATAATGCAAAAAGTTGCAAACAAATGTTATTTGCCAATGAACCAAATTCTTTTAGACTTGATTCACAAACATCAAGGACATTTCAAAATTGCATTTTCAATTTCAGGTGTTGCAATTGAACAGATGAAGCTTTACAGCCCTGAAACTCTAGAGTCTTTCAAAAGATTAGTTAAGACAGGTTGCGTTGAACTTTTGGGTGAGACTTACTATCACAGCTTGTCTGCGGTTTTTTCTGAAACTGAATTTAGAAGACAAATTCGTAAACACAAAGAACTTATGCTTCATGAGTTTAATTATGAAACCAAAATTTTTAGAAATACTGAATTGATTTACAACGACAATATTGCAAGAATCGCTGAAGATGAAGGTTTTCAGGCCATCATTACTGAAGGGACTGAAAAAATCTTAGGTTGGAAAAGTCCTAACTTTGTTTACAAACCGGTAAGTGCAAAAAATGCAAAACTTTTATTGAAAAACTATAGTCTCTCTGATGATATTGCTTTTAGATTTTCAAATCAAGCGTGGAACGAATTTCCATTAAATACTGAAAAATATTCTAGTTGGATCTATTCTCTTGATGGTAATGCAGAAACCATAAATTTATTTATGGATTATGAAACCTTCGGAGAGCATCAATGGCAAGAAACAGGTATTTTTGAGTTTATGAAAGTATTGCCAGAAAGAATTTTACAGCACCCAAGTTTCTCTTTTAATACTCCAAGTGAAGTAATTCAAAAATATGAAGCAAAAGACTTTATTGCATCACCAAACCTAATCTCTTGGGCAGATACAGAAAGAGATCTATCTGCTTGGATGGGTAACCATATTCAAGACGATAGTTTAGAAAAAATCTATTCCCTTGAAAAAAGAGTTTACAACACACAAAATAACAATATTATTGAAACCTGGGAATCATTACTAACCTCAGACCACTTCTACTATATGTGCACAAAATATTTCTCTGATGGTGATGTTCACAAATACTTCAATCCATATAACACTCCTTATGAAGCTTATATAAATTACCAAAATGTTTTTACTGATTTTGAAAACCGCTTAATTGCTCTAGAAAAAGCTAATTTAAAAAAAGCAAAATTTATTGCAAAAAAACCTAGTTCACTAAATACCAAAAAGGTATTAAAGTTAGAGAAGGTTTAAAAAATAATTTATGAAATATGTTTTCGAAGTGAGTTGGGAAGTCTGTAATAAAGTCGGAGGTATTCATACTGTTATTGCGACTAAAGCTCAAGAGGCTATAAATCATTTTGGCGAAGGATACATAACGATTGGTCCTGATATTAATGAAAACAACCACGAATTCAAAGAGTTAAGTGATAGTTTTTCCGAGCAAGTGAAGATTCAGCTTGAAGAAGTTGGCTTAAAGTGTCGTTTTGGAAGGTGGAATATACAAGGAAGCCCAAGAGTAATTTTAATCTCAGGATTTAAAGAAAGATTCAATATTGAAAGATTACTTCATTCTTACTGGGAAGAATTTGGGGTTGATTCCTATGGCGGTGGCTGGGATTATATCGAACCAGTATTGTTCTCTACAGCTGCTGCTGAAGTTATTGAGCAGATTGTAAATTTAAAATTTAGTCATGAAGACTACGGATTAGCACATTTCCACGAATGGATGTGTGGAGCAGGAATACTTTATCTAAAGAAGAACCTTCCACGCGTTGGCACTGTGTTTACAACTCATGCAACTATGCTTGGTCGAGCAATGGCTCACCACAATCAGTTTTATTATAAAGAAATTGAAGATAGATATTCTAATGCATCGCGTGCGCACCAATTTGGTGTTCAAAGCAAACACTCTATGGAGAAGCTTTCTGCAATTAACGCTGATTGCTTTACAACAGTAAGTGAAATTACTTCCAGTGAAGCATTCTATGTTCTTGGCAAAAAAGCTGATCTTATTGTTTACAACGGGATGAACGTTGACCAAAAATTCTCACCAGATACAAAAGAAAGAGAGAAGAATAAAAAGATCATACTTGAAAAATGTTCTGAATTTTTTGATGAAAAACTTCCAGCAGATACCAAAATTATAATTTCATCTGGTCGCTATGAATATAAAAATAAAGGTTATGACATAAGCTTAGAAGCCTTATCTAGACTACAAAACACAAAAGGCAATGAAATGCCAAATGTTTTATTTTTGTTTCTAATTGCAGCAGACAATATCGAACTTGAAAATTATAAGTTACCAAGTTCACAAAATCCAAATTTTAGAGCGATCGCAATATCACCTGTTTACAATAAAGACCACGATCCGATAGTGAACGCAGCTAAGCACTTTGGATTAGATAAAAGAAATTCAAAAGTAAGAGTCGCTCTATCTACAGCATATCTAAATGGTAGAGAAGGCATCTTTAATATCCCTTACGAAGAGATGTTGAAGTCAGCAGACTTGACTCTTTTCCCATCATATTATGAGCCTTGGGGTTATACGCCAATGGAAAGTGTTGTTGAGGGAATTCCAACAGTAACCTCAGATCTTGCTGGTTTTGGCTACTGGAGCCAAATACAAAATTTTGATTCTGACTATATGATCAAAGTTCTAACAAGAAAAAACAAATCATATGAAGAAGCTTTAGAAAACTTATCAACATTGATTTTCAATCAATTAACTATTAGTAAAAATAAAAATAAGGCTCTAGAGCAAACAGAAGCTATTAGGGAAGCCATTTCATGGAAAACAATCTTTCAAGGTTATTTAACTGCATATGACATCGCTTTTGGTAAATCTCAACATAGAAGACTTAATTTTGAAGGTAGCCTAGTAAGTGCTAATCCGTTCTCAGGTACTAGTTGTAGTATCCAACCAGGGAGCTTAGATGTACGTTGTTTTAATGTACATAAAGTTCTACCAACAAATATTTCTATGTTAAATGACATAGTTCATAACCTTTGGTGGACTTGGGATGATAGTGCCCAAGCATTATTAAAATCAATCAATCCAGACTTATGGGAATATTTCCACCACAATCCAGTATTGATGTTAAAAAATATCCCTGCTCCTGAATTAGAAAAACTAAATCAAAACCAAGAATTCTGTTCTAAGCTTGCTGAAGTTCACGCAAGATTTACAAGCTACGTTAGAGGAAACTCAATAGATTCTCTAATTGATTTAAATAGACCTTCAATCGCCTATTTATCAATGGAATTTGGTATTCATGAATGCTTAAAAACATATTCAGGTGGACTTGGAATACTTGCAGGTGATCATCTTAAAGCAGCCTCAGACCTAAATATCAACTTGATTGGGGTAGGATTATTCTACAAAAGAGGTTACTTCATACAAGAGATAAATCAAGATGGTTACCAAATAGAGCATAATCCTATTCAAGATTGGCGAGATTTACCAATGGACTTACTTCTGAACCATTCTGGTGAACCTGTCAAAATCCCAGTTGAGTTTTCGGACAGAATTGTATGGACAAGAGTTTTTCTTGCAAGAGTAGGAAGAATACCTTTATTTATGTTTGATACTGATATCGAGCATAATCATCCGGATGACAGAGAAATCACTGCAAATTTATATGTCAGTGACAGGGAAACAAGAATTAAACAAGAGTTTCTTATTGGAGTAGCGAGTGCTCGTTTACTTAAAGACGTTCTGGGGCTTAATCCATCTATTTACCACCTAAACGAAGGGCATTGTGCCTTCTTGTCTGCAGAATTGATTAGACGTTACGCACAGCAAGGTTATTCATTTGAAGCAGCTGTTAAAGCTGTTAAAGATTCAACCATCTTTACAACCCACACTCCTGTACCTGCAGGGAATGAAGCCTTTTCAAGATCTCTTGTCACTAAGACATTTCATAGGTTCTTTGAAAACATGCACTACCCACTAGAACAATTCATGAACTTAGGCTTGAATCCTGATAAGCCTGATGAGTTTTCTATGACTGTGCTTGCCTTCAATGTTTCCAAAAAAGCAAATGCAGTATCAAAATTACATGAAGAAGTTAGTAGAGAGATGTGGGCAAATATACTTCCAAAAGAAGATAAATATTTTGGATCAGTCACAAATGGTGTGCACATGCCTACTTGGCAAGCAAGAAACATCAGAAAATTAATCAGTGGTGATTTTTTTGAAGAAGGCTATAACTTAAATCAAGAAAAAATTAATCAAATAGCTGATGATAAAATTTGGGAAGCGCATCAAAGCCACAAACAAGAATTAATCAACTACTTAGAAAAACACGTTAAATCGGAATTTCTAAGAAGAGGTCTTGCTATAGACAAAATTAAATTGTTTCTAGATGCTTTAAGTAAAGATGTACTTTTAGTTGGCTTTGCAAGAAGATTTGCGCCATACAAAAGAGCAAATTTACTCTTAAGGGATTTAAATAGGCTTGAAAAAATTGTCAACAATTCTAAAAAACCTGTTGTGTTTGTTTTTGCTGGTAAGTCACACCCTGCTGATGGTCGCGGTAAAGAAATTATTCAAGAAATCTACCGTATGGTTGAAGATGAAAGATTCCTAGGCAAAATTTTAGTATTAGAAAACTATGACATGGAGACGGGAAGATTACTTACCAATGGTTGTGATATCTGGCTTAACAATCCTTATATGGGCAAAGAAGCTTGTGGAACCAGTGGTATGAAAGCTGCTGCAAGTGGTGTAATTAATTTTTCAATACCTGATGGTTGGGTTTTTGAAGTGCCCATTGAAGATATCGGTTGGAAGATTGAGCCTTCAAATAGCCAAGATGATGAAACTATTCTCAATGAAGAAAGTAATATTATTTATCAGATGTTTGAAAATGAAATCACTAACACATACTATGCAAAAAACTCACAAGGTTATTCACCGGCTTGGGTTGATCGTATGAAAAAGTCCATAACATATGTTGCTAAAAACTTTAGTGCTCGAAGAATGCTTGAAGATTACAATATTAAACTTTACATGTCTGTAATTAGGAAGGGTTTAGAAAAAGTCAGCGGACCTGTTGCGAAATAGAATATTTCGCGAAAACAGGTCTAAAAAGGGAGTTTAAAACCAAAGGTTTTATATAGACTTGTCTTGTAAATGAAGAATTACAAGACAAGTCTATAACTAGCTATAATATTTATTAGTGAAAAGCATTGATTACACAAAATATTCTGATATAGTTTATGACTCAAGAAAAGTTATAGATAATTGCATTTTTGTTGCAATTAAAGGATTAAAGATTGATGGGCATGAGTACATAAAAACAGCACTTGAGCTTGGAGCGAAGCTAATTGTACTTGAGCAGAATGAATATATAAAAAAACAAAATGACTACGATAAACTTTTTCAAGAATATAAAGTTGATTTTGAATTAGCTTCAGATACGAGATTAAAACTTGCAGAAATATCAAATCTTTTTTATCAAGAGCCTTCTAAGGATCTCTGTTTGATAGGGGTTACAGGCACAAACGGTAAAACGACTGTTACACATTTAATTCAAAGTTTGCTAACGGATTGTGCAATCCTAGGCACAATGGGACTTAGAAAAACTCAAAGTGATCAATACCTAGACCAAGGCAATACAACTCCACAAAATAAAGAAGTTCAAAAAATTATAAGAGATATTGTTGATGAAAATTTTCAGTATTTGGCGATGGAAGTCAGTTCGCACGCACTTGATCAATACAGAGTTGCTTGCCTTAACTTTAAATATGCCATTGTAACCAATCTAACTCAAGATCATTTGGACTATCACAAGACCATGGATCATTACTACAAAACTAAAGCAAAAATATTTTCTCAAACATCAGAGTTTGCAATTTTAAATTATGACGATAGTTACTTTGCTAAATTTGAAACTGAAGCAAAAAAATCTCAGCTCTCCATCATCAAAGTAAGCACCAAAAACCAAGACGCTGAGCTGTTTGCAACAGATATAAAATATGATTTCTATGGGCTTTCCTATAAACTGATAGCAAAAGGTTATGGAGAAATTGAGATAAAAACAAAACTTAACAGCGAGTTTAATATTTATAATTCAATGTTTGCTATAGCTGTTGCTCTAAAAGAGGGGATAAGCCTTACTGCGATCGCAGATACTTTTATTAACATGCATGTTGTACCTGGTCGTTTCGAAGCGATTAAAGAAGATCACACACCATTATGCATTGTTGATTATGCGCATAGTCCCGATGGTCTACTTAATGTACTTAAAGGAGCAAAAGCTCTTGTGCAAGGAGATACAAAGTTGATTTGTGTTTTTGGTTGTGGTGGTGATAGAGATATTACAAAAAGACCATTAATGGGGAAAATCGCTTATGATTACGCGGATAAGGTTTATGTAACTTCAGACAACCCACGATCTGAAGATCCTGACAGAATTATTGCTGATATCCTAACAGGCATTCCAGATTTAAATAAAACCAAAGTCCTTGTTGATAGAAGAACAGCAATCCAAACTGCTATTAGGGAAGCAAGTATTAAAGATATCATCGTCATTGCTGGTAAAGGTCATGAAAATTATCAAATACTAGCTGATGAAACCATTCACTTTGATGATAGAGAAGAAGTCCTTGATGCCTTTAAGCAACTTGCGCATAACTAGCATCATGAGCGCTTTTTAGCCAAGGTGCTTCTTGAGTTTTAGCTTTAGTTAGTTTTTCTGCAGCACTTTCTTTTGCTCTTTGATTTTCTATTGTTGAGAAGTGAGTCCAAATCAATTCAGCAATAGTATTTAAAGCTGTCTTCACATGGTTAAAGATTGAATTGGTCTCTTCATCTTGCTTCATCCATCTTTGAGCAAAATCCATGAAAGTTGGCACAAGATATAAAGAGCCAATAATTGGCTCTTTCTTTCTAAGCTCTGGTATTTCATGTGAAGGAAAAAGAGTAATACTCAAATCACCAAGTAAACCACCAAGAGATCTTATAGAACCAAAGATTCGAGCAAAACCATCATTAAGACCATTACGATCAAATAATAAAGTCGGCACAGCACCTAAAATCATCGCAGCACCTCCGCCTAAAGTTAATCCTAGTTTTGCTCTTTCCTTTGTTGATACATGATCCCCACCATTAAACAAATCTTTTATTGCATGGAATAATCCATCTTGTATTTTTTTATTATTTGTAGCAAAACCATCTTCAGCTTTCAAACCGACTCTACTTTTTATATGTTCATGAACTACATTGATCCCAGAGCCCAGTCCATAAGCTAACTGAAAATTATGGAAAGGTAGACGCAAAAGAGGTATAAGGAGACTTGGTACTAATCTTGCAACAGCCTCATAGAGACGCCTACCTTTAAATGCTTCAATACTATTATGCACCTTAGAAAAAGGTATACACCATCTAGAAAAATTTTCTGCCAAATTTCTAAAACCTAAACCAACTGATTTTGGTATAAATGGCATCGAAGGTAAAGTACCACCAAGAGCATGCAAAGCAACCGTCGCAATATTAAACCAATGCGGATAATTAAGTTTTATATTCTCAAAAGTAGTATTTTTTTCGTCCCAATTTGGCACTAAATTTTGTATCAAAAAACTATTAGCATTTGTTGACTCTTTTGCAGACGAAGATTTTTCAGTAGTATCTAAAATCTCAGAGAGATTATTAACCGTCTTGGTTTCAACGAGATTCTGAACTTCATTTTGTTGAAGCTCTTGTGTTGGTTTTATTAGATTTGATACGCGGTTATTTACTACCGGTGATATTTCCACTAATGAGTCCTTTAGCACTTGGACCACATCTAGCTGGATTGTTTTCGACCGTTAGTACTTATTATTAATTCGTAATGAATTGTTTTGCATCATCATACTCATAGCCATCATAGTCAGGACCAATCTTGGGCCAGACTTTTTTAAATTCTTGAATTGTGTGTTTGAATTTAACATTACGATCAGCTAGATGCGATTATGCTGCTGTTTATTATACTGATATAGCTATATGTATTACAAGTTGCTCAGGAGGATATTTATTAAATATTATTAATAAATATCCTCCTGAGTATTAAGAACCAGTATGTTCAGTGCGAGTCCAGGTACCCACAGTACGGCTAAACAGGATCTTTCGATAAGAAAGCATAATTACGTAAACCCAAGTTGTAAGCAAATAGCTGATACCCACTAAAGAATAAACAAAAGATTTGAAAACTCCATAATCCTTATAAATTCTCAAACCGTTAAATTGCGCCGCAAAAAGAACAGCCCATAAACCTAAACTTATTAACATTAAAAAGCTGAAATTAAACGAAGCCTCGCCACCAAGTCCAATACGGATTAATTCAAGTGTAATATCTAAACTCAACCATAACGGTATACTAAATTCGCTCAAAAAAGTAAATGTATCAAAAATTTGCACTGGAGTTAGATTACCTGGTTTAAAGAGTTGTAAAAAATAATTTAGATACCTACGCATACTACCTTCAGCCCAACGACGACGTTGTTTGATAAATCCTTCTAGATTAGGCACACCTTCTTCAAAAACTTTTGTATCTGGGCTAAAGCGAATGTCCCAAGCATTAACGTGCAAACTAGTTGATAAATCTAAATCATCAGTAATAGTTTCTTGATTCCAACCACCAACATCTTCAATCGCTGCTCGCTTTACAAGCTGACCGTTACCACGCAATTCTACAGAGCCACGAATACTATCACGACCCATCTGTAAATAAGCATCCATTGCATATTCATGGAATTGACATTTAGTTAAAAAATTATGCTCTGGGTTTGAAATCACTTTCTGCGACTGGACTGCAGCAACATCAGCATCAGCTAAATACTGCACTATCCGTGGTAGAAACTGATCATCTATCCTTGCGTCAGCATCAAGCACACAAATCACTTCTCCCTGAGAGATTTTAAGAGCATCATTTAACGCTGCAGCTTTTCCAGGATAAGCACTTTCCTTGCGATCAAGAATAAAGACTCTCTCTGGATAATTAGCTGCAACTAAATGCATAATCTCAGATGTTTTATCTTTGCTTCTGTCATTGATCGCATAAATTTTTAATTTAGGATAGGTAAGTGTTGCTAGGTAATTTAAAGTAGAGTGAATAACCGCTTCCTCATTATGAGCTGAAATAAAAATATCTACTGATGGTTCATAATTACCCTCAAAAGGTCTTGGATTTCTTCTTCTATGATACTGAGCAAAAAATATATAAATAGCATGAACAACCATTATTAAAATTACAACTGCAACAAGAGTAAGCGATACATCAGAAGGTAATTTTTCAAGATATCGATTAGGTACAAAATTTTCTAAAGCTTTTATCGTTAAATAAATAAATCCAATAATCCCAAACAATAAAAATCTATCTTTATTATTACCCTGCCAAAAAACAAAGATTCTATCCTTGATCTTTTGCCTTGGAGATCTTTTTTCTAGCTTTGGCTTATTTTTAGTATTTTCAGTTGCCATCAGTTATCTTATTCATCATATCTCGTAATTCAGGTTTTTTCACAAGCCAACTACCGTCTGAACCAAAGTCCCCAGGAACAATATGACTCTCAATATCAGACATGTTTAAGGTTCTTGCCAAAAGACCAAATTCAAACATTTCCGAAAAGTCCATCTCAGTTAAAAATGCCTTATTTGCCTTAAAAAGAAACTGCGGTAGACGAAATGCTATCTCTGGTTCTTTTAATTTTCTTTGAACCGCCCTGAAGAAAATATGTTGTCGTTCAATCCTTGCAATATCACCCCTATTTTTATTTCTAAATCTTACAAAATTCATTAATTGCATTCCATCCATTTCTTGCAAGCCTGGTTTGATATTTATATGCAAATCTGCACTATTGTCGTTGTAGTACATTGCTTGTGGAACAAAAATTTTAACTTTACCAAGGGTATCTATCATATCTATAACTGCTTGAATACTAAACACAAAGACATGATCGATTTTGATACCTAAAAGTTGTTGCACAGACCTTTTAGCGAAAGTATAGCCACCGAGCTGATTAGCTGCATTAATTTTACTCACATCATGATTTTTCAAACTCACTTGAGTATCACGAGGAATACTCAAAATATGAATTTTCTGTTGAGCTGGGTTGATATAGACAAGTGCAATAAAATCCGATCTACCGCGCCAACCTTTTAATTTGCCTGGTATCATCGAATCTGCACCTAAAACCAATATAGAAATTGGTTTATCAAAGGGTATTTTCCTGGAATCCCGTTGGCTGGGCTTTTCCTCTTTAGCTTTTGGCTTATCTTCTTTTATAGCTTTATTTGTAAAAATTTCAATTAGACTATAACTAATAATCACAAAGACTATTACTGATATCACAAAAATTGTTTTTTTTACTATTTGCCTCATGACGCTAGTTAAAACTATTCTATAATTATTCTAATGATAACTTTAAGCAAAAAGCTCTTTTATCTATTAACTACACTAATTTTTTTAACTATGAGTTTAAGCTCATGTGAAATGATCAAAGAAAAAATTGGTCTTGGTGCACCCAAAGATATTCCTCTTGGAGAATATCTTGGGACAGCGACACCTATAGAATCTGGTACTAGTGGTGAATCTAAGGAAGTAAAGATTAATTTTTTACCCAAAGAAGCTGGTTTTAAAGACGCAGTAGGTATTTTAGTTTTTGAAAATATCAGTGATCGTTTTTTATGGAGAAGCGACGGTAACAATAATAATATTTGGAATATAATGTTTACCAAAGATAATACAATCTACACTAATCTACAAGATAGTTTTGAATTTAGTGGAGTTATTAAATCAAGTGATGAAAGAAACACTCTTGAAGGCAAGCTTACATTGATTGTCAATGAAAAAGATAAGGTTTATTATTTCAAAGCATCTCAAATCTTTCAACCTAGCATTGAAGTACCAAAAGAACCAATTGCAATTAAAGCTGGAGAAGAGATCACCATTAGTGCTACTAAACTTGATCCTGAAAAAATTAAAGTGTTCATGGAGCCACTCGATAGTCCCGCAGAAGGTACTGATGAAGCTAAAAAAGAAGATGCTAAGACTGAGGCTACAACAAATGGCGCGGCAGCAAACGGCACAACAGCAAAGAGTACTGCTACTGCAAACGGCACTACTGCCAATGGTACTGTCGCAACTACAGAGGCTCCTGTTGCTATATCAAATGCTAAAGAGATGCTTTTAACAAACAAAGTCCTTGAAAAGGGTGTTCACAAACTCACTTTTGCTAGTTCCAAAGACCAAGCAAAAGGTAAATATAAAGTATCAATTACCAGAGAAGACGGCGAAAAAAGTAACACTATTATAATTGAAATCAAGTAAGGTAGATTATTTGCTATTATTTTAAGGGATTTGTCCATGAAAATTGCTGTTATAGGATGTGGTCACTGGGGGAAAAATTTAGTTCGTAATTTTTACGAACTAGGTTCTTTGTATGCAATTTGCGATAGTCATTTAGAAAGAATTGATTCCTATTATAGAGATGACAATAAAATAAAACTTTTTAGTGACTTCAATGAGTTAATCAAAGATCCCGAGCTAGAGGGAATTGTTATTGCAACTCCTTCAGACACACATTTTAATTTTGCAAAAAAAGCTCTTAGTGCTGGTAAACATGTCTATGTTGAAAAGCCACTCGCTCAAAAACTAATTGAAGCACAAGAGTTACATAAACTTGCTGAGGATAAAGATCTAGTTCTCATGGTAGGACACCTACTTCTATACCATCCTGCAGTAAACAAACTCAAACAAATTATTGAGAACGGAGAACTTGGAGATATTCAATATTTAAATTCTGATAGAAGAAATTTTAATAAGAATCAAGGTCGTCACGCAAACGTCATGTGGGATTTGGCTCCTCATGACTTTTCAATGATGTCTTATATACTTTCAGCTGAACCCAATGAAATCACCAATGTAAAAGCTTGGGCTTCAAAACAAGATGATGAAGTAGATGTAGTTCATATAGACTTTGTTTTCCCAGGCAATATTGGAGCACACATCCATAACAGCTGGCTTGACCCACAGAAACAAGCTCTACTAACCGTAAATGGATCTAAAAAAACAGCTGTTTTAAATGACACGTTTAAACAAAATAAACTTGAGATTTATAGTATTAATGATGATGGTGCTATTACAGTTGAAAGACCAGTTTACTCAAATGATGAGCCACTAAGACTAGAATGCAAACATTTCTTAGACTGTATTGAAAAAAACCTAAAGCCCACTAGTGGTGGAGCCAATGGAACTCAAATAGTAAGCTATCTTGAAGAATGTCAAAAGAAAATCACAGAAGCAAATAAAAACTTGGCTTTAACTTAAATGAGAATACTTGCAATAATTATTTTTATTTTTTTTACTGTACTAAGTTTTTTGATTTACATGACAAAAAATTATCAGTATGAAAAATATGTTTTAAAAACAAAAACTGAAGGAAAAAAAGCTTATCTAATTAATCTCAATCTTGCTACCTGGCAAGATTTTGCTAGTCTTCCTAGTGTAAGCGATAAGCTCGCAAAAAACATAGTCAAGAACAGAGACACTGAAGGTCGCTTCAATAAAATCGAAGACTTGATGCGCGTCAAAGGCGTTAGCCAAAAGAAATTTGATCTTATAAAAGAATTTTTAACATTGAAAGTATAATACCAATCCGGCATACGAAAAAATCTTTGACAGATGAATTGGTATAAATTATAGAGACCAAAACTGTTTTCGGAAAATTTGCAACACCCTGGAGCATATCGGATTGATGTAGCATTTAAGTTTTGTGAAGCAAAACAACGAAAACATCATCACAGCAGAAGCCCCAAGGGGCTAAACACGGGCGCAGTAAGTATTTTGAATCTCAGATTTTTCACGACCGTGTTATGCCGAATGCGCAAGGGTCGTGAAAATTTGGAGAAAACAATTTTGGTTTACTATATAATAATCACATGCTGAGTTTCCAGGAATTAATTTTTACTCTCAACAGGTTTTGGTCAGATCACGGCTGTGTCATTATGCAACCTTATGACACGGAAAAAGGTGCAAGCACAATGAACCCTGCGACTTTTTTAAGAGTGCTTGAAAATAAAGAATGGAACATGGCCTGCATTGAGCCTTGTCGAAGACCAACCGATGGCAGATACGCAGAAAACCCAAATAGACTTCAACACTATTTTCAGTACCAAGTTATCATGCAACCTAATCCTCATAATTCTCAGGACCTCTATCTTGATAGCTTAAAAGCTATTGGTATTGATGTACTTGCTCATGATATTCGCTTTGTTGAAGATAATTGGGAAAGTCCAACACTTGGAGCTTGGGGCTGCGGCTGGGAAGTCTGGTTGGACGGCATGGAAATTACTCAGTTTACCTATTTTCAACAAGCTGGTGGCATTGAAATTAAACCTGTCGCCGTAGAATTAACTTATGGTCTTGAAAGGATCGCGATGTATCTACAAAAAGTTGACTCAGTTTTTGACCTTCTTTGGCATGAACATAATGGTAAACAAGTTTTTTATAAAGACATATACAAAAGAAACGAATTTGAACAAAGTACCTACAATTTTGAAATTAGTGATGTAGACAGACTCTCAAGACTCTATAAGGAATATTCTGCCGAAGCGCAATTATGCTTAGATAAATTTATGGCTATTCCAGCTTTTGATTATGTGCTTAAATGCTCACATTGCTTCAATTTACTCGACGCGAGAGGTGCTATTAGCAAAGACGAAAGACAGAATTTCATCTTAGAGATTAGATCACTTGCAGAAAAAACAGCCAAACTATATACTTCTGCACTAGGTACTGTTAACAAAGCCCGATAACTGCGTTACTCTCCCAGCTCAAAGTCATCATTTACCACCAGTAAACTCAGCCTTTTCGCTGCTCGAAAGCCTTGTTCTCGAACTTTCTTAACAGCACCTAACTACAACGACTAATCGCGCCTAGCACACTTGCCATAAAAAGAAAATGACATAAAATATGATTAAGGAATACTAAATTATTTCTAGGGGTTGATTTGCTTTTTGCAGGAAATAAAGAAAAACTAATTAAAGAAAATTCTGTAAATGAATTTGATATTAAATCTGCACTTGAATCTGAGCACTACCACTTACATAAATTTCTTGGTGTAAACAAAGATATGATTTCTGAAGAAATCATAGTTTGTTTATGGGCTCCAAATGCAAAAGCCGTTTCTTTGATTGCTGATTTTAACAATTGGAGTCAAACCACAAACCCCATGAAAAAAGTTGATGATAATGGGATTTGGTCATTAACATTGGCTCCACGCAAAAAACCTTTCGCTTATCAATTTGCAATACATCAACTAAATGATGAAATTAAGATCATCAATGATCCTTTTGCTAAAGAAACCACTGTCACTGAAAGGTATTCAAGTTATTTTAGTGATGAAGAATTTAAATGGCAAGATCAAGAATGGATTAAGACAAGAGAAAGTTCAGACATGAAAATTAAGCCTCTTGTTATCAAGGCTATTGATTTAAATGTACTTAAAGAAAATAATTTTGATAATTATCAAAATTTAGCAAACTACGTTTATGAAAAAGCCATAGAAGAAAATTTTACTCATCTTGAATTAAATAATTTATTTGAATCAGTTATAGATTTAAGTTATTCAAATAAATATTCGCTTAATAAAGAGGCTCTACTTTTTACTCCATCCAGTGCATACGGACAAATAAACGATTTTAAATGTTTTGTTGATTTTCTACATCAAAAAGGTATTGGAATAATCATTAACTTACCTTACTTCACAAACGAAATTATCGCTAATTATGGTGCTTTTAAGACTTTACAAAAGCCTATTCACGAAAATTTTTATCTCTCTAATATCATTTATTGGTTAGAAGAAATGCATATCGACGGATTCAATTTTGGTGCACTAGAACAAGTTTTACTTAAAGAAGATAGCAAAAATAGAAATTTTCTTATGAGAGCAAACAACCTAATTCATAAAAGAAGCCGGGGGGTATTTTCAATAGCCCAAGAAACAAGTTGTTTTAATCTAATGACAAGCGCTAATGCTAATTCACTTAATTTTGATTTTAAATTAAATATCGTATGGCTCAAACAAGTTTTAGAAATCCTAAGAGATAATCAAAAAAATTTAGAGAACTTTTGCTCAAATATACTATCTGAGAATTTCCTACTTGGATTGCTTAAAAACTTTGATACAAAGGGTTTAGCAGAAAATGATTTTAAAATATTAATTGCACTAAGTTTTCTTTTACCGAGCAAAAAATATTTTAGACAAGATATTTTGGATGAAATTTTTTCAAGATATAAAAATCTAAGATCATTTTATGAAGATATTTCTATGCTCTATGAAGACGAAGAATTACTTCATAAAACTGATTTACTATCCGAAAGATTTTGTGTAACAAATATTGACAAGCAAGTTGTTACTTTCCAAAGATGGAATTATAATTTTTCTGAATTTATGGTTACAGCCGTGAATTTTGCAAATACTGCAAAACAAAGCTTACAGATAGATGTTCCCAAAGCTGGATTTTATAGAGAAATTTTCGACAGCTCAAACTATTCAAAACAAAGTAGCTTATCCAATGATGATGGTGTTTACACTTATTCTAATCAAAAAAGCCTAAGTAATAAGTCAATTGTTGTGGATATGCCAGCAAAGACTGTTCTTTGTTATAAATTTTCTAGCTGATGTTAACAAAGCCCGATAACTGCGTTACTCTCGCAGCTCAAAGGCACCATTTACCACCAGTAAACTCAGCCTTTTCGCTGCTCGAAAGCCTTGTTCTCGAACTTTCTTAACAACAGCTAATTAAGCTCCGTTAGCAAAAGATTAATATTTTCGATAAAGCGTATTATGTAAATGTGTTCCGCACTCAAAAGCGGAACCCGCTTGGCCAAATGAACATCTATTGTTCTAGTGCCTATTAAACAACAAAAAAAAGAACTAAATTCAACCCTGCAAGACCTTGTACTTTCAAATAGTACTGTTTTTGAAAAAGGTAGATTTTTTACAAGTAGTCAGTTCTTAGTAAACTCCTGGAAAGAAAAAAAACGCAGCTGGGGGCACAGCCTGCATGGCATGGCGTCAAGATCTGGTTCTTTTCCTCCTGCACTTGCAAATTATTTTATTATGAATTTCAGTAAGAAAGGAGATCGTGTACTTGACCCTTTTTCAGGTAAAGGAACAACTGCACTAGAAGCCTGCCTAAACGACAGATTTGGTATCGGGCTTGATGTTGCGCCTGAAGCATACGCTCTAACCTGCGCCAAAACTAATCATATTGATCATGATGAAGCCGTCGCTTACTTAGAAAATTTAAAACTTGAAGCTGTTAGCCAAGATGAGATTAATTCTGTTCAAGACGAAGTAAAAGTATTTTACACTCAAGAAGTCTTAGAACAAATTCTTGCTTTTAGAAAAACATTAGAGAAAGATTTCTCGTTTAAAAAAGAAAGGGTAAGTAAACTTAGTTCAAAAGAAAAAGCAAAATACGCAAAATATTGGACTGGAGTAATTATTGGTATTTTGCATGGATCTGCTGAAACAAGCCTTAGTGTCCCTTGTTCACACTCATACAGCATGGCTCCAAATTATGTAAAAAATTATTCAATCAAACATGGTCTTGAAAAACCTCAAAGAAATTTAAAAGAATGTCTTATAAAAAGATCTAAGAAACTTCTCTGTGATGGCGCACTAAAAAATGAAGGACTCTCGTTACTAGCAAGTGCAATGGACATGCCTATTGATCTAGAAGCAAGTATTGATTTGATAGTAACAAGTCCTCCATACTTTACTGCTCAAAGCTATGCTTGGGATAACTGGTTACGTGAATGGTATTTGGGATATGACTTTAAAGAAGTTCGCAAAGAAACTCTGCATACCTCTGTTGAAGAAAAATATAGACTGGCTATGCGTGAACATTTAGAACAAGCCTACAAAACGCTCAAACCAAAAAGATGGGCTTTCTATGTTGTTGGTGATGTGATAAAAAAAGTAGCGGCTGGCGCTTATAAAATTATTACAGCTGAGATTATCGCTCAAGAGGCTCAAGAATGTGGTTTTTCAGTAGAGTTAATAATTAATGACGATATTCCAGAAGCAAGCAGATACAACTCTGCATTTCTTAAAAAAGATCAGGGTCTAAAGTTAGACCGTATCGTTTGTCTTTATAAAAAATAAATTTCTGATCTTAGTTAAAATTAAACTATTCTAATCTAACTTAGTTAAAGATAATAGACTCTTGGGAATGATCCAAAGAGCAGGTTGAACCTTAAGAGATTTAACTTAAACCAGGGGGGTAAATGGTTTCATTAGATCAAATAGACGCTTCAAGATTTGAAGAAAGAACTATAATTTTTCCTGCCGTTTTTGCAAAATCCGTAAATAGATTTAAGCAGATTGATTTCAAGCAAGATAGTCTTGATGAGGTTAATCAAGCTATCTCTAAAAAAATAGAGCCCAGCCTAGATGACAGAGAAGAAAAAATTTGGGCACAATGGAAAAATCTTCAAAAAGAATCAAACATTTCATGATCTGGCTTATTTAGTAATAGGTCAAAGCAAAGGAGGATAATTATGACTACATTTGTAAGAAGTAGTTTCAAAGGCGGTAGCTCTGGCGCACTAAGACAAAGAGAACCATCAGAAAAGGTTACACTAATGTTACCTTTGATTTATGAAATTAGCACCAAAGCTAATCTAGATATAAGTTTGCGCAATGACAAACTCAAACAAATAAATCAACAATTTGAAGTAAGAAGAAAATTGTTTTAATACTAATAATAAAAAAGCGGAGAACATTCTCCGCTTTTTACTTTTAAACTGTAGCTTCTAAAACTATCTTACTGAATTAAGATCTTTCAATGAAAGACTAATTCTTCTTTCATATGGAGAGAATTTCTTAATTAGAACTTCAACCTCATCACCTGGTTTTAAATAATTATCTGGTGATGGGTCTTCTTCATCATTAGTAATTTCTGAAGTAGGAAGTAAAGCTTCAACACCTGGGTAGATTTCAACAAACACACCAAATACAGCAAGTTTTACAACTGTACCTTTAACAACCATTCCTTCAGCGAATTTACCTTCAATCTCAGTCCAAGGATCTGGTTGAAGACGTTTGAATGAAAGACTGATTTTCTTAGATGCTTTATCAATTTTAAGAATTTTAACTGAGATTTTATCGCTAACGCTAAGAACTTCACGTGGGTGAGAGATTCTCTGCCAAGAAATTTCAGAAACTGGAAGTAAACCATCAATACCACCGATATCAATAAAAGCACCAAACTCAGCAACTCTAACAACTTCACCAGAAATTACTTGACCAATTTCAAGCTCTTGAATTGCTTTATCGCGTAATCCAGCTTTTTCATCT
>CAIYXB010000193.1 GCA_903930015.1 uncultured bacterium | reverse complement strand
TGGCGAGAAACTTGAACTTACAAACACAAAGACAACAACATTTGCTTTACCTGAAAATCTTATCGATTCAAGCAGTTTTACTAATTACGATAGTTATGCAAACAACTTTATCTATGATCTAGATTTAGGCTTTAAAAAATGCACTGAAATAGCAAAGGTTTTTGTTGGACAAAGGAAAGCATCTTTTACAGGTAATTTATCTGGTTTATATAACAACCTTGATTTTGATTTTCTGGGTGCAGTGCCACAAACAAGTACTAGCGCTGATTCCAGCGTGCTTAGCATCGCACTTGAAATACCAAAATCATGCTTAGAA
This sequence comes from uncultured bacterium, assembly GCA_903930015.1. Lineage (GTDB taxonomy): Bacteria > Cyanobacteriota > Vampirovibrionia > LMEP-6097 > LMEP-6097 > CAIYXB01. Next base: position 38,427 of record CAIYXB010000193.1, on the reverse strand, counting down.
TTGCCAAAAGTAAATTCAACTATCGCAGCTTGGACCACTATTCATTATCCAGCAAGATCTATTACTAAAGTGAGTGCTCTTTATGGTGAAGCAAGTGCGACAAGTCCAGTTGATTATGTACAAATAGATCGAGTTGGTCATCCATTTGTAAATGAGCTTCTGGTAGGTTATAACGATAAAATAAATTTTTCTCAAAGAACACCTCAATCTGATTCAAAAAGATTTTTAGAATATTTCCAGTATCCTGCATTAGCAGAATTAATTGAAGATAAAGCAAACCATATTGCTCCAAATCTTTTTCCAAGAGAAGACATGGTGAATTTTTACTTGGGCGGAATTGAAAATCTAAACCAAATTACTGAAAATAATAAAGCAAAAAAACAAAGACAATTTGATGCTTTAAGATTAAACACAACAACTACAGCTGTTACGGCGGCAAGCCAAAATAGCTTGGGAGTTTTAGGACTAGACAACGCAGGCTATCCAAATGGTAGAAGACCTGGTGATGATGCTGTTGATATCTTCTTTAGAACTTTGATGGGCTTTTTTATAGATGAGGCAAATGCACCAAGCAAAAATATTGGTTTTTCTGATGGGGTTTCTGTAAACGCAAGTTTATTTAAAAGTTCATTTCCTTATTTAAATTCTCCATAAGGGTCAGGAACATTAGTTTTTCGACTTCGTCTCTCTAAACTCAAGGGTACCTGAACACTTATCAGACCCAGATAAAAGAACTGAATGGCCAGTGTAAATATACCTTTTAATCTCGATGCTCAGCAAACTGGTGAACAAGACCAAAACTTAAACCAACGCGCATTGACAAGTTTTTATGCTTACCAAGATCCAAGATCTGGTCTAATGCCACAGACTATTATTACAAACGAGCTTGAATCAGAAAATATTTGTTTTAAGAGATTTTTATTGCTACTTATAATTAGCCTTTCATTTGTAACACTTGTAAAGAGTTGCACAATTAATTGCATCAAATTGAGTAGAAATATTGCTCTAAACTTTCAACTTAAAAAATATCAAAAAAAACTAAAAATCGAAAAGAACAAAATTGAAGCAAAAATCAAAGCCAATAGTTCTTATCAAGGTATGAGAAAAATAATTCACGAAGAGATTAAAGCTCTTGATGCTAATGAAATTTTAGTTAGGCTGGAGAACTAACAGTTGATCCCATATCGCTTGTTACACCAGTAAAAAAAACTATTTTTGCAAAAATAGTTTTAAAAAATGCTTTTATTCTAGAAAGGAAAGTTGGTTTTTCAAGGTCTTGTTTTGCAGATTGCAGTTTATTACTCAATTCATTTGTGCGTTTTAAAAAAATATCAATACTCTTACTTGCTGTTGAATTTGGATCACTAAGTTCTCTACTTAATATTTGAAATGCTTTTCTCAAATCTTCAACAGTAACTCTTTGCTTTGCACCAGGAAATCGCGGGTGCTTTCCGGAATTCACAAAATCAACAGCTCTATTTAAAGTACTTTCACTTAATTCTCTACCTGATCTTGCAAATTCTCTAATGAATTCTATTGGATTTGCTTTTGCGGGAGCTAGATCAACCATAATAAGTGTATTTACAATTATAGCATAGCCTACAAGACACCAAAGAAAAACTGATATAAGATGTATCTTGTCCTATGTTTAGTATTGAAAACGCTTACCTAATTGCAATTTACCCGCTTATTTCTGCGGTGCTAATTATGCTCTTTACTCACAAAAGTAGAGTGATTTCTTCAGGGCTTTCAATAGCAGCTGTTGCACTTGGACTTGCACACTCTCTATCAGTCTTTTTTAGTTTTCACGGTCATGAGGCTATCGAACAAAACTATACTTGGATTAAAGCTGGCAGTTTCCATCTAGAAATGGGCTCGCTCATAGATCCACTTGCAATCATCATGCTGCTTACAGTGAATTTAGTCAGCTTGCTTGTACAAATTTATACTCACGGTTATATGGATGAAGACTCTGGATATACTAGATTCTATTCTTACCTTTCACTTTTTACTTTTTCCATGCTTGGACTTGTAATCTCTACAAACTTGTTCCAGATGTACTTTTTCTGGGAGCTTGTTGGTGTTTGTTCGTTCTTACTTATTGGTTTTTGGTGGTACAAACCTTCTGCTGCGCACGCTTGCAAAAAAGCTTTTGTTGTAAACAGAGTTGGTGATGCTGGCTTTCTTTTAGGTCTGATTTTACTTTACTATTTTACAAAAGGGATTTACGAAAACACTGGCGCTGTTGCACTTGGCTTTACTCAACTTAAAGAAATCACAATGCAAGCTATTGCTACAAATGAACTTGCAGTAACTGGACTCATCTCAATTACAACAATTGGGATTTTAATTTTCATGGGTGCAGCTGCAAAATCAGCTCAATTCCCGCTGCACATATGGCTTCCAGATGCAATGGAAGGTCCTACTCCTATCTCAGCTTTAATCCACGCTGCAACAATGGTTGCTGCTGGCGTTTATCTTATTGCTCGTATTTTTCCAATACTCAGTATTGATGGATCTCAAGCTCTACAAGTCGTTGCTTGGGTTGGTGGTATTACAGCGATTTTTGCTGCAACTATTGCATTTTCGCAAAACGATATTAAAAAAGGACTTGCTTACTCTACCTGTTCACAACTAGGTTACATGGTGATGGCAGCTGGTCTTGGTGCTCCACAGATCGCGATGTTTCACTTAGTAACACACGCGATGTTTAAAGCAATGCTTTTCTTAGGTTCAGGTTCTGTTATCATGGGCTGTCACCACGAGCAAGATATGCGTGAGATGGGCGGGCTTAGAAAGCACATGCCTATCACTGCTATAACATTTTTAATTGGAACTTTATCAATCTCTGGATTCCCTTTCATGAGCGGGTTTTGGTCAAAAGATATGATCATTGCAAAAGCATGGGAAGTAAACATGCCTTTGTTTTGGATCGCTGCAATCACAGCTGGAATGACAGCTTTTTATATGTTTAGAATTTATTTTATGACTTTTGAAGGTAAGTATAGAGGTCATGCTCACCCGCACGAGCAGCCACTTTGTGTAACAGGACCACTTATGATACTTGCTATCCCTTCAATCATTCTTGGCTTCTGGGGTTCACCATTTACAAATTACAAACTTCAACACTACTTGGATCATCATTTCCACTCACACATGGAGCAAGGACAATCGGCAATGGAGTTTGTGATGCATGAAATGAGTCTACCTTTTGGTTATATACCTTTCACTATGTTTTTAGTGGGTACTATTGCTGCTTATTTAATTTATATCCAGCAAATCAAAATCGGTGATAAGACTGTCAATGAATGGTTTAAATCTAGTTTTGCGATTGTTTATTCTGGTTCATCTAATAAATGGTGGATCGATGAAATTTATGATGTGATTGTAGCTGGCTTTATGTTCTTGTTTAGATTTACCTGGAAAGCTTTTGAAGTCATTATTATTGAAGGCTTTATCATCAATGGTATTTGCTGGCGCGGTACTGAGTTTGTTGGTGAAGTACTTAAAGTACAGCAATCAGGCAAGCTGCAAAACTATGTACTTGTAATGATAAGCGCTGCAATGCTTATGGTTGCTTGGTTTATTTATAACTAAGAACACTTTAAAAAACTGAGGTATTAGTAGACTAAAACTCTATTGTTTTTGAATTAATTTAAATTCAATATAATAGGCTTTGTTAACTAAAGTTTAGATAATATTATTAATCTTGGTGATGTTTTGACTTTCCATTTAAAAAGACTTCTTTATATAGTGATACAATTTTGAGCTATTAAAAGAAAAATTTATGAAGTCACCATTTCACAAAATCCTTCCTTCACTAAGACTCGTTGAGATGCCTGACTACGCCTTTGGTCAACTTGATGAGATGAAAAATAGGCTTGTTGAGCAAGGTAGAGATCTTTGTGATCTTTCTTTAGGTTCACCAGATCGTCAAACTGAAGATAGCGTACTGAAAGCACTTTACGAAGGAATGAAAAAACCTCGCAATCAAAAATATCCTATTTTTCGCGGACTGCCATCTTTCAAAAAAGAAATTGCTGAGTGGTTTTCAGAAAGATTTGGCGTTGAGCTAAATCCTGACAATCAAATTTTACCTTTACTTGGATCAAAAGAAGGAATAGCACATATTGCTTTTGCTTATATGCAAGAAGGTTTTATGAGTATTATTCCATCGCCTTACTATCCAGTGCACATGCGCGGTACAGTGCTTGCAGGCGGACAGGTTTTTGAACTTAAATTAAAACCAGAAAATAATTTTGTTGGTGATTTAGATGAACTTTCAGAAGACACTTTACTACGCGCAAAAATAATGTTTATCTCTTATCCAAACAATCCGACAGGAGCTGTTGTTGGTAAGGATTACCTAGAAAAAGTAGTTAAGATTTGTAAAGAATACAATATTCTTCTTATAAGTGATTTAGCATACTCGGAGATTTGGTTTGATAATCATAAACCATGCTCTATTTTTGAAGTTCGCGGTGCGATGGATATTGCGATCGAATTTCATACTTTCTCAAAAACTTACAACATGGCTGGAATGCGCTTGGGCTTTGCCGTTGGTAACGCTAATATTATTGAAACACTATACAAATTAAAAACCAATATTGATTATGGTGTTTGTATGGGAATCCAAGAAGCTGGAATCGCAGCACTACAACTTGGTGATAGCTATCGTGAAGAAGTAAGATTAACTTATCAAGAAAGACGTGATTACCTTTACCCTGCTTTAAAAAACATGGGCTTTGATGTTATGAAACCAGGTGGTGCAATGTATTTCTGGATGCCAATTCCACAAAGATATATCGATGCAAACAAAAGCTCTTTTGATTTTGCAATTGATGTTCTAGAAAATACAGGTGTTGTACTTGTGCCTGGACAAACTTTTGGTAATTTTGGTGAAGACTATGTAAGACTTGCGATGGTGCAACCTCTTGAAGATATTAAACGTGGTATGGAAAGGCTTTCGCTATTTATGGAAAGTCAGGTCTCTAAAGTCTAAGAAACCACTAATACTCTATAATTAAGAGTATGCTTCCATTTGGACTCGGTTTACCTGAAATAGTTGTGATTTTAGTTATCGCTTTGATCATTTTTGGCCCTAAAAAGCTACCTGAATTAGGTAAAAACCTTGGTAAAGGTCTCAAAGGACTTAAGACTGGCTTAGAAGAAGCTACAGAAGAGTTTAAAGCAGAAGTCAAAAGCACTAGTAAAGAAACTGATAAATGAGAATCATAAGACTCTAGTCCGTCTAGACTAGAACATAAATTCTAAATAGACCTTTTAAACTAATTAGACCTTTTTCAAAAAAGGCTCAATATATATGAATAACCATGTCCTTGAACTTTATTCAAAAAAGAATGGCTTACCTAGATACTTACATGCAAAGTATCGATTCTAGTCTTGCACAAAAAATCACCGCAAATACTAAAGTTGAAAAAAAAGATAGTATTGGTTTTGAAAATATTTTAAATGAAAAACTTAAACCTCAAGAAACTTTTGAAACACAGAAGCCTATTGCAACAAAGGTTTTAAAAGGAAAAGTCATCAAAGATGATTTTTCAAAACTACCTGATGATTTTGAGGAATTTATAGAACAAACAGCAAAAGAATTAAGTTCTGAATATGACGTAAAAATTGATTCTAATTTAGTGAGAAGTGTAATCAAACAAGAGTCTGGTTTCAATCCAAACGCTAAAAGCCATGCTGGCGCACAAGGGTTAATGCAACTAATGCCAACGACTGCAAAATCACTTGGTGTTTTTAATTCTAGTAATCCATACCAAAACGTACGAGGCGGAATTACCTACCTTGCTAAACAATTAAAAAACTTTGATGGAAATATTCAAAAAGCCCTTGCTGCTTATAATGCAGGTCCTGGAGCTGTTGAAAAATACAATGGCATTCCACCTTACCAAGAAACTCAACATTATGTAGAAAATATAATGAGAGATTATTTGGCAAGAGAAAATTATCAACCAATTGACATGATCGGTTAAACCCTTTCACTGTATATACTCATCAAGATATTATTTAGAGTAAAACGAATACCAACGAAGTGCTTTGATGCATGAACGACAGGACAAAAGCCACCGAACCGATTGAGAGGTGTCAATTTCAAAAGAAATTCTTAATATAAGCTTACAAAGTTTGATACTTGTTTTAGAATCATTTGAGTTGAGGAATATTAGTCACATGAAAAATTTAAAATTATTTATTATCGGTCTTTTTGCTTTTAGTTTTGTATCTTGCGCTAAGCAAGCTCCAATATCAAATGGCTCTATAGTTAAAGTAAATTACAAAGGTACTTTAGCTGACGGAACTGTTTTTGATACTACTGAAAATAAACAACCATTAGCATTCTTAGTTGGTGCTAACCAAGTTATACCTGAGTTTGAGAAACAAGTTATTGCTCTTAAGCCTGGTCAAACTAAAACTTTTTTAGTTAAAGCTAAAGATGCTTACGGTGAGCCTGATGCAGCTAAAGTTATTACTTTACCTAAAGATGGCAAATTCGCTAACATCGAGCTTAAAGAAGGAGCTGTTATTTTCGCAAATAACAAAGGTCCAAATGGTCAAGTTGTTCAAACTCCAATGAAAGTTGTAAAAATTGACGAGCAAAATGTTACTTTAGATTACAATCACCCACTTGCTGGTAAAGATTTAAACTTTGAAGTAACTTTAGTAGATGTTCAAGCTCCAAGCGTGAATCCAGCACCTGCTGCTGCGCCTGCGCCTGCTGCTGAAGCTCCTGCTGCTCCAGCTCCTAATGCTGAAGCTCCTACTGCACCTGCTGCTTAAGTTAGAAGAAAAAAGACAATCGAAATATGAATTAAAAAAGCCCAGAAAATTTCTGGGCTTTTTTTTGAATCTATTGGGGTCAGACCCCAAAGGGTTACCCTATAAAATGCTTGCCTTATTGATTTTTTTCTTATCCGTGAGGTCTGCTAAAGGCTCTGACTTGATCGTACCAAAAGTATCATAAGCATCTTCTGGTCCCAAATCTTTCAAATTATCCTGAGATAAAGGATGAAATTCCTCGAAGTTATCCATAGTTGTTGCATCAACCATAACAACAAGTTCAGTACCTGGCTCCATGCGTACATCATCTTTAGTAATAAGACTAGATGCTATTAAAGCACCACCTATTGCACCACCTGCTAAATAACCAAATTGGCTCAGCGCCGTGATTCCCATTATTTGAAATTGTGGCACTCCTCTAGTTGCACCGTGCAAAGCAAGTGCACCAATAGCTGCGCCTGCCGCTCCGTATTTTTTAGCTTTAGATTTATAGCTTGCCCCATCATTAACAGCTTCTGCTTTCTTTAATACTTCTGCAGCATTAATACTCGCAAACAGGTTCACTGACTTTCTTTTACCGGTTGATCCAGGTAGCGATAGACTATCAAAACTGATATTTAATTTTGGTGCTTTATGAAATCTTCCTGGAGCTTGCAATTCTGTAATATGACCATGTAAAAAACTTCTAGCTGGCACTACTACATGACCTCCAATCACTAGATCTTGAGTTGTCTGTGCTGTAATCATATCGCCAACGTTATTTACTCTAGTATCAATTGGAGTCCTTAGCGTGACTGGTATTCTAGTAGATTTTGGTAAATAATAACCTTCATTAGTAACAATTCCACCCGTTAATGTTTCATTATTTATAGAGGTATCTTCCTCAGCAGCTGCTTGCGCAGGCAGGCTTGTTAACAAAACAGTAACTAATATAAATAAAACCCTTAAAATTTTTGCTTTTAACATACCCGTAAATAACGTCATGATGAGTTTAAAGCAGCATAGAGCAAAGAACCTAGCTCAAGTAAAAAAAGCCCGAAATTTAGTGTAGATTTAGCAAAAAACCCCTAAAACCTAAGCCTGACGTGGTATATTATTCCTATAATAAACCCAGATGGAACACCTTCCCTCGATACTTTTAATTTTTTTTCTGATATTTTTAAATGCTACATTTGTCGCAGGTGAATTTGCCATAGCAAGACTTAGGCGAACTCAAATAGATCACATAGCGGATGCTGATCCAAACGATAATGATTACTCACCTAAAAAAATTAAAACTGCGAAATTACTACAAGTTATTACAAGTAAAATCAATGACTATATTTCGGCATGTCAAATTGGAATTACGATCGCTAGTTTAGCTCTTGGTGCTGTTGCTGAAGCCGAATTATCAAAGGTTTTACAACCAATATTTATTGACTTAAATCTTACTTTTGATACTCATCCACTATCAATTGTTTTATCAATTGCTTTAATTACTTTTTTCCATGTAATTCTCGGTGAAGTAATTCCTAAAAACCTTTCTATCATTAACCCTGAAGGAATTGCTTTTGCACTTGCTGGCTATTTAAGATTTTTATACATCCTTTTTAAAATACCAGTTCAAATACTCAATTGGTTTTCAAATATTGCACTTAGAATGCTTAATATTGAAGCAAATTTTGAAGATAGTTCTCACACTGAAGATGAATTAAAACTGATACTTAGTAGTTCGCAAGCTCAAGGAGTACTTGAAGAAGATGAAGAACAAATCATGCAAAATGTTTTTGATTTCAACGATACTATTGCAAGAGAAATAATGGTGCCAAGATCTGATATATTTTGTCTTAACGCAAGTATGACTATCGAAGAAGCCGCTCAGGAAGCGACTGCATCCACTCATTCTAGATTTCCAGTTTTTGAAGACAAGATGGATAATATTATTGGCTATTGCACTATTAAGGACTTTTTAAACGCTTATCAAAAAAAACAAATCAATAATAATATCAAAACTCTTTTAAGTGACATTCTTAAAGTATCAGACGGAATGTACGTTTTAGATCTATTAAAATTAATGCAAGAAAAGAAAAAACAAATGGCAATCTTAATTGATGAGTTTGGTGGAACTTGTGGTCTTGTTACAGTCGAAGATATTGTTGAAGAAGTTTTTGGTGAAATCGAAGATGAAGAAGACAACCAAGAAAGAGATCCAATTATCAAACTTGATAACGGAGATATTTTAATTGATGGTTTACTTTTGCTTGATGATGTAAATGAAGAGATTGGTACGAATTTTAGATCAGAACATTACGATACAATTGGTGGTTTTGTTTTTGGTTTAATTGGTACAGAGCCTAAAGTTGGGGATTTGGTAGAAGTAGAGGACAAGAAACTCCGCATTGAAGAACATACCGAAAATAGAGTACGCCAAGTAAGATTGCTTGCTTAAAAAATATGCGTCTGAGATTTTCTTCAATCTCTTGAATTGTTTTCTTTAGCTTGTAAAAAAACCTTGATAAAAGCCACCTTACCTAAAATTTCTCGTAAATACCTCACTGACTTGCTGCGAAATTAGAGAAATTTTAGGTAAGGTGGCTTTTAACGTGACGCTCATCCCTCGAAGCAAGCTTCGGGGTATTCGCTTTTCTCCAAATAAAGGTTTTATTTGATTTTCAACATAGCTTTACTCAATAAGCTAAAATAGTACTTAGGTGCTTGCGCGAATAAATAAAAAAAATATCTTAGACAAAATTGGCATGGCTATAAGCTCTGCTTGTGCCGTTCATTGTGCTATGGCCCCTATTTTAATTACCGTTGCACCTTTGATTGGACTTGGATTTATTTTTGAAGAAAAATTTGAAACAACAATAATTTTAGTGAGTTTAGGTTTAGCTTTTTTAAGCTTGGTATGGGGTTTCTACAAGGATCACCGTAAATTTGAACCTTTATATCTTTTACTTTTAGGTGCTTGTTTTATATATCTTTCAAGACTTGAATCAATAGCACTACCTGAGCCACTATTAATGGCACTAGGCGGCCTTTCGATCGCTGCTTCTCACTTTATCAACATGAAACTTTGCAATCACTGCAATACCTGTCATGACGATCACGGACACTAGTTTTAAGTTATTAGATATTTGAATTGGTCAATTGTTTTTCAATTAAGTTCTTTTTATCCAAGCTCTTTTCTCTTTAAGCCTTTTGATTAAAGGGTTTTAGACCACTCACGTTAAATTAGATTTTTATTAGGAAAATAAAGACTGCTTAGCCTTGCATAGCTCTGCAAAAAGCTCTATATTAAAGATCCTTGGATACATATCCAGCGTAATTTAAGTAAAATATTGCAAAAATTACACTAGATATATGGGATACTTTCTTTAGAAAGCTTCGTCTACAAAACTAGTGCAGAATATGGATAGTCTTATCTTTATCTGCTTTTATAACCTGTTGGAGTAACAATTTAATGTCAAAAACAAACCTTGCAATAACCCCAGAAATAGAAAAAAGAGCTAATCTTCAAACTAAGGTTATGGAAGCAAAAGAACAAATTAAAGAAGCTACTGCTGCGTTAATAGAAGATTTTGAGGAGACTAAGGCTCCGGTTAAAGTAGTTGAGTTTCAAAAAAGAGATATATTACGTTTAAGAGATTATTACAAACCTTTTGAATACCCACAATTTTTTGAGTATTTCAAATTACAACAACAAGCACACTGGCTACCAACTGAAGTTCCGATGGCTGATGATTTAGTTGATTTTAAAACTAAACTGACAGCGCAAGAATCAAATTTGATTATTCAAGTTTTGAGATTTTTTACTCAAGGTGATCTTGAAGTTCAAAATAATTATAATACTCAATTAGTAACCGTTTTCCCAAAACCAGAAATTACCATGATGCTGACAGCCTTTGCTGCAATGGAAACAGTGCATGTTTGGGCTTACTCACATTTAAATGATACTTTAGGATTACCTGATGTAGAATACAAAGCTTTTCGTGAATACGAAGCAATGAAAAACAAATATGAATATCTACAGAATTTAAAAATAGATACTGAAGAAGATATTGCTTATAATCTTGCTTGCTTTGGTGGATTCATGGAAGGAGTTTCTTTGTTTGCGAGTTTTGCAATTCTAATGAATTTCCCAAGACGTGGATTGCTTAAAAACGTAGGTCAAATTATCACTTGGTCTATACGTGATGAATCTTTACACTCAGAAGGCGTTTGCGCACTCTTTAGAGAATATATTTCTGAAAGACCTTATCTTTGGACTGAAGATTTTAGAGATAAGCTTTACAAGGCTTGCGATGAGATGGTGCTTTTAGAAGATAATTTTATTGATACTTGCTTTGCCCTTGGTGCTGTTGAAGGGCTAAAGCCTGAAGACGTGAAAAAGTATATTCGCTATGTCGCAAACAAAAGACTTGGTGACCTTAACTTAGATCCTAAATATGATATCACAGAAAATCCACTACCTTGGTTGAATTTAATGGTAAATGGTAAAGAGCACGCTAATTTCTTTGAAACAAGGGCTACAGAGTACGCTAAAGGCGCAATTCTTGATGACTGGGAATAGTCATAGCATAATTTTCACGATATTGTGTTAAGATAATTACGATGTCAATGCCTCTACTACCCCCATCGGGTCATAATAATAATCAGTCTGGACCAAGGAACTCTAATAATAGTTTTCTAGCTCAAATTCCTCAGGGTCAGGGACCTGCTCAGCAAAGAGACGAAAAGCTTTTAAGAAATATTCACAAAAAAATTGATGAACTGGAAACATTACCAGAAGCTAACAAAATAATCTTGAAAAACTTTATTACTTATTTAATGACAGGCTTTAAAGAGGGTGTGAAAGATACTATTGATTTTTTAAGAAGGGAACCTGGATATAGTATAGAAAGTTTATGCGAGCCTAGAGAATTTCAAGCTATAGATAGCGACGATTATTCTCAAATTCATACCACCAGACTAGAACCAAATCCCAATAATGAAAACGAATTTGAAATCATCGAAGCAGATATAAACTGTTCTGATAATGAAGAAACCCTAAGTTATAGAGCTAAGATTCAAATTGATCCGCAGCAAGAAAATTTTGCCTATATAAAAGAATTGAGTGTTAGATTCAAAGGAGAGTTAATATTTGCAACAGAAGAAGATCCTACAACAAACCACAAGGGAGTACCTGACGTCACGCTAACACTAGATTTAAGCCCACAAAATACGCAAAGCTAGTGCTATATTAAATATTAATGCACAAAATACCTCAAGCAATTATAAAATTGCTGCGCTCTTTTCAGGGTCTGTCATTACTTTTGATGAGATTTATATTAGCCTACGGATTTTATGAACCTGCAGTTAGAAAGTTAAGTAACTTTGATGCTACTGTCGCTTGGTTTACCAATACTTTACACTTACCTTACCCTTACTGGAATGCTGTACTTGCAACAACAACAGAAGCGCTTGGTGTTGTATTTTTAGCACTTGGTTTAAAAACTAGATTAATCTGTATACCCTTGATGGTGACAATGCTTGTAGCAATTACTATGGTGCACTGGAAAAACGGTTTTGCAGCAAGCGCAAGTGGTTATGAAATACCGCTTTATTACTTCATTATGCTTTTTGTCTTAGCAACAACTGGTCCTGGTAAATATAGCTTGGATGAAACAGCTTTGAAGAAATGGTTTGGCACAAATTAAATTGCCCCTCCACGACCGGGTCTTTTTGCGACAATTCATATAACATTTCTCTGAAGTTTTATTAAGCAAAAATCAAACTAGATAATCTAGGTATTAACTCTTTATCTTCACTAAGTCCCTTAGTTAAAACCACCAAAAGATATTTTTCTTTGTTATAAGAAAAATAAGCAACATCATGACGAACACTTGTCGTCCAGCCAGCTTTAGAATAAAAGAAATCTAACTTCTCTTCATTTAGACCCTTATAGATAAATTCACTTTGCTCACATTCACCCGAGCGGAGCATAAATTCCAAAAGCTCTGATTGTTTATTGATAATCAAATTCATTATCTTTTCAATATCACTAATTAAAACCTTATTAGAACCTTGTTTTAAAAATAGTTTGAGATCTTTACCATAAGGTGCAAAACTATAACATTTATTATGCAAGGCAAGCTCATTAGAAAATCCTATTTCTTGAAAATAGTCTGTGATTGAATTCCGAGCTTTAGCAAAACTAGCAAACGATTTTTTATCATAAACTCCAGAAGAAGAACCAGAAATAAAATCATATACCAAAGACAAAGCATCATTATCAGACTCTTCTAGAGAATTTCTAATAGCAACATTTAAATCATTAAAAGCAAAATCTTCTAGCTTAGAGTTTTTAAGTTTCTCAGCTGCATAAAAAGCTGCAAAGAGTTTAATTAGGCTTGCAGGATAAAAAGCCTCAGTCTCGTTAAATTTATATTCTATTTTTCTATTGAGATTTGTAATAGATATAGCTATCGATTGATGGTCTTCTAGCTTTTTTGTTTTTAAAAATTCTTCAAGTGATTGAAACACAGACTATATAATATATCAAAACAAAGGAGCCAGCATAGTGCCAGCTCCAAAATGTTCTACGATGTAAGCTTTAATTATATTAAGTGAATATCATACGGATCATAGTCAGTAAAGCTTCCGCCTAATCCTAAACTATCTGCAGATAAAGGATCATCTATTCCTTTGTAAAGTCCATCAGTTAAACCTTTTACCGTACCAGTAACACCGCCTAAGCCTAGCCCTGTGACAAAGCCAGTTGGAACACCAATAATGCCGCCTAAACCATGTCCGATAATTCCATCAAATTCTCCTGTAAATGAATCGCTATATTCGACACCCTTAGAAACACCACCACGTAGTAGTCCCATCACTGCACCCACTGGAGCACCTACAACTCCACCTACAAGTGAAGTAACAATGTTCTTTTCTATCGCTTTAGCAGGAATTGTAGTGAAACTAATTACCGCTATCACGAACATGAGTCTTACTAATTTAGTCATAAGATCTCCTCCTTTTGTTAAACATCCAAAACATTAGTTATATGAACCTAGCTCTGTATGCTTGTTTTATCATCATTGATATCTACGTTATTCCAATTATTGATTATGTAGACGTTAAGTTTTATTAGAAGTTCCTAGGTATAAATCACTAATTTGTGTCATTAAATACTAAGCTGCAAGCATCAATCCTGCTTGCTCAGAGTTTTTCTGAGAATTATCTCGAGCCTTTGCAGTTCTATTAAGTTTTTCACTTACTATATCATCAATAGTCTTTTTGTTATTTTCTGTATTTAATGTATTCCAGACAGTCATTGCAGAAACATTAAGCGCTGCACTTAAATGTATAAGAACTTTTGATACATCTTCACTAACAAAGCGTTTTGCAATATCTGCCATTTGAGCAAGTGTATAAACTATACCCATAATAACTTTTTCTTTTTCGACTTTTCCACCAAAAACCCAACCTACATCACCAAGCGTACCACCGACATTCCTAAGCACACCTGAGATTTTTGCTAACGTAGTATCTCTTTGGTCTCTTCCAAACAAAAGCATTGGGATTGATCCTGCAAACATCATTGCACAGTTAATAACAAAAATTCCCTCTTTCCAAAAATCTGATTTCCCTTGAACAAAATCACCAAGAAAACTTTTTAGTTCTTTAAAAACCAATCCTGAAAAAGCTAAAGGTGATTTTCTAGCATCTTGTACTTCCTTAGCATAGTCATCAGAAGTTGCAATTCGCTCCTTAATTCTGTTCATGATATTGTCATAAGGCTGATTAAAAGCTGTACTTGTACCATAAACCATATCAATATTTGCATCACCAACAATTGGGAAAAACGCTGGTGGAATAGCTTTGATTAAACCTAAAATTGGTTCTTTTTGTTTTCCAAATGCTGTAAACACTGCATGACCATAAGAAATATATGGAGTAAGCCAACGCGTGCAAAAGAAAGCTGATCTATCAACAACATGATTTATAACTTTTAAAGCTGGATTATCTTTGGCAATAAAATTTGTAACTGTAGCAAGACCATGTAAAAAAGCATTTGAAGCACTTAATACATTATTACGATAACGAACATCATTTATTAAACGATTGGGATCAAAAAAACTTTTAATACTTTGATTTTGTACATTAGTGTCTTGCAAAGTTTTAGATTCTAATACTACTTCCTTATGCATATCATCAACTAAATTCTCAGAGATTGGAACTACTGATTCTGGCTTTTTATCTTGGCTTGGTAGCGACGTGCTTGAATCTTTGCTAATTTGATTAGCAAGATCTTGAAATTTATTGAGCTTAGTCATTTCAGCACTCATTTCAATTTAGGCCAGCAATAAAAGAAACAAGCCAAACTAAAAGTCTGGTCTATAGGATTTACTGGCTTATTATTTTAGCTTAAAATTTGTATTGACTAGTATTTTTTAAGATTTTTGGCTGCTTTATAGGGTTTTTAGGGGTTTTCAGTAGATTTGCCAAGAAATCGTTCAGAGCAAGGCTTGCAAGTCCCGAGCCACCGGAATTTACTAGAACGTAAATGAGAATGGCAAGGGACGAGTGTAACGCAGCTATGAGCGATTTCGTGACAAATCTTGTTACATTAAGAAGTAATAAAAAATATAGAAAGCAAGCCATGCTGCAAAAAAATGACTATCTACTCTGTCTAAAACACCGCCATGTGAAAGCAAAATAGTACCAGAATCTTTTACCCCAGCTGCCCTTTTTAAAACGCTTACAAGAAGGTCTCCAATTTGAGCAACAATAGCAAGCAAAGCTCCCAAAACCAAAACTAAAACAAGAAAAAATACTTCTTGCCCGCACAAACTAATCAAACTCTTTATAAGACCATTATGCAAAATCCAAAGATCCGGTCTAAGTTCAAAAGAGAAAATTTTTGTAGAGCCCCAAAATGCAAGTGAACCACAAAAAATTCCACCTATACTACCAGCAACTGTTTTACCTGGACTTATTTGAGGAGCTAATTTTTGTTTTCCAAATAATTTTCCAAAAATCAAACAACCTACATCACTTGCACTAATGGCAATGACGATAGTAAAAAAATAGTCAAAACCATTATCTAAGATTCTCAGCCAAACAAAAAAACTTGGCAACAATCCTAAATGAAAAATCGCCCACAGTGACGCTGTTATATCTTCAAATTTGGTAACTGCTGTTTTTAAAAGAATCCTTGAAAAAATTACTATATATGCTGAGAGCATAATACTAAGTTGAAAAACATAAACTGTATTTGTTGAGTGATTTTTTGAAGTTAGCAATGGCAACAAAATAAACATTGCACTAAAAAAATATATCCAATTAACCACGGGATAAATGCCCATCTTGTTTGATAAAGCCTTAAACTCATAAATTGTTAAAAAACTCAAAACAAGAATTACTAAAGTTGAGACAACAGAACTAAAATAAGTAAGCAAAAAAGCTGCTATAAATAGCATTGCCCCAGTTAAAATTCTATTAGTATATTTTTCCATTGCGATAAACAAGTACATTATATGCTGTTTTAGGCTTAAAGCTACACGTTATACTTAAAAAGATGGCGCTTGATTTAAAAAATCTATTACAAGACTTAGATGAAGCTAGAATTCTTGAGCTAAGAAACAAACTCGACGATTTTTACCCTCAAGACATTGCAGAAGAATATCCCAAACTAGATGAGAAAGAAAAAGAAATCCTTCTTGAAATACTGTCAGATGAACAAATTTCAAAATTTATTGTTGAGTTAACTGAATCAGAAATTAAACAATTTTTTGAAAAAGTTAGCGATGATGAAATAACTAGATTTTCAAATGCAATGCAACTTGATGATGCTGCAGATATTCTTGCTCTTTTAGATGACAAACGCATGGTTAATATAATGAGTAATATTCAAAAACCTGTTGTTCTAAAGGAGCTCATGAGCTTTGATCCAAATACCTGTGGTGGTATTATGACTCCTGGTTTTATTAGCGTAAGAGCTGATTTGAAAATCAGTGCTGCACTGCGATACGTAAGACTCAAAGCAAAAGAAACTGATTATGAAATCATCTATGTCTATGTTACCAAAAAATTTGGCGAGCTTGTTGGAGTGATCAGCTTAAGACAACTCTTCCTAGCAAATGACGACGACTTAGTTTCAGATCATTTAACTCAAGATGTTATCTCAGTAAATGTAGATGAGGATCAAGAAGTTGCATCAGATTTAATTTCCAAATATAGATTTTTAGCAATCCCAGTTACCAACCCTAATCAACAATTAGTTGGAATTATAACTATTGATGACGTTGTTGACGTTATTGAAGAAGAAGCAACTGCTGACATTTATCAATCAAGCGGTATTAACGTTGAAGCTGATGCTGATAGCTCTGACTATCTTTTAAACAACTATTTAGGAGCCTATAAAGCAAGAACACCTTGGCTAATAATTACCTTAATTGGGCAATGCTTTGCTTCTGTTTTAATTGCAAAATTTGATGTGACTATTGCAGCAATCCCAATCGCCATTTCTTTTATGCCGCTGCTTTCGGGGCTTTCAGGTAACATAGGAAATCAAAGTACAACTATTATTGTTCGAGGACTTTACACAGGTGAAGTGGCAAAAGAAAAAAACATGAAAATTCTCTTTCATGAAATTCTGACAAGTCTATTTATTGGAATAACTTGCGCTCTTATTACAGGCTTATTATCATTTTATTTCTATAACAATCTAACTCTTTCTGTTTTAATTGGAATTTCACTAATTCTCTCTATGATGCTTGCTGTCATACTTGGTACACTTACTCCAATCTTTTTTAATAAATTCAATCTTGACCCAGCAACTGCAAGTGGGCCGCTTATTACAACAGGAATCGATATGATCTCTTTTTTCGTTTATTTAACTTTGATAACCAAATTTATCAACCAATTAGTTTAGGTGACTTAATCAATATCTTATAAAATATTTTGCATCAGGGTTTGCAGGAGGAATTAACTTGGTATAAAGTTATTAGGGTGAATATTGATAGAACAATACTTTTCATACTATTTATCGTTATATTTTCAGCGCAAAATATTAAAGCTAGCGACGCTGTTACAACAACCAAATATATTAGAATAGGCCGAGCAAATTTACATAACCGTATTGAAGTTGAAACTTTAAAAAACGATAAGTCTATTGAGCCAGAAACTATTAAAGAAGAAAAAATCGAATCCATAACTTCCGGTAAAGGTACTTGGGTCAACTTATGGAACTATCCAAAAAATAATCAAGCCTTTTTAGATCGTTTAAAAAAATTCAATATCGATACAATTTATTTACAAGTAAATAGATCTAACACTCCTACATTCAAACTAAAAAAAGAGATTGATAAATTGCTCAAGGATGCTCATGCAAACAATATCAAAGTAATCGGATGGAGTTACTGTTTTTTAAAAAATCCAAGCGAGGATGCAGATAAATTTATTCAAGTAGCAAATTACATCAGCCCAGATGGAGAAAGATTTGATGGTATGGCTGCAGATATCGAAGAAAATACTGCTCTTTGGGCAGTGACATCCTACACTGAAAAAATCAAAAAAAATGTAGCAAATGATTATCCACTAATAGCGATTGTTTATTCTCCAAAAATTAAAGTTGACTATCCATGGGAATATGTAGCAAACAACTGGGATGTACTTATGCCAATGACTTACTGGCATGGTATCAAAAACAGAAATAATGATACTGTCTATAACTTCGTCAAAGACAGTATTAACGACCTTAAAAGACTTTCCAAAAAAGACAATTTAAATATTCACCTAATTACAGATGGTGATAGGACTAATCATGGTGAAGTTGAAGCTAGCTTAAAAGCAGCTAAAGATCATGGAGTAAACGCAGGAATAAGCATATATCCAGAGCATCTTTCTTCAGATGAGATGTTGCGTAGACTTGGTGTTTTTTAAACTTTACAATCTCTGTTAATACGAGCAATTCTTGGATAGATTGAATTATTAGATTAAAACTTTTTGCGGAATTTTAATAGAATTTACA
The DNA here is from genome assembly GCA_903930015.1 of uncultured bacterium. Classification (GTDB taxonomy): domain Bacteria; phylum Cyanobacteriota; class Vampirovibrionia; order LMEP-6097; family LMEP-6097; genus CAIYXB01. The sequence goes on along the minus strand of CAIYXB010000193.1, from coordinate 19,631 downwards.
TATAAATCAATAGCTCTATCTAAGCCATAAAAGACGCTGTTAGCAACTATACTGTGCCCTATATGTAGTTCCTTAATATCAGTGAGCTTACTAAATAAAGCTGGCAGATTACTTACTGTGAGTCCATGCCCTAAATTTACTTTCAAACCAAGCTCCTGAGCCAAAATACTTGCTTTTTGAATTCTTAAAACCTCTTCTTTAATAGGACTTGCTAAATGTTCAAAATTAATTGCATCTATCATTTGTGGATTATAAAAGGGACCAATAGCAGAAAATTCTTGATGGTACTTGATAAATAAATTTGCATAAGTACCTGTGTGGATTTCAATAAATTCTGCACCAAGTTTGCTTGCAAGCTCTATTTGCTCTTCAATTGGATCAATAAAGAAGCTCACTTTTATCCCAGAATCTTGAATTGGTTTTATAAATTCTTGAAGATATGATTTTCTATCAACAAGATTCAAACCACCTTCAGTAGTGAGTTCTTCTCTTTTTTCAGGCACTATAGTTGCTAATTTTGCTGATGTTTTTAATAATATAGATCTTATTTCTTCAGAAGCTCCCATTTCAAAAGTAAATCCCAGACGAGAGTTTTTTAAATATTCATCAATCCCTTTTATGTCTTGATCATTAATATGACGTCTATCTTCTCTTAGGTGAGTAGTTATACCAAAAGCTTTAGTACCTTCAATTACTTTTATAGCATCTATTAAATTAGGCTCTACGGTCTTGCGAGCATTTCTAATAGTCGCGATATGATCAATATTTATGTGTAACTCAGATGGCATATGAGTTTTGATTATAACCCAGCTTGCTTTGCATCTTAGATATTTTTTCTTCAAACTCATGATTATTTTGTTTTTTTGTACTTTTACTCTTAGATTGTTTAGTGTCAGTGTTAACTGGTGGCATTTCTTCAATAATTTTTTCTAATTTTTTCGAGAAATCGATATCAATAAATGAACAAATATCTTTCATTACAGATTTTGGTCTACTTAAAAGATCTTCAAACTTTACTTGAATAAATCTTGAGCTATCGATTTTCTCAAAAGATCTCTGTGCTGCTTCATGAGCTAAAAGCCATTGATCAGAACAAACAGATGCAATAGATTGATCTTTATAATTTTCTTCCTTAAAGCCTTTTGGAATAAAGAACTTCCAAACCTTAGAATCGCAATCTTTTAATTTTAAATTCCCGCCCAAATACTTACGATAAGGGTACTGAAATTTAGATTTATGGCACCATGCACTAATTAAGGAATTGATATTATCATTTCCATCACGAGTAAGATAAATAAATTTTGCATCCGGATATAGATTGGCAAGAAAATCTATTCTAAAAATATTAGGCGGTGTCTTATCCACAATTCTATAATTAACTATATTCATCACTTTATAAATATAATTAATGTAATTAATAAGATCTAGAACCCAGCTAACTCCTTCCCTAAGTAACTTTACACGACCTAAATAACCCAAGATATAACTATTATAAGTTGAATAATGATAAGCAAGATCCATCAATATTTTTTTTTCTTCTAGATCTTTAATTTCTTCATTTGTATTAGTATTTAAAAAATTTCCATTCTCAAGTTCTTCAAAATAAACTGTATCTGAACTTTCTTTTAAATCACGATGATAGCTTTGCCAAATATGATTTGACTCTCTATACATAGACCAAAGTTCTTTACTTTCCGAAAGCAAGCGAAATAGAAGGCTTGTGCCACCTCTATAAGAACCTATTATGAATACTGGTTTTTCAACTTGCATAAAAACTGACTATCAAATCTTATATGACTTTATCAAAATCATGCTTTTTGTGTAAGTTTCTTTAAGGATTCACTGAAAAATGGAAATTTCTAGTAACTTGGCAACTCATGCTGCGCATGATTGCTACCTTTTATCTGGACGCCCGATTGAAAAACTTCGTTTTTCAGGGCATCCTTAGTTTATCTTCTAAAAAAGTTAGTAATAGCTTTCTTGTTCTAGATAAAGAGACAGAAATCGAGGACTGACTTACCTCTAGCTTTCTTGCAATAGCTCCTTGACTATAACCCTGCAACATCAATTTAAAATAACGCTTATTAGTTCGAGGATTAAAGTTCTTTAAATCAGAAACAATAACTTTAAAAATGCTCTGTTTATTATAGAACTTAGCTAATACTTTAAATTTATCAGGAATAGCTCCCTCCGGCGGAAATAAAAATTGTAATAAATTTCTATATAAATAATCAAAATCTCTCTTGTTTAAATTATGCTCTTTAATCTCATAAAAACTTTCTCTATTTAAGTCAAGAGACTTTGCGATAAAAGCTAATCGATTATGAACAGTACGCTCTGTAATAGATCGATCCTGGGCTATAAGACTAAGGTCATCATCCTTTAAAAAAGATCTTAGGACCAAAATATCATCTTTAGTCAAAAGTGCAGTCTTAAAAGGGTCAATCTGCCTTGGTAGCCAAACTTTAAGACCCAAATAATTTACAATCCATTCTTTGATTTTCTCTTTATAATCCCTTGATCGAGAAAATACACGCGATTTATGCAGTTTAACCTGCGGTGCAACCTCGTCATGCTTTAAACCTTTTTCAAACTCTAGTTTAAAAATTTTCTGATCGATCTTATCTAAACTTTTGATAAAAGCTCTAATAAGCCCAGCTATATAAGCAGGGGTATAAGATATCAAAAGAGAATCAGCCTCAACTAAATTTTTCTTATCATAAAAAAAAGCTATCAAACTGTCTCTATCCATAACATCCTTATAACCAGAGATTTGCTTAGGATTAGAAAACTTTTGAATACTCGCTCTAATTTCATCTCTAGTGTCTTTATTAATACCCAGCGCATTAGAAGCTCTAATTACAGAGCTTGTAACAACGCGGCTATTTTTTTTAAGATTAAGCTTTGAGGCTATTTCATCATTAGATAAACCAAAAAAAGACAAGGCTAAAACCTGCTTGTCACATTCTCTTAGCTTGGACCAAGCTACTTGATTCACTTGCGCACTTGGACTATTTTCTAAACCATTATTTAAAGCATATTCTGCTCTCAATAAAGCCACTTGCTTTAAAAAACTTACTCCATGAAGCCATGAAGCAGTTTCTATATTAATAGCATCTGGAAATTTCATATAGTTTAGTTTGAACTTCTATCAATTAATCTGATACCGAATTTTGGTTCAAGAATAGCATCAAGGCTAACTATTAAATCTCTATCTTTCCCCTAAGCCATTGCATGTTTTGATAACTCTATAGGATTATAAAGCGTATCTCTTTCGATAGGCACAAGGCGAGCACCTTCAATAAGTTCAATCAAAGTATTTTCGGCAAGAGATCTTTTTTGCGCACCAGCAGCTCTTGTAATTCTCTCAGCTTTTACTGTTCCGTCCAAATCATTTGCACCAAAAGAGAGTGCAACTTGTGCCATTTTCTCTCCGAGCTGTATCCAATACGCTTTGATGTTGTCAAAATTATCAAGCATTATTCTTGAAAGAGCGATGTTTTTAAGTTCATCATATCCAGTCAAAGGTTTTACACCTCTTGCTAAAAGATCATTACCTTCATAGTGACAGCTTAAAGGAATAAAAGTTTGAAAAGAACCGCCTTTTTGTTTTGCGATTGGATCAGCTAAAGATTCATCTTGAGCCTTCCTTAAAATATCTAAATGATCAATTCTTTCTGCTGGCTCTTCACCAATACCAGCAAGCATAGTAGCATTAGTTTTCAAACCCATTCTATGAGCTGTTTTATGAATATCTACCCATAATTGAGCATCAATTTTATCTGGGCACATTTCATCACGCACTTGTCTTGAAAAAACTTCTGCACCCCCGCCAGGCATACTATCAAGTCCTGCCTCTATAAGTTCTTTAAAAATTTCTTCTATGCTTAGATTTTGACCTTGAGCATTTCTAGCAAATTGTTGGAAAAAATCTATCTCAACAGCAGTAAATGCTTTCACGTGAATCTCAGGTACTTCTTTTTTTATTGCACGTATTACATCAGAATAATATTCAATTAAACACTTTGGATTAAGGCCGCCTACTATGTGTACTTCTGTTGCTCCCTCTAATCTTGCTGCAACAACTCTATTGACACACTCAGTGACATCCATTGTATAAGCACCTTCTTCATTTGGCAGTTTTGCAAAAGAACAAAAATCACACTCCCCAATACAGACATTAGTTGGATTCAAATGCAAATTAGTATTCCACCAAACCTGTTGCATTCTTTGTCTTGCAATATCCGCGCTAAATCCTTTATCTAAAGCAACTTCATAGGATTTTCTTTGACGTACAAAGTTTGCCATATGACCCAAAACAAAAATATCATTTGACTGAATTAATTTAACTCCATCGCTCACTGAAACTCTTGAATGATTAATAATATCCTTTGCGATAGAAGCAAAATCATGAGTCGATTTAGCTAATTCTTGTATAAAGAATGCTGACTCTGTATTGATTTTATCGATCTCAATCTGCATAAGATTAGCTAACATTATAGCGGTATAATATTAACAAACTAAGGTTTTTAAAGAAGTTTTAGTACTAATGGCATAAAAAGGGTTTGAAATGAGTGATGAAGGCTATATCGTAATAGAAGACTGGAATGACTATGATAAATCATTAATTTCAACCATTGGCGATAGATATTATAAAGCACAAGGCATTAAAGCTTATGCCGCTGGAGTTAGAAGATTTATACCTAATGAAGTTTCAAATTGTTATCCACATGCCTTAAGTTTGGCAAAAATTCTTGGGAAAATTGCAGAAAAAAAAGACTCAGTAACAGTCCTTGAGCTTGGTTGTGGCAGTGGGATTTTTGCAAGACATTTACTTATAGCTATTGAGGAACTTGGATTTTCTTCTAAAGTTAAATTGATTATTGCTGATTTTAGTAAAACTCTTCTTGAAGATATCAAAACAAGAAAAATCCTTGATGGCTTTAAAAACTATCAACTAGTTGAAATGAATGCACTTGAACCAGATAAATCTAAAACACTTGACGGTAAGAACTTCAAACTAGAGAACTTAGATTTAGTAACGATGAACTATCTTTACGATGCCCTGCCAACAAAGATACTTAAACCCAATAAAAACAATCATCTTGAAAAACTACAATTTAGAATCTTGCAAGAAGATGATGAATTTGCAATCCAAGAAATCAATGACAAATTAATTTGTGAAGATCTAAATCTAATCAATAAATTATTGATCGATACAAGATGGTCAGAATATAAAATTAACGGAGCTGATCAGATCGAGCAAGAATATTTTGAATTTGTAAAATCAGAGCCTGCAAACCCTCTTGGTGAAGTAATTTACAATTATGGTGCCCTTAAAGTAACAGAATTAATGTTAGGACTAATAAACGAAGATGGCTTGGTATATTCTGCTGACATGCCTAATCGTTTTGATTCCAAAAGTAGTTTTACTTTATACGGGAATGCTGCCGCACATGATATAAATGAGAGTCTAATTTTAAACACCTTTATTAAAAAGGGCTTTGAGGTTTTTTTTCATAGAGATTTTTTACTTAACCATTATTTTTTCACTAAAACAAAAGCATCTATGCTCAAACAAGAAAAAATAATTAGTGAGAATTTCGTTTCTGAAAGTAAGACTGATATTTATATAGATACCAAGCAAGCTATCAATGCAATAGGCTCTCCATATTCAAAAAATCTTTTTAATTTACTTGTTAAAGAACTCACTCAAATAGATACACATTCGTGCTTTAGCAAAGTTGCTCAAGCACAGGACCAATTAAACTTCGGTAAAGAGGAAGAAGCAAAAAAACTCTATTTAGAGGCTCAAAAAGTTGATTTTCTAAATGACTTTAATTTAGAAGCCCGCATTAAAGCATTAAACTGATCTAGTAGATCCAAAATTGTTTTCGAAAACATTTTTGCCCTTTACTGCACCAACTCAAGATAACCATTTGCCAAAATCAGCAATTTGATGATACCCTTATAAATATAAGTGGTTATAAATAGTTCACTAAATAAAGAAGAAACCAACAATAATGAGTCTAGCAAAGTGGCCCAGCGCAAAAGCCAAATTTTAGATTCTAATGCAAGTTTCAATGACCTTAAAACTGAAAACGACGAACTAAACAATCTAAGACCAAAAAGTTTTAAAGACTATATTGGTCAAGAACAATTACAAGAAATACTAAGAATCTCGATCGCAGCTGCAAAACAAAGAAATGATATCGCGAGCCTCGGGCATATTTTACTTTATGGTCCTCCTGGCTTAGGTAAAACAAGCTGCGCCTACATCTTAGCAAAAGAACTTGGTACCAACGCACATATTTTTTCAGCACCAGCACTTGAAAGACCAAAAGATATCTTGGGAATTTTAATGTCAGTAAAAGAGGGTGATGTTGTTTTTATTGATGAGATACATCGCTTGAATAAAGTTACAGAAGAGCTTCTTTATCCTGCGTTAGAAGATTTTGAGATTGATCTTAATTCTGGTAAAAGCGAAAGTGCTCGTGTTATGAGATTTCAATTAAACAAATTTATTTTAGTTGGTGCAACAACAAAACTAGGTTACATCAGTGCCCCTCTCAGAGACAGATTCATACACTTATATCGGATGGAATACTATAAAGACGAAGAGCTTGCATTAATTATTGAAAAAAATTGTCCTAAATTAAATATCAGCCTTGATGACGATGCCAAGCTAATACTTGCAAGTAGAAGTCGTGGCACACCTCGAATCGCAAATAGACTCCTTAGACTGACAAGAGATTTTGCACATTACAAAGGCAAAACGCAAATTTGCAAAACAACGGCAATTGAGTCTTTAAATCTTTATCAAATTGATAGTGCCGGTTTAGATGCAATGGATCAAAAAATACTTTTAACAATGATTAATCAATATAAAGGTGGTCCTGTAGGGCTTGAAACTATTTCCATGCTTGTAGGCGAGGATAAAACAACCATAGAAGATTACTATGAACCCTTTTTAGTCCAATCAGGATTTTTAATGCGGACTCCGCGTGGCAGGGTCGTCACCGATAAAGCTCACGAATATTTTCAGAAGAATTAAACATGTCTAACTCACTTGACTTGACCGGTTTAGTTTAAAATGAAGTTGTGGGTAAAAAAAACTTACTAATAGGTGCTTTTGTAGCCATCTTGGTCTTCTTCCTGGCAAATGTCCTCGGAGAAAATTTTTGGTTTGAAGCTAATCAACTAGTTCTAAATTTAGAATCTAAGATCTCCTTTAACAAAAAATTCTCAAATGAGAATTCCATTGTATTAGAATTCACAAAAGAAGAAAAAGAAGAACTTCTAAAAAACAAAACAACTGCAGAAAGAAAGGCTCTTTTTTTCAATATAGTAGATAAACTTGACTTAGCACACCCACTCTCAATAAATATTGTTTTAAGTAAAGAAAATAAACTAGGTATATTTCAAAACGACATCGACAGTTTAAAAAACAAGATCAACAGCCCTGTTCAAGCCATTCAAAACAAGGACATAGAACTGGAATGGATAAATGAAAATAACAAAAAAGTTTTATTAGATCATAGCAATAATCCAATCAAGATTGATTCTTTAAATGATTTTGATCTTGGACTAATGGATGAAGAAAAACTTAGAAGTAAAAATGTTTTTATCCTTTCTCCAAACTTAAATCTAAATACTAAAGAACTTAGTCGATTACTTAATTATTTTGAAGGAAGATCCGTTCGCTTCCTAGGTTTTCCAAAAGTATTACTGTTTTTATGCATTATTAGTTTTTCAATGATTGCTACTTTACTTATATATCCATCGCGCATTGCTTTATTTGGCTTAATTACAGCTGTCGCCTTCATTGGTTCACAAATTAGCTATAGCTTTTTTAATCACTATATTGAAATAAGTGAACTTATTGCTTGTTTACTGATCACTTTACTCATTGTAAGTATCTTTGATCTTGACTTTCAAGCTGTAAGTAATTTTGATTTTTTCAAACAAGAGCTTGCAGAAGAATTTAAAAATTTCAAAATCAAAGACTATAGAAAAAAAGATTCTAATCAAAACTCAAATAATCAAACAACTATAGTTGTTGAGCAAAATTTAATTGAGGAAATGCATATTGATCTAAAAAACAAATATTACACAGAGCTGGAAACTAAACTAGAAGAACATGCTATTGACCTTGAGGAAAGGTGCTTTGATAATATCAACACTATTCAAGAGAAACTTTTTGATCTGCTTTCAGAAAGTGAAATGTCTCAAAGAGATAATATGCGCTTAGGAGTAATAAAACATAACTTTGACCAATTACTTAATGAGATCGAGAAAAGCCTTTTTAATATGGTGCCTTTTCGCTTCGAAGAAGACCAAGGATTTATTAATGTACTTGAACAATACTCCACTAAAATTTATCAACAAAGTAAAAATAAAATCCTAATCCAAATCGAAAGTGATGTAGCAAAACTAGTTTTAAATTTTCAAGATAAAGTACATATATTTAGAATTATTGAAAGCTTTATTGGCAGTATCATTGAGCTAAATTGGAGCGAAAATGATAATTTTAAAATCGCCCTACAAATAAAACAAGAAGTTGATAATTTAACTTTTAAAATAGCTTATCAAGGCAAAAATATTGGAAATTATAAATCAAATATCAAAATCCAAGATTGTTTTAAAAGACTTTCTCTACTAGTAAAAGCTACAGTGGACTTTGAAGATAAAGTAAATTTCAAACTTATAAAGCTTTCAATAAATCAAAATTCAAGCAGAGTAAAAGCTTCTTAATTTTTATCTAAATCGTCTTCTTTAGATTTAGTTTTAAGTCTTTCAATTTCAGCTTTTAATTCAGGGTCTTTGATTGAATCAAGGTCAATATTATCAAGTGTTTTAAAATCTATTTTGAATTTGAAAATACCCGTCATATATATTGCTGATAAACAAGCACCCCACAACAAAGCGGCTTGCCATAAACTAATGGTCATGTCTCTTTCTAAATCAAGTGAATAGATAGAGTTCCAAATATTCTGAACGATATAGCTTGGCACAACAATCAGAACTGATAAAACACTTACTAAGATCAACAAACCTAAAAAATTAAACTGAAAAATTTTCATACTTTACTTACCAAGCACAAATAGATTAAACCAAAATACTTGCTACATATAATTATATTCCAAAAAATAGCTTAATATCAACCTATCTTATCTCTAAATAACAAAACCTTCAGCGAGCATGTCTTTTAGGTCAATAATTCCGATCGCTTGGTTATTTTCATCAACAACTACCAAAGAGGAAATTCTATATTCTTTCATTAACTCTGCAGCTCTTGAAGCAAAAGCTGACTTCTCTATAGTTTTTGGACTTAGGTTCATAATATCAGAAGCCTTTTTTTGAAAAATTTCCGGGCCAAATTTAATGTTCGATCTTCTAATATCTCCATCTGTAACCATACCAATAACTGAATTACTCTTATTCACCACAACTGTGAAACCTAATGATTTGTCATCAATCTCTTTAACTAAATCAATGAAAGTTGTTGACTCATCAATCTTTGGAATTGATTTAGATCTCATTATTTCAGAGACTTGCATAAAGCTTCTGCCTAAAGAGCCAAGTGGGTGAGATGCTGCAAAATCTTTTTCTTGAATATTTTTTATTTTCATCAAAGCTACCGCAAGAGCATCACCAATTACAAGTGCTGCAGTTGTACTTGAAGTAGGAGCTAAGTCTAAAGGACAAGCCTCTTTTTTTACTGGTGTATGCAAAACAAAATCTGAATATTCAGCAAGGATGCTATTTTTGCCACCGGTAATAGATATCATCGGTACACCAAGTTTTTTCATAGGAGCGAGTACTTTTCTAAGTTCTTCTGTATTACCGCTGAACGATAAGGCTAAAACTACATCATCTTTTTTGAGCATTCCCAAATCTCCATGACCCATCTCAGCTGGATGAACAAAAAACGAGGAAGTCCCAGTACTTGCTAGAGTGGCTGCTATTTTTGATGCAATGTGTCCAGATTTACCCATTCCTGTAACTACAACTCTTCCTGTTGTTTTACTTATTAATTCAACAGCCTTTTCAAAATTATCATCTAAAGCATTTTTTACATCTTCAAGTACTGCAATCTCAGTATTGAAGACTTCTTGAGCTATTTCTTTTATTGTTTTTGTACCAGTCATGTAGAAATAATATTAGCATTTTAGACAAAAGCTAATAAAATGTATTGTATGGTCGAAGAAAACACCCAATATGGACTAAAAAATTATTTAGAAGCTAGCAAAATTAGTGAGCTTTTTAAAAATCATTTCCAAATCAAATTAAAAAGTAAAAGTAAAATAGTTTATTTAAATATCATTTTTGTTGATAAGAATACAATTCGCTTTAATTACAGCTTCAATAAAACTTTTAATTTTAACAAAGCAAATCCTTACTTAAATACTGATATTGATGATCTTAAGATTTTAACAAAAGAAGCTTCTGAAAGTTTTGAAATAAGCTCAGAGAGCTTAAAGCTTATCGTCCATAAAAATCCACTTAAAACTGAAATTTATAATAAAAAAAACGAGCTACTTTCTGCCGACTTTGAAGCACTTGGTTTTTGGTCTGGAGAACTCACCGGTGATTCCAAAGAAATTAGGATTTACAAAAAATATAACAACATAGAAAACCCTCCTTATATTTATGGGCTAGGCGATAAAACAGGCAGTATAAACCGTTGGGGCAAAAGATTTCGCAATGACCCTATTGATGCACTTGGCTATGATTCCAAGCAAACTGATCCACTATATAAAGATATTCCGTTTTTTATTCACCTAGATAAAAAAACTAAAAATGCGCATGGAATATTTTTTGATAACTTTTATAAAAAAACTTTTGATTTTGGTAAAGAAAGAAAACCTGGTCTTTACTATTACATGCAAGCAGAAGGCGGTGAAGCAAATTATTATTTTTTCAATGGACCATCAATTAAAAATGTCATTAAAGCTTATCTCAAATTAACTGGAATGCCTGCGCTAATGCCTGATTACGCTTTAGGCTATTTAGCATCTGGGATGTCTTACTTAGAAAATTACGGAAAGCAAAATAAACAAGATCTAAGACTGATAGAAACTCTAGCTCGTTTTAAAAATGAAAGTATCTCTGCAACAGCATTTCATATGTCATCTGGCTATATACTTAATAACAAAAATGAGAGACATCAATTTATTTGGAATAAAGAAAAATTCCCTGAGCCAAAAGATTTTACAAGAAAAATTAATGAACTTGGAGTAAAACTCTGTGCCAACGTAAAACCTGTTTTACTTAAATCTCACCCTTGGTATAATGAAGCTAGTTCCTTAGATATTTTTATCAATGATTTAAAAGGTGATAGCCTCGTTATAGATTACTGGGGTGGTGAAGGGTCATATATTGATTTTCGTAAAAAAACTGCACAAAAATGGTGGTTAGATAAACTAGAACAATATATCTATAATCAAGGTATTGACGGGGTTTGGAATGATAATAATGAATATGAGATTTTCGAAAAACACCAAGCTTTAGGTCACCAGCCTGAGATGTCATTATTAATGTCTAAACTTTCTTATGAACTTGCAAAAAAATTAAAGCCAAAAGAAAATCCATGGATACTTTCAAGATCAGGATATTCAGGAATTCAACAATATGCACAAACCTGGATTGGTGATAACTATTCTTCATGGCAAAGTCTTAAGTATGATAATGCAATTTTAAGCTCTATGAGTTTAAGTGGACTTGTACACTGTGGAACTGACATAGGAGGATTTTATGGTCCAAAAGTAGACCCTGAACTCTTTTTAAGATGGATACAATGTGGAGTCTTTTCACCTAGATTCTCTATTCACTCATATAAGCAAGAGGCAACTGAACCTGATATGTTCAAAAAAACTCACAAAGATTTTTTCAGGATTATTCAAAAATTTTTTCAAATTAGAACTGAGCTCTTACCCTACCTAAAAAAACAAAATATTAAAGCACACAAAGAAGGTATTCCGATTATGAGACCGTTAATTTATGATTTTCAAAATGATGAAAATGTTTTAGAGGAAAGCTTTAATTATATGTTTGGCGATAAATATTTAATTTGCCCTATTTTTAAAACTCTAAGTGAAGAAAATCAAAAAGAAATTTATCTACCTGGTAAGGACCTTGTTTGGACCCACTATTTTAACCACAAGAAATATCAAGGCGGTAAATCTCACAAAATAGACAATAAATTTGAGTATATACATGTATTTACTCGCTAATTTCTGATGAAAATAGTGCCTGCTTGGGGAATATTATATACATATTTAGCCTCTTAAATAAGTTGCTATCTAAACAATATGACTAGACTTGAACTTAGACTAGATAATTATAATTTAGAGCAAACTTTTGATTTAGCCATAATAGGTGGTGGCATTAATGGTGCTGGTGTTGCTAGAGATGCTGCCGCTCGCGGGCTTAAGGTAATTTTACTTGAAAAAAAAGATTTTGCTTGGGGCTGTAGTGCTCACTCAACAAGATTGATTCACGGTGGTCTTCGATATTTAGAACACTTTGAATTTTCTCTAGTTTATGAAAGTTTACAAGAAAGAGAAATTCTTTTAAAAAACTACCCACATTTAGTAAGCCCACTTGGTTTACTAATACCTGCTTATCATGGTAATAAAAATCCATTATGGAAACTCAAAATTGGCATGTGGCTCTATGATTGGTTTTCACCTAAAAAGAGCCTAGATAACTACAAAAGTTATAATTTAGAGACAATAACTGAACTTAATGTCAAGCTCAAAGAAGAAGATCTTTATGGAGGGGTTTATTACCAAGATGGTCAAGTAACTTTTGCAGAAAGATTGGTTTTAGAAAATATTTTAACAGCTGAAAAAGATGGTGCCGTTTGTATTAATCACGCAGAGGTAACTGACATATACTGCACACAGATTCATGGTGAGTACCACGCACAAGCAATTAGATTCAAAGATATTATTAATGGCAAAAGACCCTTTACTGTCCATGCAAAAAATATAATCAATATGGCTGGACCTTGGGTCGATGAAGTGAACCTGCGCTTTAAAGACCAAAGTGAATCTGCAATTAAAAACCCAGGGAAATTCAATTTAGAGAAACGTATTGGTGGTACTAAGGGAAGCCATATTATCGTTAAAAGATTTGCAGGAGCACCTGTTAATTTTGGAATTTACAATGAAGCTAAGTCCGATGGCAGACCTTTTTTTATTACACCTTTTCAAGTTGGCGGTAATGATGAATTATTTATGATCGGCACTACTGATATTTATTTATCAAAAGCTGATAATTTAGATGATTTGAAGGTCAGCGAAAGAGAAATTGATTATCTATTAGATGAAACTAACCTTCTTTTCCCTGAAGCTCAGCTTTCAAGAGAAGATATTTTAAATACATTTATTGGCGTAAGACCCTTACCTAAAACCGATTCAAACAAAAAAGCTGGTAAAGTGTCAAGAAAGCATTTTGTAATAAATTATACCGAAGAAAAAATCCAGAATTACTATTCTGTTGTTGGTGGCAAACTAACAACCTTTAGAAGCCTAGCTGCTGAAATTGTAAATATGTTCTCTGATAGAGCCTGTAAAACAGATCAAACTAAAACGATTAATGCTCAATTTCCAAAAGACAAGAGTTTTTATGATTTCATTCGCGATGAAACCATAAAACTATCAAGAGAATATGATGTTGAAGCAAGCTCTGTTATACACTTGATTTTACTGTATGGCTCAAATGCAAAAGATGTCCTTGAACTCTGTAAAGAAAACCCATTACTTAAAGAAAAAATAGATCCTGAGTTTGCAGATATAGAAGCTCAAATTATCTATGCAATAAGAAATGAAAAAGCCTACAGTATTGATGATATTTTAAAAAGAAGACTTTCAATCGGGCTTTGCTCAAACAGAAAACCAAGTGAAGTTATAAAAACAATTCAATACCATATCAATGAAGAATTTGATCTTGCTGGTAGACATAGAGATAGGTTTTTTCAAAGTTATTTATTTACCGGAATTTCAATTGGTGAAGGTGTCTAAGTGATAATTACTATAGACGAAGGAACTACCAGCACAAGAGCCCTTTTAATTGATAATAAGGGTAAAATACTTTTAACAAAACAAAAAGAGATTACACAAATTTACCCAAACCCATCATGGGTAGAACATGATGCAATTGAAATTTGGCAAAAAACCCTTGACTGCATCAGAGAATTAATCAAAGAAGCTCTAGCCTCTGGTATTAAAAAAGAAGATTTTCAAGGGATCGCGATAACTAATCAACGCGAAACTACTATCATATGGGATCCTAAAACTGGAAAGCCAATCTACAACGCAATTGTATGGCAATGTAGAAGAACCTCAGAATATTGCAGTAAACTTGAAACACAAAAGCTTGAAAAAAATATTGATTTAAAAACATATGTTAAAGCAAAAACTGGCTTACAGATCGATGCATATTTTTCAGCTACCAAAATCAAATGGCTGCTAGAAAACAAAGCTCAAAACATCAATTTAGAAAAATTGAGTCCTGGTGAATTAATGTTTGGCACTATTGATACTTGGCTAATCTGGAATTTAACACTTGGTAGAGAACATGCCACAGATAGCTCAAACGCTTCTAGGACTATGCTTTACGATATTCATGAGGATACTTGGGACCAAAAGCTACTAAATTATTTTAAAATTCCAAAAGAAATTTTACCTGAAGTAAAAAATTCAAATTCTGACTTTGATTCAAGCCCACTATTTAAAGATTTGCTTGATAAAGAATTACCAATCAAAGCTGTCATTGGGGATCAACAAGCCGCTCTTTATGCTTATAATCACGAAGCGAAGATCACTTACGGGACAGGTACTTTTGTATTGATTCCAGGGAAAACCAAAGACAAAAAAGATGAAGCCCAGGGAAGTTTTAGTAATTTTATTAGCGATGAAAGATCTTCACTAGGGACAAATGAAAGAGAAAATATTTTTATTGAGAATGATGAGACAAATTTAGGTTTAGTTCAAAGTATTGCTTTTACAAAAGAAGGTCTTAAAGCATACGAACTAGAAGGTAGTATTTTTATAGGTGGATCAATAGTCCAATGGCTCCGTGATGAAATGAATATAATTCAATCCTCAAATGAGATTGAAGCACTAGCAAATAAAGTAACCGATAATGCGGGTGTCTATTTAATTCCAGCATTAGCGGGACTTGGTGCTCCATTTTGGCGAAGTGATGTGAAAGGCAGTATCTTTGGTATTACTCGTGGTACAAATAAAGCCCATATTGCAAGGGCAGCACTTGAATCAATTGCATTTAGAGTACGTGATGTTTTTGAAGCACTTGATCCAGAACTTAGAAAAGAACTAAAATCAATTAACGTTGATGGTGGAGCAAGTAAGAATGACACCTTAATACAATTTCAAGCTGACTTATTACAAATACCAATTAAGCGCTATAAAGAATCTGAGATGACAGCACTTGGCGCAGCTAAAATGACTGGGCTTGTTGATCTAAATTTAGAATTAGATAAAGAGTTTGAGCCTAAAAATAATTTAGAAGGTTTTTATATAGAATGGAAAAAATATTTGAAGTTACTTTTAAACACTTGAGTAATATCATAGGTTTTGCTTTAAATTAGAGAGATACTCATAAAAATCCAACATGTCTGCACTTAAGCTCTTTCTATCTTTATTTGCAAGTTCTTGATAACCTTCCCTTTCATTATTTACAACATCAATAGCTTTACTTGCAATATCAATCGGTATCATAGCAACTGAGTAATTTAAATAAGCTTCTTTTTTATCTGGATTAGCTTCTACTTTTTTGTCAATAGTATCAAGATCTTCTTTAAGACTTGGATCAAGAGAAAGTATCAATTCACGGGTCTTTGCATGAGTATTATTAATCCCTTCTGCCAAAGTTTGCTTTTGAGCAGAATCCACCTCGTCGGGTGATTGAAAAGGATCTAGCTTATTTAAAAGATTGAGAAGAGAATTACCTAAGTTATTAAACTTTAAAGTACTTGTTAAAGTTAATTGTAAATTTCTACCCTTACCGACTTTATCTTCTTCTTGAATTTTTTTTTCTTGAGTATTGGCATCATTAACCTCTGTACTTGATTGGGTTCCAGCTATTTTGGAATCAATATATTCAAGCTGGGATTCTAAATCTCTTTGGGCTATATTTAAAAACATCTTTTTTACATTACTACCAAACTCCTGAAAAAATTCTTTAGCACCAGATTTTTTTTCTTTATAATCATCTTTATCAATGTCCCCTGCTTGATGGAAGATATTAATGATATTCATAAATCCTTTTTTCACTTGCCTAAAAATATCAAAAAAATCACTTGATCTATCTTTATTATGCGAACAATCACAATCTTCTCTTTCAACACCAATGCTTGATATTTTATTTTTTATAGCATCAATATGATTTTGCTTTTGATCTTTATCTTGCCTAAGATCATTTAAAGAAGGGTCTTTAAGATGATTAATTTTAATTGAATCAATTGGACGCATCAAGAACCCAATTAAACAAGCTCAAATTAAATTACAGTTAAATCCTAGATTAGTTTTTAGCCTAGGTGAGAGCACTTAATGATAGAATGAATACTTGGAATGGATCGCCACGTCGCACTAACAAAAGAATATCCTGTCGCTAAAAATGCTACGCATTTTCTTTACGCTAGATTCAGCATACTCGCTGCTTCGCAGCTCACAGAGGGTCAAGAGATAAATGCTTAATATTTCAGGTCACTACGACCTCTGAAATCCTCGAGATGACGTGAAAAAATGCAAGATAGTCTTTTTTATACTCAAGCACAAAACTTTTCACCCCTAGCTGAAAAAATGAGACCTACATCTATTGAGGATCTTATAGGTTCAATTAAAACAAATCCTGCTTTTATTAATTGGCTTGAAAACGGCGCAAAACAATCCTGCATACTCTGGGGTCCGCCAGGAACTGGCAAAACCTCGATTGCTGAACTTGCTGCAAAAAAAACTAGTCGTACTTTTATCAAGCTTCAGGCCTTTAATTCTGGGGTTAAAGATCTAAGAGAGATTATTGAAAGAGCACAAAAAATCCCAAATAGTATTTTACTTTTTGTTGACGAGGTTCATAATTTCAATAAAAGCCAGCAAGATATTTTACTAAACGCTGTTGAAAAGGGCATACTGACTTTTATTGGAGCAACAACCGAAAATCCTGCTATCTCAATTAACAGGGCACTGCTATCAAGAACAATTAAATTTGAACTCAAGGCACATAGCTATAATGAACTTAGTAAGCTTATTGATAAGGCACTACAAATAGAAGAAAAAACCATTGAGCAAGAAGCTCGTGATCACCTAATAAAATCAGCTTTTGGAGATGCGCGTGCACTTTTTACCAACCTAGAACTTTTAGTAAGCAATTCTGATGATATTATCGAAAACGAAAAAACCCAACAAATGCTCGGCAAAAAACTTTTTGCTGGTGATCCAAACTCTTACTATGACTGCATTTCAGCTTTGCAAAAATCAATGCGCGGTAGTGATGTTGATGCATCAATCTATTGGCTTGCAAGACTTTTATCTCAAGGAGCAGAATTAAAATCAGTTGCCCGAAGAATACTTGTAACTGCAGCAGAAGATGTTGGAATAGCAGATCCTCAAGCACTGGTAATTGCAAATTCTGCTTTTGAAGCTGCTATCAAACTTGGTATGCCAGAAGCACGAATCCCACTTGCACAAGCTGTTGTCTATATAGCAAAAGCACCTAAATCCAATCACGCCTATAAAGCATTAGACAAGGCAATGCGAGACTGTTTGAACCATCCACCTTATAGCGTGCCACAGCACTTAAGAAATATTCAAGTGAGTGAAAATATGGGAGAGGGATCTGGTGTTTACACTCAATCATGCCCTGCTAAATCTGATAATGTTGGTATTAATCCAAACACCCAGTACAAATATCCCCATGATTATCCTGGTGCTCATGTAGAACAACAATATTTACCTGATGAGTTAGTTAATAAGAAATATTACCGTCATCACGAGGAGTGAAACGACGAAGTGATCCATTTCTATTGGAATAGTACGTTTAAAAATTTTTATTTCTTATGCCGCTTGTGATTTATTAACACCTGGAGCTTTACGCATAGCTTCATCAGAAATAGCTTTTGGAGCTAAACTTACTTGTTTCTCAGAACCACTCAATCCAGCTAAGACATCTGTCATAAGCTGTTGGTCAGCTGTTGTAACACTCCAAACCGAATCATTTGATAAATTTCTTGCTTTTGGTAAAGCAACGCTTTGATTAACATCTATAGGACTAGAAATTGCTTGCATCAAGTTACTTAAACCACGAGCATTAGGTTGCTCTTCAGCTGAAATTAAATTCTGCGTAATAGAGCCAGCTTGCTGACTAGGTTTAAGTTCTGCTCCTACTATTGCTTCATAAATACCTAATTGCTCAGCCTCAGTTGCATTTGGAGCAATATCAGACACCACTGCATCAACAAGGGTAACTGCATTAAATAAATTAGATAAATTATCTCGATGGATAACTTTACCTTGCTGATCAACAGCATTTGAAACTATAATTTGTGCAAAAGCACCTAAGGCTGGATTTGCATTACCTGCTTTTCCACTTCCTGCAGCTACTTCTTTTGGCTCAAGTTTTGAAGCTGCATTATGTAAAGGAATATCACCAATTGATCCACTTCCGCTTATTCCATTATTGCCGCTAATACTACTCATTTAAAATCTAACTCCCTTGTTAGTTATATAAAGTTTTTTACTTATATGTTTTGATAATTGATTTAAAAGATTTATGCTGCTTGATCAAACCTAGCATCAGCTGCCTTAAATAAATTTGCAAGATCATTGTGTCCTTGACGAGAATTAACACTAGTTCCTAAACTAACCTTGCCAGCTTCAGAATCTCCTCCCTGAATACTTAAACCTAATATCCTTGAGTCACTTCTTTCCCACAAATCAGCTAAAGCTTTTTGACCCCTTGTACTATTTGCAGAATGGATTTTAGCTGTTATTCCAGGATTAACGTGATGTGCATGAACTTGACCAGCTAAAGCTTCACCAGTTTGTCGATTACTAGTAAAACCATCTGGTTTTGAATATTTAGAAGCTTGTGAAAATCCACTTAGTGGACTTTTTTCTTCAATACCTTTTCTTGAGGCTGCCTCGCCTTGACGGACATCACCCAATTTTTGTAAAAATATTCGTCGTATCCCATCAAATGTCATTTGATATCATTCTCCTAACCCTTACAAAGCCTTGTCTTATTGATATTTGATAAGAAATTTTGCTTTTTGTGGATTAGACTTAATCCTCGTCATATCCATATACCCCCTGAAACCAGCTATTTTGTTAAAAATGGAGTAAAATCCCAAAAAGCCCTATAAATCAAGGCTTTTTCATTTAAATTAACAGTTTCTAATTTGGTTACAATTATAACAAAAAGATTAAAATAAGTAAAGTTAATTTATCTTTATTTCTTAGAAAAACCAGTGTTTTGTTAATCTATAGTTAAAAATTTGCCCTTAAAGGGCGCAGTTCCAAAGCCAAATAAGTACTAACGCTTCTGTGTATTTCTAAGATATGGCTTTGGAAAAATCTGCGCCCGTAAAAACAATCAAAGACAAT
>CAIYXB010000192.1 GCA_903930015.1 uncultured bacterium | reverse complement strand
GGCTGAATTTCAATACCGCTTCAATAGGAGGTTTGATCTAAAATCAATCTTCTCAAGAATGCTCTACGCTTGTGTAATTGGCTCCTACACACCCATTCATGAGCTTTTTAGTTCTGTGGTTAGGAATTAAGGGGAATTAGGAAGATTTTAGTGGTAAAGTATCAGTATCAAAAAGAGCTAAAGCTAAAACTAATAATGAAACAGTGCATCCAATTATTACTCTAAGAACAAAAGAGAGTTTTGAAGGAGCTGTTAATTTAGAGCTATATTCTGGTCCAGTTACTAGTGGTCAAGCACTGAGAGCAAAACATCTAGGTACTTTGCTTGAAACAATCGAATTAACTTTCAAAATGAACAGCTAAATCTAGTTCTAGAGTTGAGGTTCAAACAGTAGAGGCACCATAGAGTCCACGAGCACTCTTTTTGAAACTTTATCTATAAGTTGCATTTGCATATTAATCTCAAAGAGACCATCTTCATTTGCAAATATTGAATTACCAAGTTTTTGCACTGAGGTAATTTTAGCTGGAATTGTTAGCAAACTTGAAGTCAAACTAAGATTCAATTTCTTTATTTTTATCAGTTTCTTGTACGCCCTTGGAATAATAATTTTAACTCTTGCATTAGCCAAAAGATCACCATCAAAAGTTATGTTCAAGTTTGTATTAGTAATGCCGCTTGAGTTCAATCTGTAAGCGCCGTTATTATCAAGGAAATAAGGATCATCAGAAGCTGTTCCACCTCCGCCTCCCAAAGCTTTTTCGATCAAAACACTTATACCTTCAGAATCAAGAAGAGTCGGAGTAATTCTAATATCACTTACTGAATCATAAAAAACCTCTCCTGGAGTAAAACTCGTTAAGTCAAAAATCTTAAAAACCTCAGCAGAGTTTTGAGAGTCAAAAACCTTAAAATCTTTTCTTATCAAAACAGAATCTCTTTGATGATTATCATTATTTAAATAAATTTGGATACCACCATAACTAAGGGTTCTTGTTGAATATTGTGCGGTTTCCATACCAAGTGGGTCTCTGTATTCGATAGCATAATAAGATCCATCGTTTCGCTTAACTTTAATCGCTTTTAAGCTTGAATTATCATCTTTAGCTAAAGGCACTAATTTAAATTCAGAGTTAATAGTATCCTCACCAAGAATCGCAACTTGTGCATCAGTAAGCCATTTCAAATCATACTGGTGTATTGCATTGACGTGAGCAAGATTTGGCGAATAACCCATAATACTATGCACACCACCATACTCTAGGCTTGCACATTCTCTTTTCTTAAAAATAGCTTCACCACAAGCGTTTGCATTATCGTGCTTTAAACCAAAATTATGTCCAAACTCGTGTGCTATTACTTTTAAAAAATACGTGACATTATTAATCTGCGCTCCTGCTGATCTAACAAAATTAAATGACACATGTGTTTCTTTATCAAAAGGATTTTCATAAGGATTTACATAGGGAGGAATTTTACCAAGAAAAGCTACTCCAAGAGCTCCTCCCAAACAATCATCATCATCAGGAAAAACAAATGAAACCCTGTCATAAAGGCTGAAATCTATAAGTAAACCTACTTCCTGTATAAGAAAGTCGGCTCCACCATTTTCAAAAATATTTCCACCATCACAAAGTCCATCAACATAATACAGATGTTCAATACTTCCACTAAACGAAACTTTATCTGAGGAAACTTCTTTGTAATAAGTATTCAAACTATTTTCAGTTGTAGAGAAAAAAGCTGCTTCAAGCACATCTGGAGCAAAAAATGGACTTCTATAAGAAACATTTCTATCTTTAATTAGAACCACTAAAACACGTTGATTACCAGTAGCTTGCTCAGCAGTGGAATTAACCAATATTGATTTATACTTTGAGGGTCTAACTACTGCATTATTATCTAATTTATAGAAATGACCATCGTCATCTCGAAAAAAACTTTTAGTGATCGAATGATGTGCTTTATCACTCGGATCATAATCAATTACATATTCAATAGAATTACCAGAGTAGATTTTTGGCTTTTTAGATTTTTCCAGGTAGCTATCTTTATCAAAGTTCAATAACATCACTTCACTTGAATAATCTTGTAAAGCTGTTTTTTCTTGGCCAGCAAAAACTGGATTGAAACCAAGAAATAAAATCAAAATAATAAACAACTGCATCATGCTAATGCTAGCAAAGTAAGCTTAAAACATAAGGGTTATCACCTATAGCAACTTTAAATTCTTAGCTTCTTGTCTGCGACAGGACTTGCACGTTTGGCTTAGTTGAAGGGGTAAGTCCTGGAAATTAGAGAAAATCAGCTAATTGAGCTTTAACAAGTGACTTGATCTTAACTTCTAGCCCCGAATTCGTCTTTGAATCTACAAGTACTGGTACTTTTAGATTCAAAAGCTCACCAGCCGCAATTTGGGTTGCAGAACCGCTATTAACCAAGCTTAAAGTAAGAGGTATCTTTATTCTATAATTACCCGCGCTGACCTTAGTTAAGAAATCACCTTGTTCACTAACCAAGCTTGGGGTCAAATTGAAACTAGCCTTAGAGCCTATTAATTTTTTTGCAGTGGATTTTACTTTTGCACCATTCCTAAATAATTCAAAGCTAACTTCTTCTTGAACTTCATCAATATCAAATGCTGATTTAAAATCTCCACTAATACTTAAAACACCATCTTCATCAACTATAGTTAAATCTTTCAACTCTACAGACAATGGTTTGTAATTGAGTGTTGTTTTATATAAATCTTCTTCATTTTGATCAATTACAATATTTAGGTCATCAGCGAAAGCCTGTTGATCAAATTTGAAAATCAATTTCTGTGAATCAACAATACTAATATTTGTTGATTCGAATATAGCAAAACTATATTTCTCATTGGTACGAGCGCTTGGTACTGATTGGAGATTAAAAGTTAGACCCTGTCCGAGTTTCTCTTTTGGACCATCTTTTACTTTTTGCGTAGTTACATCTAAATTTGTATTGAAAAAATTCTCTAAGTCATCTTCATCAAGACTATTAATCGCATTGTGATGCTCAGTATAAAAAAACATTTTGATTCTAAGCTTACGATTTTCAAATGAGACCTCATTACCATTTTTTAAACTATCGCGAACATTGAAGTAGAATGGACCTCTTTCTGTATTATCATCACTTGAACTAAATAAATCATCGAAGAAACCAGCTCTAACAGGCAAAAGAACTAACAAGCAAATAAGAAATAAAAACTTTTTCATAACTATATTATCTCATAAAGCTAAATTGTTATTTTCTTAGGCTGTGGAATTGGCTTAGGTAATGTTGGTTCTGGCACTGGAGCAGGTACACATTCTCCCGAACCAACTATTTTAAGCCAAGTATTATCCATAAAAATACATAGTGCATTTGAGGAACTTACAAAAATATCTCCTAGCCATGGATTTTCAGGTGGCATATGTCTTGGCTTAATGCGAAATAAATCTCTAAACTTTGTCCTTTTCTTTGAACTAGGTTTATTTTTTCTAGCTTCAGTATTTACTTCATTTTTGAAAGTTAAATCCTGAGAAGAATAAGCTAATAAATTTTCTAAACGTTTACTGCGACTAAGATTCTCTTTAGGCGTGGCAACTTCATCTTCTCTAGAGGCTACTAAAGAATAACCAACTGATTTTTTTTGGCTTGTAAAAAATTGAAATTTTTTCAACAGTTCTTCTTTTTGATTAATTACATCTTTTATAAATATCGAGAATTCTTGCTCATCAGAAGAATATGGACCACTGCTGACAACAAGCTTTGCGCTTGTATCCTGATCAACAGATGGTAAATAAATTTTCGCTCTTGTTTTATCCTCATTAACCCGCACGTAAAGGTCTTCACAAGCTTGGGAATTTTCATGAGGACGTGTAAGCCATAGACAGGCTTTTAGATACTTCAAACCCTTTCCTCTTACAAGCAAGTCTGTATTCTCTTCAATCACTTCATCTGCAAAAATTCTTACCTGCGCCGATATTACTATAGGGAAACAGGAAAACAAAATAATAAGAAGATATTGAGGGGAAATAATCTTCATTAAAGACATTATTCCCATCTAAAGCTATATGAGACCACTGCATAACTCCATCTTCTGCGTTATATACGCTAAAAATGCTTACGCATTTTCTTAACGCTAGATTTTAGTTACTCGGCGCTTCGCGCCTCACCAAGGGCTAAGGTTGATATTAATAGATGGCGATTATATACGACCTTGGGAATCATTTACAACCAGTAAACTCCGGTTTTTCGTCTTCGTAAGCCTTGAATCTGAAGTTAGGCAGTGGTCTCTGTATGGTAATCAAAGGAAGAATCTGAGTACTATAAAAAAAATCAAATAGATAAAGTAGTGTAAAGCGGCAATTTTATTAGTTTCAATATTATGCCTAGATAAGAAGAATAATACAGCTAGAAACGAGATAATAAACCACGAAAGATAATTGTAAAATCCGGCAGCTCCATCAATCCAATACCAAAAGCCTAGTTTTGATGCAATTGGTTCAATAACGGAATCAATCAAGAGCATCAAAGTAGCTACCAAAAATGATTGTTTAAAAATTGATAGCTTAAAAATTGATACAAAATTTAAAGATACATAAACAAGTAAAAGCCAATTTAAGCCAAGAACTAGTGGCACATCAAAAACTTTAATTCCCAAATTATCACCATAAAGATATTGACCAAAAGGAATACCAAACTGCACTCCAATAACTTCAATAATAAAACCAACAAAAGCAATGAATAAAAAAGTCCTCAATAATTTTAGAGTGAAGTTTTTTTCAAAAGAAAAAACTAACATAGAAATAAAACAAATTGCAAGAGAACTATATTGTAAAATAAAATTATCTGTGCCATTAACAATTAGATAAAGGCCAACCAGGTTAAATATCAAAGAAATAAATGTTATAATTTTGCTCAACACTATCAATCATGGATTATAAAGTAATTGACTACCAAGAAAGCTTCAAGAATGATGTTCTTGCGGCAATCAATCAGGGATATAAAGATATCGGTTACAGTGGTATTGAAATTGGTAGCCTCGATTATGACTTAAACGATATAGCAAAGTACTATCCAAAACCTTCCATCTTTAAACTTGTGTTTGATAATAATCAACTAATAGCAACCTATGCAGTTAAAATCGTAAATAACAAGGCTGAATTAAAAAGAGTCTATGTGAAAGAAAGTCATAGAGGTAAAGGACTTGCTAAACAGCTTTCTAAAGATGCTTTTGATTATGTAAAAGCACTTGGCTTAAACTCACTCAACATTTGGTCTGGCACAAAGTGTACACACGCACACAAACTTTACCTAGATCTTGGAGCCACTCAAACAAACGATACCAGAGAGCTTGGTGGCATAGACTCAGTTGTCGAAAAACATTTTGTCAAGAAATTTGATTGATTTATGGCAACCAAAAAGTTTTCTCCAAATTTTAACGACCCTTGCGCATTCGGCGCAGCTGCTGTGATGATATTTTCGTTGTTTTGCTTCGCAAAACTCCAATGCTACATCAATCCGATATGCTACAGGGTGTTGAAAATTTTCTGAAAACTTTTTTGGTTTACTAGATCAACTAACTTAAATTCTTAGTTAACTCTTTGTCAATATTCTCTAACTCTTCTAGAGTTGAATCAAAAGCAACATTAAGCTTATTTATCTCTTTATTAAGCTCTTTGAAATTGGTTTTCATACGCTTGGTGTCTGCACCAAAATCAACTTTTTTAGCCTTGAATTGATTTTGGAGTTGACTAATCATACGACCCACTTCTTTTGAAACTGGTGACTCATATTCATAATCACCATCAGCTTGTGCAATTTGCTGATTCATTTTCTCTAAACGAGTATTTGCTGTTGGCTGTCTTACTAAAAGAATAGGGAAAGTCTGAGGATTTTGCTGAGTTACTTCTCCGCCAGAAATCAAAAGCGATCCTGCCAAAAAGTGAGATCCTACTTCAGCTGGAAATCTTGGTAATTCTACAACTACTCTAATATTCAAGTCCTTATTGACAATTTTAAGAGGGATTAACTTTTCTCCATACTTAAAAAATGCTTTTGCTGGATTTACAGGAGAATCAAAGTTTTCTCCTTTGAACTCAAGTACCGATAGCTCAAAATTAGTTTCTTGTAATCTTCTTGAATCTATTACTTTTGAAATAACCGGAAAAACCAAACCTATCAATAAAATCAGCAGGGGTAGGGAAATAGCTATATATCTTCTGAATTTTAAATTTCTCATATATACTCCAGAAACTGGGAACAAAAAAGCTCCGAGACCTATAATTATAGTATGCGCATCATAATTATTTTATTAATAATAAAATATCTTAATATTTTCCCTGTAAAAGCCAGTATTAGTATCTTTAATAGACCTGTTGCGAAAGTGCAACTTGAGCTAAAACAGGTCTAAACAAAAACACAAAACCGAAGGTTTTGATAGAGTTGTTAAGGAAGGGCTTGCCCTTTCGCAACAACTCTAATGATAGTGGGATTCATTCAAGTTTATTGACTTAAGAATCTTTTCTTAACCAATTTGATTCTGGAATTATAAGTTTTTTTGATAGAGATTTAGATCAATTAATCTTAATTACAAATATGCACAGCTCGGAATTAAGGATAGTTTTTTAAAGGATAATATTGCCATTGCTTCATGGAGAATGCCAGACTCATCACTTGTTAAGCCATTTTCTATTAATAAGATTGATTTCTATCCAAGTGAAGTATATGGTGCTAAAACCAAAGCAGGAAGCTTACTTATAAGTACTAATAGAGGTGATATATTAAGCAATCTTTACACTAAAGAGACAAAATTTCTACAATACCGCAGAGAGCTTTTTAGTGGCAGATACACAGATATTCCCATAGTTGAGATTGATAAAGTCAATAGACTTCTTTCGAAACCGTAGGTTTGGTAAAAAGAGGTCTAAACAATTTAAAAATAAAATCTCACAACTAACTGCTAGTGTTAACAAAGTAGGTGCTGTTAACAAAGTTTGAGAAGAAGGCTTTTGAACAGCTATTCAAGGAGAAAATAATGAATAGAAACATTGAAGGTATGCAAATACCAGAAATTACTTTTAAGATACAAAAAAATAACCAATGGCAAGATTTAACAACAAAAGAAATTTTTGCAAACAAAAAAGTTGTCATCTTTTGTTTACCAGGAGCATTTACACCAACATGTAGTAACTCTCATTTACCAAGATATGATGAGTTAGCGCCTGTTTTTAAAGCGAGCGGCATCGATGATATATACTGCCTTTCAGTGAACGACACTTTTGTGATGAATGCCTGGGCAAACACACAAAAAATAAACCATATCAAAATGATTCCAGACGGTAACGGTGATTTGAGTAATGCTGTCGGCTTATTGGTTGACAAATCAGCTATTGGTTTTGGTAAAAGATCATGGAGATACTCGATGCTTGTTAACAATGGAGTTATAGAAAAAGCTTTCATAGAACCAGATAAAGCTGGTGATCCGTATGAAGTCTCTGACGCGGATACTATGTTGAATTACATCAACCCTAAAGCGATCATTCCACCAAGAGCAACTATTATCACAAAAGAAGGATGCACTCATTGCGCGCGAGCAAAAGCATTACTTGATAAAAAAGGTATTAGTTATGAGGAACTTGTAATTGGTAAGCAGTTAACTGCTGTTGCAATGAAAGCGATGACAAAAGGTACTACAGTACCACAAATCTTTTTAAACGAAGATTATATTGGTGGTGCAGACCAATTAGAAGAATATTTTGCTAAGAACAAAGATCTCGCATCAGTATAAGAAACCTTACAAAAATCTGCAAGATATCAATGATAAATCCTAGCTTTAGACACAATAAGCTAGGATTTATAATGTATGGCAAAAAAAGCAATTGTTATTGGTGCAGGTTTTTCAGGTTTATCAACGGCAGCGTATTTAGCTAAAGCAGGCTATCAAGTTTCTGTTATTGAAAAAAATAGTATTGTTGGTGGCAGAGCTCGAAATTTTAAAACTGATGAGGGTTTTTTATTTGATATGGGTCCAAGTTGGTATTGGCTTCCTGACGTTTTTGAGAATTTCTTTTCTGATTTTGGTTATCAAGTAAAAGATTTCTATGATTTAAAAAGATTAGATCCATCTTACAGAGTGTTCTTTGATAAAGAGTTTGTCGATATTCCGGCGATGTTAGATGAATTTAAACAAATGCTTGAAAAATATGAAAAAGGCTCTGGTGCAAGGTTAGATAAGTTTTTAGAAGAAGCAAAGTTCAAATATGGAGTTGCAGTTGAAGACTTAGTACATAAACCTGGACTAAGCTTGCTTGAATTTTTGGATATGAACTTTGTTACAGGTCCATTTAAAGGAGACCTTTTGTGTTCAATAAGAAAACATATTAAAAAGTTTTTTACTAATCCACAAATTTGCACCATTTTGGAATTCCCTGTTTTGTTTTTGGGCGCAACAGCTGAAAATACCCCTGCACTTTATAGCTTCATGAATTATGCCGATATTGGGCTCGGGACTTGGTATCCAATGGGTGGCATGAATGAAATTGCCCAAGCAATGAAAAAAGTTTGTGAAAAGCAAGGAGTAGAATTTATTTTCAACACAGCTGTTAAAGGTGTTGAGATCAATGATAAAACCCTCTACAAGCTTAATACTGATAAAGGTTCATTCGAAGCAGATTATTTCGTAGCATCCTGTGATTATGAGCATTTTGATAAAAACATATTACCAGAAGATAAATCTAATTATTCAAGAAAATACTGGGACTCTAGAACTATGTCGCCATCAGGCTTAATCTTTTACCTTGGCGTTAGTAAAAAAATTAAAAACCTACTTCACCATAATTTATTTTTTGATGAAAGCTTTGATGTCCACGCACAAGAGATTTATGAAAATCCTCAATGGCCTTCTAAACCCCTGTTCTATGTTTCTGTAACTTCAAAAACTGACAATACCGCACCGGAAGGAATGGAGAATTTGTTTATTTTAGTTCCTGTCGCATCAGGACTTGAAGACAGCCAAGAAACTAGAGATAAGTATTTTAGGGATGTTATGGATAGACTTGAGAAACATACAGGTGAGAGCATTAGAAATTACATTATCTATAATAAAAGTTATGCTCACAAGGATTTCAAAAGTGACTATAATGCTTTTAAAGGCAATGCATACGGACTTGCTAATACACTAATGCAAACTCATATATTAAAGCCAAGTATTAAAAGCAAAAAACTCAAAAATCTTTTTTATACTGGACAGTTAACAGTACCTGGACCTGGAGTACCACCATCAATAATTTCTGGTAAAGTAGTTGCTAAGGAGTTGCTAAAATTAAACTAAGCAATGAAAGAACTTTTTGATAAAGTCTCATTAAAATGCAGTAAGCTTACAACAAAAAGCTACAGCACTTCATTTTCCCTTGGCATACAATTCTTGGATAAAGCAATTCACGATGAAATATATGCAATATATGGGTTTGTCAGATACGCAGATGAAATAGTAGATTCTTTTCATGGTTTTCACAAAGAAGAGTTACTAAAGGAATTTAATAATGAAACATGGAAAGCAATTAAAAGAGGTATCAGCTTAAATCCGATATTAAATAGCTTTCAATGGGTTGTAAATGAATATAACATTGATCATGAATTAATAGAATCTTTCCTTGAAAGCATGTCTATGGATCTAACAGAAAAAATCTATGATCAAAGATTATATGAAAAATATATCTTGGGCTCTGCAGAAGTTGTTGGCTTAATGTGCTTAAAAGTTTTTGTAAATGGCTCACAAGAAAGATACGAGACTCTAAAGCCTGCAGCAATGAGCCTTGGAGCAGCTTTTCAAAAAATCAATTTTCTACGTGACCTAGGGAAAGACTCTGAAGAATTAGGCAGACATTATTTCCCTCAATTACAAAATCAAAAAATTAATCAAAAAATTAAAGATGAATTAGTTTTAGAAATTAAAAATGATTTTGATAAAGCTTTTCTTGGTATCAAAGAATTACCTTTAAATTCAAGGCTGGGTGTTTATATAGCTTTTATCTACTACAAAAATCTTCTTCGCAGAATATCAAAATCAAGTATTGAAACTATTTCAAACAACAGAATTAGAATTTCCAATTTCAAAAAAATAGGACTTGCTCTTAAAGCATATTCTGAGTACAAATTAAAACTATCTGTTTTCAATAAAAAAGCTTCGAAAATTACTGTATTAATTTTGCTTTTGATATTGTCAAATTCTTATAGTACGGTCAAAGCCAAAGAGCTACAAGATGTAAGAAAATCCTATATCGATTGTGACATCAGCAAAGAAAGTTCGAAAGCATTTTTTGAATTAGCAGAAAAAAGTGATCTTAAAAATAATGTCAATAAAGCCTACCTAGCTGCAGCTAAAATGGTTAAAGCAAAATTTGGTATAAATCCTATTTCTAAATTATTACTTTTTAAAGCAGGTAGAGATGAGCTTGAAAAACTCATCAAAAGTGAACCTAATAATATTGAAATGAAATATATTAGGCTTGCCATACAGCATACAGCACCCAAATTTCTAAGCTACAGAGACAACTTAGAACAAGACAAGCTTGCATTAATTAAGTATTTAAGCAAACAAGGTACTCGTGGTGACCTTGAGAATAACATCATCAAATTCCTTAAACGTGAAAAACTTATAAATAAAGAGGAGCAAGCAAAATTAAATGTTTGACAGTTTGATTTTAAACACAATATTGTTTATCAGCATACTTCTTGCGACGTTTTGCTTCATGGAATTCATGGCAAATTTCAGCCATCGTAATGTAATGCACGGCTTTATGTGGTTTTGGCACGAAGATCATCACAGAAAAAAGCCAAAAGTCTTTGAAAAAAATGATATTTTCTTTGTGATTTTTGCAAGTCCCTGCATGACACTTTTGATATCTAACTTATGGTTCCCAAGCGTTATGACAGCAGCAATAGGCTTTGGCATTATGTTTTATGGAATTGCTTACTTTTTAGTCCATGATTTAATTATTCATCAAAGAATTTCTAATAGGTTCTTACGTAAAAATTCTTACGTTCAAGCATTAATTCAAGCTCACAAAGATCACCATGCAAGCATCAATAAAGAAGGCTGTAAAAACTTTGGCATGCTTTATGTTCCAAGCAAATATTTTCAATAATGTCACATTATTTATACGCCACAATATTATTTCTATCGGCTCTAGTGCCAATTACATTTAGCTTTGATAATAATTTCAAATTCTACAAAAAAGTACCTAAGCTACTTTGCCCAATCGCTATTGGTGCATTGATATTTATAATATGGGATCTAATCTTCACAGATGCTGGCATTTGGGGGTTTAATCACAGTTACATTCTAGGAATCTATTTCTTTAATCTTCCTATTGAGGAAATTTTATTCTTCATTCTCATACCCTACTCTTGTATCTTTCTCTATGAGGCATTTTATTACCACTTTAATTTTGATCCTTTTAAATATCATGCAAGATCAATATCAATATTTTTATTAATTGCAACAAACCTTGTCGGATGGAGCAATACAGACAAATGCTACACCTTTAGCACAATGATATTTTTATCGATAATTATTTTTCTTGCTGAGTTTATTTTCAAGAATAAAGAACTAGGGAAGTTCTATTTTATATTTTTAATAATCTTAATTCCATTTTGTATTGATAACGGAATATTAACTGGAAGCTTTCTTAAAGAGCCTATAGTCTGGTATAACGATCAAGAAAATCTTAATATGCGCATCGCTACAATACCTCTTGAAGATATCTTTTATGGAATGTCCTTAATATTACTAGATTTTTGTTTGTTTAAAAAATTTATTGAAAAAACTTTAGGATAATACATATTAATTCCTAAAAGAAATGCGTCATCGCTGTAAGGGTCACCTAATCCGTTGACATTTGATCAGTGATAAATCTCTCGCTTTGTCTCAATTATTTCAAGCTGGTCATTCCAATGGGTTCAAACTTCCCTCCGCAAAGGAAAACTCTATGATCGTCTCACAAACGCATCCGCTCGTAATTGCACTTCAGGCTTGCAAATAATTTCAGACTGGTTCGCCAATCATGAATTTTCTCTTTGCTTCAGTCGTTTTCACCTCATTTCCAT
>CAIYXB010000191.1 GCA_903930015.1 uncultured bacterium | reverse complement strand
TCAGATTTAAGTTTAAAAAACCTGCGAAATCAATTTGCTTTGGTTACACAAGAAGCACTACTTTTTTCTGGAACACTTAAAGAGAACGTAATTTATGGTCTAGGTAGCAACCATAAACTTTCAGATTCTGAAATTGAAGATAGATTTAAATTAGCTTGCCAAAAAGCTCATGTCACAGAGTTTATGGAAAAACTTAAACTAGAAGAGAATAGCTTAATTGGTGAAGCTGGTAATAGTCTTTCAATTGGTCAAAAACAAAGAATCTCAATTGCTAGAGCTTTTATGAGCTTTGCACCAATAGTAATACTTGATGAACCAACAAGCGCGCTAGACAACGAATCTCAGGAATTGATCTATAAATCAATCCAACAATTAATGCAAGAAAAAACAGTTATTGTGATTGCACATCGACTAAGCACAATTAAAGCCTGCGACAAAATTGTATATTTAGAAAACGGTAAAATAATTGAACAAGGTAGCCACCTTGAATTAGTTAGCCAGGGCAAAGCGTATGCAGCTTTAATAAAATAGGGTTAGAATTTATGTATATGAAAAAACTTGTTACATTCATCACTGGTATCTTCATGTCATTTCAAAGTATTTTTGCAAATGACGTGGTAACAACTTCAACTGAAATTAAAACTCCCGTTACAACTCAAGCTCCTATTGAAAATGAGCTTGTTATAACTGCCGAGGAAATCAAGACTCTTAAGATTGACTCAAATACAAAAAAACAAGGTGATTTTTTCTATGTAACCCTAAGTGGTTTTAAAGAAACACCTACACTTTGGTTTAACACCACAGAATATCCTTGTTTTGAAATCATTGAGAATCAGACTTCAACAGTAGAATCTGTTCGAAATCAAAAGCAAATATTTAGAGCGTTTATACCAGTAGAGAACATGACAAAACCAGGAATTTATTCTATTTTGGCAAAATCTGGGGATTGGGAAAAAAAAGAAAGCGTGACTATTTTGGACAATAACAAACCAATATCAAGAATCACACTCTCAGATTCAAAATCACAAATTTATGCAACAGAAAAAGAACTCGATATAGTTGGCTCTAGTCTTAAAACACTTAGCAATAAAAAACTTTGGAATGGAAAATTTGTCTATCCAAGTAGCGCTCGTAAATCTAGTCCGTTTGGAGTCAAGAGATCATATAATGGCGGACCGGTAGATAGTTATCATAAAGGATTAGACTTTGCTGCAAATCAAGGCGCGCCAGTGACGGCACCATGTGATGGTAAGGTTGTTGCAATAGGTAAAGTTGAAGATGGATTCAATGTACATGGTAATACAGTAATCCTAGACCACGGTCATGGAGTGACTTCTATCTATATGCATTTAAGTAAAATCAATGTAACTAAAGCTCAGGATGTAAAAGTTGGTGAAAAAATTGGTGAGGTTGGTCATACCGGCATCTCATCAGGACCACATTTACATTGGGGTGTTTACCTATCTGGAATAAGCACAGACCCAGAACAATTTGTAAAAAATTCGATAGACTAAGAAAAAACTTTTTCTTTAAAAGCTGAATTTAAAACAAGAGATATCAAAAAGATATTAACTAACATCGCGCTTCCACCATAACTCATAAAAGGCAGTGGTACACCAGTTATGGGCATTATACTCAGGTTCATGCCTATGTTTACAAAGACATGAAAAAACAACATCGAGAAAGTACCAACTGCAAGTAAAGATACAAATTCATTTTTAACAAGACTTGCAATTCTAATTATATTAAACAAAAGTACTGCAAACAAAACCACTACAAGCACTGATCCTAAAAAACCATACTCTTCACCTAGCCCAGAAAAAATAAAATCAGTGTGCTGCTCTGGAACAAACTGACCTTGAGTTAAATCTCCAGACTTAATCCCTTTACCAAAAAAACCACCGCTACCAATCGCATAAATACTTTGAATAAACTGATAGCCAGCTCCAAGTGGGTCTGCGTAAGGGTTCAAGAACATCGTGAGTCTTTTTTGTTGGTAAGTTTTTAATAAACCCCAAAAAAGTTCTCTAAAAACAACAGCCAAAATATTTGCACTAAAAACTACAAAAACAAAACTACTTAACCATGGCGAAGTCCAAGCCCTCAAGAAATAATACAAACTTGAAAAGAAAACCACTATAAAAATCACTAATGGTAATGTAATTTGAAAATGGATATCACCACCACTGTAATTAAATATAACTGGAGTAAAAGCAGAACAGATAGCAGCAATAATGGGTGAAATTAGTATTAGTAACTCTATAAGCTTTGCTCCAGCCCAATAAAGCATTCCAAAACAAATAGCTATATAAACAAGTGTAGTTCCAAGGTCAGGCTGAATCAAAACTAGAAAAGAAGGAATTGAAATTAAAACTAAGGACTTTACAATATCCATAAAACCTCTAATTGGATATTTTGAGAGCCAAGCTGCAAGAAAAATTATCAAAAAAACTTTTGCAAACTCGCTTGGTTGAATACTTAAAGGTCCTAGCTTAATCCAGCGTTGAGAACCAAGTATCGTAGTACCGAGAAACTTTAAAGCAATTAACAAAAAAATATTAATTATATAAAAGAGCCAAGATAGATCCTGAAAAAGCTTTACATCAAGTAATTTAAATATAAAAAAAACTATAGTCCCAGCAACAACGACATTAAGTGCTTGTTTTATCCAAAAAGCACCGCCTGCAACACTAAATAAAGTAACTAAGCTTAATGAAAGAAGAATCAAGACAACAAAAATCATTTGTCTTGCATATTTTTTAAGCTCTTTTTTACCGTCCACTCTACAAAATTATATGTCATTTAAGCTAGAATGAACTCTACTTGGATTATGTCAGAGAATAAATACAACATAGCTATACTTGGTGCGACAGGCAATGTCGGAAGATTACTCCTTGACATCTTAGAACAAAGAAACTTCCCGATCAATTCTATAAAACTTCTTGCAAGTGAAAGATCAGCAGGAATATCAATCATCTCTAGCCAAGGTAACTCTTATAAAGTTGAACTAGCTCAAGACAAAGCCTTTGATGGAGTTGATATTGTTTTTGCATCAGCAGGAGGAGAAGTTAGTAAGAAATTTGCTCCAGCCATTGTTAAAGCAGGCGGCGTGTTAATTGATAATTCCTCAGCTTTTCGAATGGATGCTGAGGTTCCACTTGTAGTGCCTCAAGTCAATGGTGATGATGTTAAAAACCACAAAGGTATTATTGCAAATCCAAATTGCTCAACAGCACCACTGGTACTTGCTCTTAAAGCCTTAGATAAAAAACATAGAATCACAAGAGTTGTAGTTAGCACTTATCAAAGTGTTTCAGGTGCTGGCAAAGAAGCAATGGAAGAATTACATGAAGCAAGTCAAAAAGCACTTAATAATGAGGAGCATGACTATAAGTCATTTGTAAAACCTATAGCTTTTAATTTAATTCCACAAATTGATGTTTTTACAGAGAATGGTTACACGAAAGAAGAAATGAAACTTATTAATGAAACTAAAAAAATGATGCACCGAGATGACCTTCAAATTACCTGTACTGCAGTTAGAGTACCTGTTTTTATTTCTCATAGCGAATCTGTAAATGTCGAATTTGAAAAACCGGTTTCAATAGATGAAATCAAAAAAATCTGGCAAGGTACTGATGATTTAGTTCTCTTAGACAATCCTCAAAACAAAGAATATCCAACTCCATTACAAGTAACAGGACAAGATCCAGTTTATGTTGGTAGGTTAAGACAAGACACAAGTAATCCAAACGCGATTAATTGCTGGATTGTTTCAGATAATTTAAGAATTGGTGCTGCCTTAAATGCTGTTAAAATTGGTGAAGAATTAATAAAAAGCCTTAAACCAAAAGCTTGTAAAATTTAGAACCAATGCCTAAACTCGAACTAATCACAGCAATGATCACTCCTTTTAAAAAGGATGATGAATATTCTATCGATTACGATGCAGCAAAAAAAATTATTCAGCATTTAGTTAAAACCAAATCTGACACTATTTTGATTGCAGGTACTTCGGGCGAAAGTCCAACTCTCACTCATGAAGAGGAAATTGAATTACTGCAATTCACAAAAAATACACTTCGAGAATTAAACGTTCATACTAAGATAATGTTTGGAGCTGGCTCAAACAACACACTAACTGCAGTTAAGATGACACAAGAAGCCCAAAAGCACGGCGCTGATTCGGTTTTACTAGTTTGCCCATATTACAATAAGCCTAATCAAACTGGTCTCTTTGAACATTTTTCAAAAATTGCTGAAGCAACAACACTTCCAATAGTTTTATATAATGTTCCATCCAGAACTGTTGTCAGTCTCAATGCTCAAACGATCATTAAGCTTGCACTAAAATACCCAAATATAGTTGGATTAAAAGAAGCAAGTACCAATTTTGACCTTATAACAGAAATTCGAGCTAATTTAAAATTTAACGAATTTAAAATTTATTCTGGGGATGATAGCTTAACTTTACCAATGCTCGGTATTGGCGCAAATGGTGTTATTTCTGTAGCAGCACACTTTGCTGGCGAAGAAATGCGTGAAATGATGGATTTATATACAAAATATGACATTGAAGCCGCTCAGAAGCTTCACACTAGATTATTTCCTTTGTTTATGGCATTATTTACTCAACCAAATCCAACATGTGCAAAGGAAGCAATGGGTATAATAGGATTGTGCTCAAATAAATTGAGACTGCCTCTTGTAAATCTTAGTTCTGCTGAAAGAGAAGAATTAAAAAAAATTTTATTACAAACAACAAAAGTAATTTCATAAATTTTCAATGAACAAAGAAATCAAAAATACTAAAATACCTCTTGATAAAGACAAGAAACTAAAAATTATTTCACTTGGTGGAATGTATGAAATCGGCAAAAATACATGGGTCTACGAATGTGAGAACGATATCATGCTCATAGATGCTGGACTTGCTTTTCCTTCAGTAGGGATGATTGGTGTTGATATAGTTCTTCCAAAATTAAATTACCTCCTGGACAATAGAGATAAAATAAAAGCACTGGTTGTAACCCATGGTCACGAAGATCACATTGGTGGAATAATTCCTCTCTTTAGAGAAATTGATATTCCTATTATCTATGGACCAAACTTAGCTATGGGATTACTCAAAGGTAAGTTTCAAGAAGCCAAAATTGCATTTAGTAATATTCAACTAACTAAAGATAGAACAACAATCGAAGTAGGCTCAAGCTTCTCTGTGACTTACTTACGCAATAATCACAGTATTGCAGATAGCTTTAGCTTAATCATTGATACTCCTGCTGGAAGAGTCTTTCATACTGCTGACTTTAAGATTGATCATAGTCCAATTGATAATCTTTATTTTGATGTTGCCTCAATTGCAAGAGCCGGTGAAGATGGAGTAAATCTGTTAATAAGTGATAGTACAAACGCTGAAAAACCGGGTTATACACCTTCTGAGAAAGTTGTAACCCCTAAACTAAAAGAAATTATCAATAACGCAAAAAGACGTACTTACATTACAACTTTTGCAAGCCAAGTTTTAAGAATAAAAATCATCATTGAGCTAGTTCTAAAAGCTGGAAAAAAACTTGCACTGTTTGGAAGATCAATGATTAACCTCGCTAGCATTTCAAAAGATCTTGGCTATATGAACTTCCCTGAAGATTTTGTAGTAAGGCAAGAAGATGCTCACAAAATTCCACCTGAAGATTTAGTAGTATTGTGTACTGGCTCTCAGGGAGAGCAATTCGCAGCACTTTCAAGAATCGCACGTAATGAACATAAATACATGAAAATTCAACCAGGAGATGTTGTTGTCATGAGTGCTTCACCTATTCCTGGTAACGAAAAATCTGTTAATA
Source organism: uncultured bacterium (assembly GCA_903930015.1). GTDB lineage: Bacteria > Cyanobacteriota > Vampirovibrionia > LMEP-6097 > LMEP-6097 > CAIYXB01. The sequence continues at coordinate 7,553 of CAIYXB010000191.1, read as the reverse complement.
ATTTAGTAAATAGTCTTTTCAAAAGAGGTGCTGAAGTTGTTTATGGATTAGGTCATGTAATTCACGTATCCGGTCATGCTAGCCAAGAAGAGCAAAAAATGATGATTAACCTTGTGCAACCAGAATATTTTATGCCTTGTCATGGTGAATACAGAATGCTTGTGAAACATGGTCAAACTGCCGTACAGTGTGGAATTGACCCAGACAAAATTCTTATTGCTGACAACGGAGACGTTATGCAAATGCAAGACGGTAAATGCGAAATTCTAGATAGAGTTGAAGCAGGTATTATTATGGTAGATAATGCCAATGTTGGTGAATTAGATTCAGCTATTATGCTTGAAAGGCGCATGATCGCATCTGAAGGTGCTTTGATGATAGTGATGACGATTAATGCTTATGGAGAGCTCATGGATCATCCTAAGGTCTATGCAAAGGGTATTGTTTTATCTCCTCAAGAAACAAAAGATAAATTTCTAGAGAAAGTTATTGCCTCAGCAAAAAGAGGTCTAGAGACAAGTGCTCATAAGCCCAATTCAAATTCCAAGAAAAAAGATCAAAAATTAGAATCAGAGAAAATCAAAATTGATATTCGCTCTGAAATTCATGATTTACTCGACAGAAAAATGAATCGTCACCCGCTTCTTGAAGTTATTTTAATGGAGTATACCGGAAAACCAGTAGCTGAAGTACTAAGCGCATAGCTATTATCTTGATTATGTATTCATTCACTTTAATTTAAAGCTTGAAAGAGCTGCATTTTAATATAATAAAGTCGGACTTTAAAAAAGGAGTTTATTTTTATGCCTGTTGTAAATTACGAACAATATTGTCAAATGCTTGATAGAGCAAAAAAAGATAAGTTTGCATACCCTGCAATCAACATCACATCACTTGCAACTATCAACGCAACACTTAAAGGATTAGCAGATGCTAAATCAGATGGAATTATACAAGTATCTACTGGTGGCGGACAATTCGCTTCAGGTATCAATCAAAAGAATATGGCTCTTGGAGCAATAGTGCTTGCTGAAGCAGTTCACACACTTGCAGCTAAGTACAATATTTACGTTGCACTTCACACCGACCATTGCCATCCAGATAAAGTAGATGGATTCCTAAAACCACTGATCGCTGAAACTGCAAAGAGAAGAGCGAATGGTCAAACAAATTTATTTAATTCACACATGTTTGACGGTTCTGAGCTTCCACTAAAAGAAAATTTGAAAGTATCGAAAGAACTTCTTCAAGACTGTGTAAAAAACCAAATCATTCTTGAAGTTGAGACAGGAGTTGTCGGTGGAGAAGAAGATGGCCACGATACATCTGGAGTTCCAGCTGACAAACTTTACACAACTCCACAAGAGATGCTTGAAGTTTACGAAGTATTAAATCCAATTGGAAGAATAATGCTTGCTGCAACTTTTGGTAACGTGCATGGTGTTTACAAACCAGGAAACGTGAAATTAAAACCAACTATCTTAAAAGATGGACAAAAAGCAATCACTGACAAACACGGTGCTACAGCAGCTTTGGACTTAGTATTCCATGGTGGATCTGGTTCTGACTTAAGCGATATTCATGAAACACTAAATTATGGTGTTATCAAGATGAACGTTGACACTGATACGCAGTATGCATTTACAAGACCAATAGTAGAACACATGTTGAAAAATTATGACGGTGTTCTTAAAATAGATGGTGAAGTTGGAGATAAAAAACTTTATGATCCACGTTCATACATCAAAAAAGGTGAAGAAGCTATGTCAAAAAGAGTTCTTCAAGCTTGCCAAGATCTCAAATCTGCAGGCAAATCTATTTTAAGTGGAGCTGTTGCAGCTTAGTTAAGCTAATGATAATCAAAAAAAAGACTTGAGTTATTTTCTCAAGTCTTTTTTTTTAAGCTAATTTTAAATTGAAATCTTCCACTGAATTATTCATCGCTTTAGGTTTACCATCTGCAAGCTTAGAAAGATTATCTAATTTACTTTCCTCATCAAGCTCTTCAATTAAAGAATCAAAACAATTTAACAAGTTAATTTCTTTATTTGAAGTTAATTTATTATCGATCATCATAACTTCAAAAAAAGTTTTGATGATTAACCTATTAACTTTTCCTTTTAAATAGGAAAGAGTAAGCGAGAAGATAGTGCGCATATTATTAGAGTCGTAACCCATTTCATAGTAAAAACGTTGTAAAGCTTCAATCTGATTAACAAGCTCAGCCTTTGTATGCTTATTAAAAGAGATTTTCGTAGAGTTAAATTCTGACATTTTATTTCTCCTTTGAAAGTTCCCGAAAATTTTACCTCTTTCGGTAATTTTATTATTCTTTAATTTTTCATTCTTGTCCAGAAAAGTTCCATTAAATTTTACTAATTTTCAATATATTCAAAAAAAATAATATATTATAGAAGTTTTTAATCTGAAAACCACTTCAAGATGACACCTCTCCTAAAATCGGTTCGGTGGCTTTTATCGTAGCTCGAATCCCTCAAAGCAAGCTTCTGGGGATTCGCATTACTCTAAATAATTTCTACTAAAACGGAAATCCTAGTTAAATCATGATATATTACCAAGCTATGGCTTTAAATAAAGATATTTGCACAATTGGTATTGACATGGGTGGGACGAAGATAGCAGCAGCTCCTTTTGTCAACGGCAAATTGGTTTTAGATGAATTACTGAAAGATGTTACTCCACAAAATAATCCACAAGCAATTCTTGATTTAATGGCAAAAATGGTGAATTCAATCAAAGAAAAACACCAAGTTAAAGCTGTTGGTATTTCTACTGCTGGCATGGTTAGTGATGATGGACAAATGATTGGTGGCTGCGGAAATATCAAAGGTTGGAAAGGCACTAAAGTAAAAAAAGAATTAGAGAAGGTACTAGGGATTCCTGTCGTTGTAGAGAACGATGCAAACTGTGCTGCTTTTGGTGAGTACATGGTTGGGGGAGCTGCTGATTTTGATCCTGTACTTCTAGTAATAGTAGGAACTGGCATTGGTGGTGGAATTGTTTTCAACAACAAAATCTGGAGAGGTAAACATTTTGCAGGTGGGGAAATAGGGCATATTAAAGTATCAGACAAACACAATCGCCGCTGCACTTGCGGAGCATGGGATTGCTGGGAAGCTTACGCTTCTGGAACTGGCTTAGAGAATACTGCTCATTTATTTTTTGCAGATACAACTATCGATAATTACAAACTTATGGAACTTCATCAAAAGGGTAATGAAACAGCACTTGAAGTTTTGAATAACTGGCACGACTATCTAGCAATTGGAATGGCAAGCGTAATCAATACCCTTGATCCAGAGGCAGTTGTTGTATCAGGCGGCATGGCACAATTTATCAACTATCCAAAATTAAACAAAAAAACTCGCGACAAAGTTATCGACGGTGTCAAAGACTACGTTAATATCATTGAAGGAATACTAGGCAATGACTCTGGAATGATTGGAGCTGCTTGCTTAGCTAATCTTGAAGTTCAAGCTGCAACTCCGGTTGCAGCAGCTTGATTTTGTACTTGAGCTAAATTCTCAGAAATATTATTTCTAACAACATTTCTTCTATTAGAAGTATCTATCTTATAGAAACCTCTGAACGCTTCTATAAGAGGAGATGCTACCCATCCTACAACAGGAATCTTACCGACTATATCTTTAAATTTACCAACTGATTGGTAGAATCCTTGCCTAGAAGTCTCTTCATCCGTTAAGCCCGTTTGTCTATCACGTCTCGCAAAGAATAGACCATTTCTTCTTTCCAATAGGGTTCTAAAGCCAATTCTAGTTGCTCCAACAAGCTCAGAAGCTTTTACACTTGCTTCTTGCTGTCTGGCAGAAGTATCAAGTGCATCAAAAATTTCTCTGAATGCTCCATCATCCCTAAATGTACTTTCTGTAATTCCAAGTCCTTCTAATTTACTTGCAAGAAAAGCAGTACCTGGGATTGGTAATTTTCTTAGGGTCGCTATAATTTTCTGATAAGAATCAAAACCTGATTTCCCGGCCAGATTGACTTCCTCAGATTTTTTAAAGGACGACTTTCTATCGACATATTCACAATACTTCAATATCATCTGAGGTACTCTTGTTGAAAGTCCATAGATCACATAATTTGGAAATGATAGCAACATTGAATTAAATCCAAACAATCTATCGAACCTTCTTCCCAGCGTCTTAGAATTATCCAAGATATAAGGATCAGAAGAACTGACAAGAGAGTTTGGTAAAAGCATCAACATAGATTGCATTGGATGCAACCAATCAAATATTTCTCTAAAGAAAGTATCTTTTTTGATATATGCAAAACTATAATCTCTGTGATCACCAGAATTAACGGTATGGCTATCAGCTAATCCTTGAATATTACCAACACCATCACTTGGCCTAACATGAGAAAAAATATTCTTCATTAATGTACTTGAATTAAAGAATGAATCCAGGAAATTTTTTATTAATTTCTCAGTGCCAGCTATTCTCTTTTCTGTATTTTCTTTTACATTATCCAAAGTAATATCAACATCAAAACTAGGAATAATTTTTTGAATCCATGGCTCAAGCTTAGGAAAAATATTCTCAGCTAATACTTTTAAATTCTTAGAAAATTTATAATCTTGATCCGTATCTTTTTCTTGCACAACATCCCTTAATTTTCCAAAGATACCAAGAAAATATGGGATTGAAGTTACAGAGCCAAAAATACCTTGAATCATGTTTGTCCAATTTACGTGATACCTTCCTCTAGTAACAAACAAAGATTCTTTTTGACCATTTTTTCTGCCAACAAAAGAATCTATGTATGATTTAGAGACACTTAAAAGTGAAGATAAATTCGACAACAATGGTGTAAATATCTCAGAAATTCTATTGAAATACTTAGTCGCATCATATCCTTTTTGATTACCTGTATAAGTGAAATAAGAGCCCATTAAATGACTTGGCACAGTGGTAGCTGCAGCAAAGAGGGATGTCAAGGCTGTCAATGGACGAGTTACATAAGCCATCAAGCTAAAGAAGTTTGCAGTGGTTCTTCCAGCAACATCTTTTGTACTATCTGGATTTAATGGATCATGTTCTACAGAAGGTACCGTGAAAGTATTTGGGAATAAATTAAAAACAATACGTCGTGTATTGAAAAGTAATGAAGTAAATTCCTTTGTAATATTCGGATGCAAGATTCTTTTTAGAAAATTTTGAGTTAGATTCGCAGATCTATTTGAATCAATATCATTGGCAGTCTTACCACCCGCAATAAATTTATCTATAAATTGCTTAAATACACTTGAAATAGTACGAAATGAATCTCCAATATATCCAGCTGCTCCAGCATCTTTGACTAGATTTATATTTGTTTGATCTGCAATATTATCTGCTTGAAGTACAAAAGAATTTGCAAGCAAAGGCAGAGCCATAAACATTTCAGTGATATTAAAAGTATTTCTAATTGCGCCTGGTAATGTTAGCTTCGGTTTGCTGTCGTTAAAAGTATCTACACTTGCAGAATTATTTGCAGCAGGATTTTGCAGTGCAACATTCGCAGCATTCAAAGTTGGATTATTTAGATTTACGGGCAATCCTGCCATAGGCCAATTTTCAATAATAGATACAAATAATCATGGCTCAAAAGAAATTTTCCTCGCCAATATATAAATACCTATTCAATTAAATTATAGCAATACAGATTAGCCAACGCTAAAAAAGCTACTAATCCTATTATTCGGGCTAAAAACAAGGGTCATCACTTAGTGCTTATCGGATCAAGTGGGCGGTAAGATCTAGGTAAACAGCAATAATCAACTTTAGCTATTGAAAATAATGACGAACTAAAATCTTGATGATTTACCCAGGATCAAAAAGAAGTAGTCTATTTTCAAGAATATTGGGAAAAGTAGAAAAAAAACTTTATCAAAAACCATTGATAAGATGTATCGATAATTTAATGTTACTCAGTGATGCAAGAAAACATAAAACCGAAAATAAGAAATTCAAACAAAAAAACCTAAAAACACTAAATAGTGAATTGAATTTGATTCAGATTCATACGAATGTTTGAGGATAAGAAATGGCACGCTTGATTGGATTCGAACCAACTACCCCCAGTTCCGGAAACTGGTGCTCTATCCAAATGAGCTACAAGCGCCTAATTAAAAAGAAAACTATTTATACTTTAATGTCTTTATTACGCCGCAGTTCTTGTAATTCTTTAAAAAGTTTTTTCTCTTCAGAACTTAAATTTTTTGGAGTAACTACATTTACTTTAACGTAATAACTTCCACGCCTTTTAGCATTATTTAACACAGGAAAACCTTTGTCCTTCAAAGTTATAATCTCACCTGACTGAACACCTGCTTTGATTTTTAATTTCTCACTGCCTTCAAGAGATTTAATATCAAAATCCCCTCCTAGAGCAGCTTCCGCAAAACCTATATCAATTTCAGTGAGCACATCTGCATTTTCTCTTTTCATTGTAGGATTTTCTTCTACATTAATATACAAATAAATATCACCTGGCGGTCCACCGTGTGTACCAGCGTCACCCATTCCAGAAAGTCTTAAAGTAGCTCCATCAAAGATACCAGCGGGAATTGTAACTTCAACTTCTTTGTTCTCTCTTTTTTGACCCTTACCACGACAATCACCACAAGGATTTTTAATTTTCTTACCTGTGCCTCTACAGTCAGGGCATGTACTTGTTTGTCTAAACTGACCGAGTATTGTATTTTGAACCGTACTCACTTGACCTACACCAGCACAAGTACCGCAGGTAACTATATCCTCAGGCTTTTTTGCACCAAGACCATTACAACTTGAACAAACAACAAGTGGATTTAATTTAATTTTTTTCTTTGTCTCCGATAAAGGATCCAAGAATTTCAAATTTACTTCAACCGTATGATCCTCTCCACGAGTGGCTCTTGGACCTCTTGATCTTGCACCACCAGATGAAAATCCTTGACCAAAAAAAGAAGAAAAAATATCTCCCAAATCTTCAAAGCCAGCTGCTCCTGAAAAACCACTAGCACCAGCACTAGAACCCTTTAAGCCTTCAGCACCGTACTGGTCATAAATAGCTCTTTTGTTTGGGTCCTTTAAAACCTCGTAGGCTTCACTTAATTTCTTGAAAGTCTCTTCGTTACCAGTCTCACTATTATCTGGATGGTATTTTCTTGCGGCTTTTTTATAGGCAGATTTAATATCCTTTTCATCAGCATCCTTCGAGACGCCTAATAAATCATAAAAATTGTTATTACTTGTTGCCACCATCTAATATTGAATAATACTAACAAAATATAGCATAAAACTTAGATATTTAAGGAAAAACACCAATTTAGTGCATAAGGTTGTTTTTAGCAATTTTCATGCGGGTAAAATACCAATATGAGCAAAGTTCTAATATACGCAGAAACAACCGAAGCTAAATTAAATTCTTCAGCAAAAGAAGTAATAAAGTTCTCAGCAAAAAACTTTTCGCCGGAGAATGTAAGTGTTGCTATTTTTGGTTCGAATATTACTGGAGCCGTTGAAGAAGCTACAGCTCTTGGT